>CAMHOK010000034.1 GCA_946186735.1 uncultured Bacteroidales bacterium
GTACTCTATAGCATAACCCGGTCGGTAGAGAACTGCCTTCTCCAAACCCTTAATGGTATGTATGGCTTCTATCTGAGTATCAAGAGGGAGTGAAGAGCTAAATCCGTTGAGATAGTATTCGCCGGAGTCTTCTCCTTCGGGTTCGATAAAGAGTTGATGAGCGTCTTTGTCGGCAAAAGTGTGAATTTTAGTCTCTATGCTCGGGCAATATCTGGGTCCGATACTTTGTATCTGCCCGTTATATAGCGGACTCTTGTCAAGGTCTCGACGAAGGATATCGTGAGTTTGCGGGTTGGTATAGGTGATGTAGCAGCTCATCTGTTTGAGCTTAGGTGCACCACTATTGAGAAAAGAGAAATGTTCAATTTCATCGTCTCCCTTTTGTTCGATCATTGCGTCGAAGTTGATTGAACGCTTATCGATTCGACAAGGTGTGCCTGTCTTCATTCTGCCAACCACGAAACCGAGCTCTTTGAGTTGGTCGCTCAGGCCCAGACTGCTTTTTTCTGCTATTCTGCCACCCCTTATTTGCACCTTGCCAAAATGCATATTGCCGTTGAGGAATGTGCCATTGGTAAGAACCACAGCTCCGGCTTTGAACTCAGCGCCTAATTGTGTTCTAACTCCTACAACTGTCTTATTCTCAATTATTAACTCCGTCACGCAGTCCTGCCATATATGCAGATTATCTGTGGAGCTGAGGGTGTGTATCCATTCCTTGATAAACGCTTTTCTGTCGCATTGGCTTCTTGGGCTCCACATTGCCGGTCCTTTTGAGCGGTTGAGCATGCGAAACTGTATGGATGCTGCATCCGTTACTCTGCCCATCTGTCCGCCAAGAGCGTCAATCTCTCTCACTATCTGTCCTTTAGCTATACCTCCTACAGCAGGGTTGCAACTCATCTGAGAGATGGTGTTCATGTCCATGGTGATGAGTAGTGTTCGGCTGCCAAGGTTGGCAACTGCAGCTGCAGCCTCTGAACCTGCGTGTCCTGCTCCTACTACTATGACATCGTATTGTAGTTTCATTTACTTGTGTATCTGTTGTTTTGTGTTTTGTTTCTATAGTCTATAGTTTTTCTACTCTTGCTGCATCTAAGTTTAAGAAGATGAAGAGCAACATTGTAAAGCCCAACATCGAGCTGCCTCCATAACTATAGAAAGGTAGAGGAATACCTACTACGGGTAGCAGTCCGATAACCATACCGATGTTGATGACAATATGTGCTATGAAGATTGACACTACGCAATAGCCGTATATTTGGCTGAACATATCTTTTTGCCGCTCACTGAGTTGAATGAGTCTGAGGATAAAAGCAACGTAAAGAGCCAATACCGCGAAAGTACCCATAAATCCCCATTCTTCGCCAATAGTTGTAAAGATGAAATCGGTATGTTGTTCGGGCACATATTTCATAGATGTTTGTGTGCCGTTTCTAAAGCCTTTGCCTGTTATTCCTCCTGACCCTATGGCTATACCTGCCTGTTTGGCATTGTATCCTACACCTGTGGGATCTTCGCGCAGACCGAGAATCACTTCAATTCTTTGTTTTTGATGGTTGGGTAGTTTTGGAAACAATATTTTGCAGCCAAAACTAAAGATGACTGAGCCCACAATGAAAAGCGTGATAATGGCGAGGTCTCTGTTTCGATAGAGTATTGCCAGCACTAATGTAAAGAGTGCACTTAGGGTCGCCGTAATTGTAGATATGATATTAAAATTAACAGGTATCCAGATGTTTATGATACATGATATGCCGTATGTTAAAATGATAATGCCGGTAAGAATCAGTGATTCTTTTTTAAGTTCGAGCCGGAAGAGCAGGAAATAGAGTGCAATAAACATTATTAGTACCATTGCAGCTATTATTCCTACGTTGCCTATGCCCCAGCTCAGTTGTACTACGTCTAAGCGTATGACTAAGATAAAAAGAATGACGGCGGCTGCACCGATGAGCAGGACATAGCCTGACATTCCTTCTCGGTAGAACATAAGGAAGAATGCTGCAAAGACGAGTGCAGAACCTGTTTCTTTTTCCCATACCGAGATGATGATGGCAGGCACAATGAGGAAGATTATTGGTACGACCAGATCTCTCCATCCTTTGAGTCTGTACTCGTATCTGCTCATCCATTTGGCTATTGCTAAGGCGGTGATACATTTTGCCCATTCGGCAGGTTGGAAGCGAAAGGGTCCGATAGGTATCCATGATACGGAGCCTTTGACTCCGGTCGTGAATAAAGGAGGTAGTAAGAGAATGACTATCCAAATACCATATATGAGATATGCTACGACGTCGTAGGTACGGTGGTCGATGAGTACAAGGACGATAGCCGAAACAATGGCAAGAGCTATCCACACAATCTGTTTGCCCGAGAACGTTTGGAAACTCCACGGACTCAAGTCGGTTTCATGCGAGGTGGTACTATAGATGTTCAACCAGCCTAAGAACATCATGACCACCCACATTAAGATAGTCCACCAATCGATAGATTTCAGTATGTTATCATTCCTTGACATCGGGGTTGAGTCGGGTTGTACTTATTCTTTGTTTGATTTCTTGTCGTTGGATGGTATCTGTCAGATATTGTTCCATCACTAAAGAGGCTATAGGAGCCGCCCATGTGGCTCCGAATCCGGCGTTTTCCACCACCACGGCAACTGCTATCTGCGGGTTGTCGAGCGGGGCAAACCCGATAAAGATAGCATGGTCTTTACCATGTGCGTTCTGCACCGTTCCTGTCTTGCCGCACATCTGAAGGCTGTCCACTTGATAGTATCTGCCGGTGCCATTGGTCATCACCCGGCGCATACCTTGTTTGACGCAAGCAAAATATTGTTTGTCGATCTTAGTATCATGTCGTTTGGTGAGGAAAGAGTCGGTCTTGTTAAGGTGAGGTGTGATATAATACCCCTCGTTGGCTATAGCTGCTGCCTGATTAGCGAGTTGGAGTGGCGTAACGAGTATCTCTCCTTGTCCTATAGAGAGCGAGCGTATGGTCCTTGAGTTCCAACGGTTGACTCCATATAGTTTATTATACAGCTCGACAGAAGGAATACTTCCTCTCGACTGTTCGCCTATATCCGACTCTTTGAAGCGTTCTCCCAGTCCGAAGCTTTTGATATCCTCGCGCCAGATATTGAACGATTGTATGATGTCTTTATTTTTTTCCAGCAGGTCTCGATAAGCTCCCCAGAAATATGGGTTACAGCTCTGTTCTATAGCATTCTCAAGGTTGATAGCACTACCATGGTGGTGTGTGCATCTGATAGGTGTTGACGATGGTCCGCTGCACGGATAGATGGTTCGCGGAGTTATTACTTTTTCTTGCAAAGCACTAAGAGCTTGTATCGTTTTGAAGGTAGAGCCGGGTGAGTACTGTGCTTGTGATGCTCTGTTCATCAGTGGTTTGGTCTTGTCGTTAAGCAGTTTGCGGTAGTTCTCGCTTCTTTGTTTTCCAACCAGCAGTTTGGGGTCCCAGGTAGGGTTGGAAGCGAGAGCAAGTATCTCGCCCGTCTTTGGTTCGATAGCAACCACACTGCCTATCTTTCCTGAGAGCAACTGCTCGGCAAGTATCTGCAGTCGGATATCAAGGGTGGTTATCAGATTGCCTCCGGAGATAGGTTTTTTGTCGTATTGACCGTCCATATAACTACCTTGTAAGCGTCCTTTATTATCTCTGAGGATAATCTCCACTCCTTTCTCTCCACGCAGATAGTTCTCGTAGGTCTTTTCCAGTCCGCTTTGTCCTGAATAGTCGCCTCGGGTATAGTATGGGTCGGCTTCGATATTCTTTTGCGACACTTCCCCTACGCTGCCCAGCACCTGTGCAGCAGAGTTGTAGGTATAGTCTCTCAGTGTCCTTTTCCGAATATTGACTCCCTTGAATCTGTGTAACGATTCCTGCAAAGGTGAGAGTTCTTCTTTGCTCAGTTGTGAGGCAAACAGTTGGGGAGTGTGTTGTGAGTAGCTACGGTTCTTTTTGCGGTTTTGGATGTCGGCCATACGTTCTTCAAACTCTTCACGAGTGATACCAAGGATATTGCAGAAACCGATGGTGTCGAAGTTTTGTTTTATTTGTTTGACGATAATGGTGATGTCGTATATGGGTTGATTATATACGAGCAGTTCACCGTTTCTATCGTAGATGAGCCCACGTGACGGATAAATGGTTTGATTGAGCAGAGCCATGCTGTTAGCCACTTGTTTGGTTGATTGGTCAACCACTTGCATGAAGAACAGCCTTATCACATATATCAAGATGACCACGAGAAAGATGGCGGTCACAACATATCTGCGCTTATAATAGGTCTCGTTAATCATGCTGAACTAATCTACAAGTATGTCGGCAAGCAAGATGAGCAAGAGTGTGGCAACGGAGCTTAACACAATATGTATAAGAGTGAGCCACCAATTGCTCAAGCTAAAGGCTTCGAGATTGAAAAGGACAAAATGGTGTATGGCAATAAGTATGGTTATCAGTCTGATATATACAGAAGGCGTAACCGTCTTGAGATTAAGTGTGTCGGTGAGGCGGTCGTTGTCTTGTATCATTGTTTTGATGAAGATGGGTCGGAGATAGCTCACCAAGATACATGCTGCCATGTTTACACCTAAGGTGTTCGTGAAGATGTCGATGATAAGACCGGTGAGCGCACCTATTATTAGTTCTGCCCACCTCGGTAAGGTTGGCGGGAGAGCAAAGAGGAAGAGCAGATAGAAGCAAGGGCTGCACAGTCCCCACAGCTGCAGATTGTTGATGAGCAAGATCTGCAGACACATGACGATAAGGAAGCGTAATATGTTCTTAATCCATATATTCATGTTCTTGTGCCAATTGTTCTATCTGTGTGTTGTTGCTCACTATGTTGACATAGCCCAGTTGGTTGTAGTTGGTTGACAGAGTGACCACTATCTGATGGTATGCATCGCTCTCGGCGGTGTTGATCTCTTTGATTGTCCCTACCATTATGTTGCTGGGAAAGATTGAAGATACTCCGCTGGTGAGTACGGTGTCGCCCACGTTGAGTTCGATGTGCTTGGCCATGTCTTTGAGCTGACAGTAACGATAGTCCCGTCCGTCCCACTTGAGGAAACCCATATTGTTGCTGTTCTTCACTTTGCAACTGATAGCGGCATCGGTATTGATAGCCGGTATGACGGTAGAGAAGCGTTCGCCCACAGAACATACTATACCCACCACACCATCCGAATTGACAACACCCATGTTTACTCTCACCCCGTCTCTCTTACCTTTATTGAGAGTGAGGTAGTTGTGGTTCTTGTTGACAGAGGCGTTGATGACTCGGGCAGAGATAAAATTGTAGTCATGGTCAGCATAAGTATAGTCGGCCGCAAGACCTTCTCTGAGAGCTTCGTTTTGGTTCTCAAGCATCGTGAGTTGGTTCTTCAGAAGGGTGTTCTCTTCTTGAAGCACCTGGTTCTCTTTCTTCAATCCGATATAGCTGCTTATGTTTGAGTAGATAGAGTAGGTCCATCCGGATATGCTGTTAGCCGAGCTAAAAAACGCACTACGCTGATACTGGTTTTGTGTAGTAACCAATATCAGCGAAAGTACTTCAAGTGCGATAAACATCAACAGTATGCTGTACTTACTCAAGAATTGCAGCAGACTTTTCATGTAGTTAAGCTTAGGAGGATTTCAGTCGTTATCTGAGCAGGAAATGTTATCTGAGCAGGAAATGGAAGTTAGATATGTTCTTGAGTGCCACTCCCGTACCTCTTGCCACAGCGTGCAGCGGGTCATCAGCCACATGGAACGGTATGGTTATCTTGTCGGTCAGTCGTTTGGCAAGACCATGAAGCAACGCACCGCCTCCTGCGAGGAAGATACCTCTTTTGACGATGTCGGCATACAACTCAGGAGGGGTTGACTCAAGAGCTTGCAAAATAGCGTTTTCAATCTTTGATATGCTCTTCTCGAGACAGTGTGCTATCTCTTGATAGCTCACCGGCACCTCCAAAGGCATAGCGTTTGTTCTGTTCGGACCGATAACGATGATGTCCTCGGGTGGGTTGTCCAACTCGGTGAGAGCGGAGCCTACTTGTATCTTTATCCTCTCGGCAGTAGGTTCGTCTATTCTGAGGTTGTGCATACGACCCATATAATCGACGATGTCGGCATTGAGGTCGTCGCCTGCTGTCTTGATGGATTTGTTGGCAACTATTCCTCCAAGCGAGATAACAGCAATCTCTGTGGTACCGCCACCGATGTCCACAATCATACAGCCCTCGGGGCTCTCAACATCGATACCCATACCTATAGCGGCAGCCATAGGCTCGTAGATCATGTACACGTCTCTGCCGCCGGCATGCTCCGAGGAGTCGCGCACCGCACGTATCTCCACCTCGGTTGAGCCCGAAGGGATACAAACGACCATGCGTATGCTGGGAGTGAACAGACGATTCTTCCTCGGAATCATCTTTATCATGCCACGGATCATCATCTCACATGCATAGAAATCGGCTATCACACCATCGCGAAGCGGACGGACAGTCTTGATCATCTGACCACCCTTACCTATCATCTGCTGTGCTTTTCTGCCCACAGCAACCATCTTCCCGTCTTGATAACTGATAGCCACTACCGACGGCTCGTCAACCACTACCTGATCGTTGGAGATGATGATGGTGTTGGCAGTGCCAAGGTCGATAGCAATCTCTTGATTAAAGGAAAAAAGACCCATTTGTATGAAAAAATTTGAGGTTTATTTTTTGCGTTATATCTGTCTAACGATAAGTTCCGGAAAAAGGCGCTGCAAATTTACGTTTTTTTTCGTAATTATCAAACGCGCTGCCACAATTTATTTTATTCCGGCTATCACATCTTGCCTTACTTGCTCAATCAGTTCGCTTTGTTCGGCATTTTCTGTAGGACGAGGTTGTCCGATATGCATGTGTATGTGCTTTCCTAAACGGATGATATATGAGTCTTTAGGGCACACCTCGCGACATCCGCTCAGCGACAGAGGTACAATAGGCAGGTTGAGGTCGAAGGCTATCTGGAAAGCACCGCGTTTGAAAGCCCCCACTTGACCGTCCGTCGAGCGTGTGCCCTCAGGGAATATGACCACCGACACTCCGTCGTGAAGTATGCTTTCAGCTTCTTTGATAGTCTCTATCGCCGATTTTCTGCTTTTCCTGTCAAGGAAGATATGTCCTGCTGCCTTGCACGCCGTACCCACCAAGGGTATGCGACGCAACTCTTTCTTCATTATCCACTTGAAGATGACGGGCAACCAGCCATAGACAACGAACACATCTGCAAGGCTCTGATGGTTACTGACGAACACGTAACTCTGCTTGGGGTCGATATTTTCAATGCCATCGATGCTCACACCGCACCAGAAGATACGGCAGAAACTGCGAGCCCACCACACTTGCACCGCATGAACAAAACGGCTGTTTGCCCATGGAATGGTGAGCATGGTGAAGATAGCACAAAAAACGGTTGTACAGAGGAAAAGAGGAATGCCGATGACAATCTCATATAAGGCAAAGAGTAGTTTTTTCATATCTTTTGTTTTTTCCGTTTCATCTATAGTTCCATCATCCGATGAAAGCCCCGGTATAGAGCGCATAGGCGTCTTATCTCTTCCCATGTCTCTTCTGTGAGCTTAGTGCCTACCACCTCAACCACGCGTCCGGCAGCCAAGGTGCCTATCTCTGCACAGCGGCGTATGTCTAACCCTTCTGACATGCCGTAGAGGAAGCCGGCTGCGTATAGGTCTCCGGCTCCGGTCGAATCTAAGCAGGCAGAGGTGATTGCACCTATGTGCTCCCTCACATCGTTAGACATGATATACGACCCTTTCTTTCCCACCTTGACCACAGCTATCTGACTCTGACGAGAGATCTTCTCCACCGACTCTTCTGCCGATAAGTGAGTGTAAGCATAACTCTCGTCTTCGTTGGCAAAGACGATATCAACATATTTTTCTATCAAGCTACTTAGAAATTCGCGGTTGTCGTTAACCACGTTGTATGAAGCGAGGTCGATGGAGATGGTCATGTTCTCTTCGTATGCCATCTCTATGGCTTTCTTGATGAGTTCGTGGTTCTGCACCATATAGCCTTCTATATGGAAGATGTCGTACCCGCGGAAAGCGTCTCTTTGTATATCCTCGGGCTTGAGGTCGGCAGCAGCACCGAGATAAGTGGCAAAGGTGCGCTCACCATCGGGTGTGATGAAGACGGTGCAACAGCCCGACATCATGTTCGATTGGAGCAGCATGGGGTAGGCGCCGTTTTTTATCAGGTCTTCTCTGTAGAACTCGCCAATCTCGTCCAGACCAATCTTGCCGATAAATGCCGACTTACCTCCGAGTGCTGCAATAGCATTGATGGTGTTGGCAGCACTACCACCCGCAACCATGGTCTTGCGTATGTGGGCAAAACGACTTTGTATGGACCGTGCCGTCTCAAGGTCAATAAGGTTCATGCTACCCTTGGGGAGCTGTAGTTCGCGCAAGTCATCGTCAGATACCTGCAAAAGGATGTCTGTCAGAGCATTACCTAAGCCTAAGATTTTTTTCATGATGTACGGGACTAAAATTTTTGCAAAGATAGTGAATTTTTTTTGATTTTTGTTTGGTATTTCAGAAAAAAGCTGTAATTTTGCACCCGCTTTTGAGAATGAAGGTCTTGAGGCCGTTGGCTCGAACGCAAAATCAATGCTTCCTTAGCTCAGTCGGTTAGAGCATCTGACTGTTAATCAGGGGGTCCAAGGTTCAAGTCCTTGAGGGAGCGCAAAAAAAGAGAAAACCAAAAGTTTTCTCTTTTTTTGTTTTGTGGCGGCTTTCGCTTATAAGGTGGCTGATTGCAGTCCCTCAGCACTCACGGTCACTTGTGCCTCGCCATCGATGATAATAGTCATCTCTCCGGCAAACGCTTGTTGGTCGGCACTCTGGAAGGGTATGAGGCAGGTAGCATCGCCATTGGCAGCACCGAGCATACGTCCGGTGCCCGTTACGTCGATATGTATCTTGTTATTGGCCTTGACGCATAGATTGCCGTTCTCATCGCATACTCTCACGCGCAGGTAAGTAAGGCGTCCGCAGCGGTCGGCTTCAAGAGTGAGTTGAGTTGGCTCACCTGTCGTTAGGCGACTCTCTACCATCACGGCATTGCCATTCTTGTCGTAAGCCACAGCCATGAGTGTACCTTTCTCAAACTCCACATCGTCCCATATAAGACGATAGCGGCGGATCTTGCCCCAACGCTCGTCTTGTGCGGCTTCTTCGCGGGTCAGTTTATGCTGTCTGCCAAGTGAGCGTCCGTTGACGAAAAGTTCTGCCTCAGGCATATCGGTATATACCATAACAGTTACTCTGTCGCCCTCTTGCCAGTCCCAATGAGGGAGTAGATGCAGGGTATGCTCTTTGGTGTTCCATTGGCTGCGATAGAGCCAGTAGCGATCTTTGGGGATAGAGGCAAGGTCGATGATACCGAAATAAGAGGAGTGTGACGGCCATGCGTCGGTATCGTACGGCGATGGTTCGCCAAGGTAGTCAAAACCGGTCCAGACGAACTGTCCGATGGTCCATGGGTAGTCATCCATGTTGGCGAAATCATCATCAGGCACATTGCTCCATGGGCAATATTCGAGGTCGTAACCGGAGCATTGGTTAGTGAGCGAGTTGCCTTGGGGCTGAGGCACGTTGCACACGCTGTCGTTATTGTCCTTAACGGCGGGCAGCTTATACACTCCACGACTCGAGACGGTAGATGCCGTCTCTGAGCCGAGCACTAACTTCTGAGGAGTGGCGTCATACACCTCCTGATAACGGTGAGCACGATAGTTGATTCCCACCACTTCCATCACTTGAGCAAAACCGTTCTCAAGGACACAATCGACGCCGTCCATGCCGCATGTAACAGGGCGCGTGCCATCTTCACGAGTGCATATATCTTGCAAGAACTTAGCATACTTATACCCCTCTTTGGCACATTGAGTGGGCACCTCGTTACCTATCGACCACATCACCACCGACGGGTTGTTGCGGAAATGGTGCAGCATGTTGACCATGTCGCGTTCGGCCCATGTCTTGTCTTGACCTGCTTCTATCTTCTCGAAGAAGCGGTTATAGCCGTTCTTACACTTACCCCACTCCCATTCATCGAAAGGTTCGACCATGAGCATGAAGCCTAATGAGTCGGCAATCTCTACCAGCTCAGGTGCCGGCATGTTGTGGCTGGTGCGCACTGCGTCGCAGCCCATGTCGCGGAGCATGAGCAGCTGGTGGCGTATGCCATCGCGCCATGCCGCAGCGCCTAAAGGACCAAGGTCATGATGCAAGCACACACCCTTGAACTTACGCACCTCGCCATTGAGCTTGAAGCCCACATTGGGCACTATCTCGACGGTGCGTATGCCGAAGGTCTGACAATAAGAGTCAACCAGCTTCTTGCCTTCATAGATGTCGAAGACAGCTTTGTAGAGAGAGGGGGTCTCAGGGGTCCATAGATGAGGATGAGAGATGAAAGCTAACTGTTGGAGTGTGTTGTCGGCAGGTGCAGCAATGACGCCTTGGCTCTCATAAACGATTTCATCAGCGTCATAGATACGGGTATGGACTGTCCGTTTCTTGGCTTTGACGGCTTCTACCTTGAGCTCTATCATCATCTTTGCTTCCGATGGTGCTATACTCATGGTCCGGATATGTGCACCCCATATAGGCACATGGGTGTGCTGCGACTCGATGAGGTGCACTTGTCGGTACAGACCTGAGCCCGGATACCAGCGCGAGGACTCCGGCTTGCAGTCTAAGCGAACAGCCACCTCGTTATGAGAAGCGTTCAGGAAAGGCGTTATGTCAACATGGAAAGCGTTGTAGCCGTAAGGCCAGAAGCACACTTTCTGTCCGTTGACATAGACTTCGGCTTCTGACATCGCACCATCGAAAAGTAACTCAACATGCTCCATGAGATGGTCCGGAAGGGTTGTCTTGTACCAAGCTGTTCCTACGTACGGCAGGCCTCCGGTGCGACCGGTGCGTACCGATGGCACGTAGCTGCCGTTCTGAGTGATGGCTACATTCTGAAGGTCGTTGTCGCGAGAGAATGGTCCGGTGATAGCCCAGTCGTGCGGAAGAGTAACGGTCTGATAACCACTCTCAGGCATCACTCCTTGTTCTGTCTCCATCGCAAACTGCCATTCTCCGAGTAGTGTCTGTCGGCGCTGAGCAACAAGCGATACGGATATGAAGAGAGCGAGTAGAAGAAAAATTTTTTTCATGGCATAGTGTTTTGTGTTGGTTATTATTATGTACTATCTGTCTTCGGGTTATCTTCTCGTTAGAGTTGGCAAAGATAGACATTTTTTTCGAACTCTCAAATCACTACACGGATGTTCACTGAGTTTCTGTACGAATTTCATTTTTAACGAACACGGATAGACACGGAGGTTCACGGATGTCCTTTTTTCTGTACTAATATCACGAATCCCACGAATGTTTCCTGTACGGAACTCACGGAAGCTGTTTCTACACGGAATTCTCTTTTTTTTACCGAACACGGACAGACACGGAGTTTCACGGATATTCTTTTTTCTGTACGAATATTACGAATCCCACTAATGTTTCCTGTACGGAACTCACGGAAGGTTCTTGGTAGCGTTCTTAGCCGCATGGTGTTCCCCTCCTTAGATAAGGAGGGGCAGGGGTGGTTGGAACTTCAACTTTTTCTGTACTAATCTCACGAATCACACGAATCTCTTTTTCTACACGGAATTCTCTTTTTTTAACGAACACGGATGAGCACGGAGGTTCACGGATAGGGGAATAAACTCCCCTCCTTGGATAAGGAGAAGCGATAGAGCCGCACCGAGAATGTCCGGTGGACATTCGAAGGAGTATTTGCGGCGCGCGACATGAACACCTTAGTCAGGGGCAGGGGTGGTTTGAAACATGGAGTTTCACGTATAGCTCTTTTCAGACGCTTCATGCCGTAAGGTTTCCCCCGCCCTCTGTGGAGGGAGGGGGTGAGGGGGCGGGAGGGATTCAACTGTTCAACTATTCAACTTTTTTCTGTACGAATATCACGAATATCACGAATGGTTTCTGTACGGAACTCACGGAAACCGCGGAATGTTTTCTGTACTAATCTCACTAATCTTATTCTGTACGGATCTCACGGAACAAACGGAAGTAATTGTACAAATAAAGTATTTTCCACTTATTGTTTTATCTGCAGTTCACTCATTTGGCCGTTGTGGGTGAGGTGGTAGTTGCTGCCATCTTTAAGCTGTATATATGCACTTATGTGGTATAGCCCTTTTTTCTTGTCAGTTATGGTTACATACATTTGAGATTTTTTTAATTGTGTCATCTTGGTTTTGTTATTGCCCATAGATGATTTTAAAATTTTGTATGTGTCGTCAGTTGCTTCAGTAGAGTATTTCCCGCTTGGAAGCATAACATCTTCAATCTTATCTCTTATGAGCAAGATATCAAAACTTTGTCTTTTGTTACTATTGGGGAAGTATGAGATATTGATGCTATATAGGTTTTGAGAAGGAGTGTAATATTGCACGATATACCAAGAGTCGTTTTCTGCATCTTGACATACAAGTTCCTCGTATTCAACAGAACGATCTACATCATCCTCTTTTGTCAACGGGTCGGCATTTTCCTCTATAGGATTTTGTCCGCACGCAGCGAACAGAAACATGCACAGAACAGCACAACATGCTGTATAAAAATGCGATAAAGTTTTCATAAAATTATAAATTAAAGGTTATTAAATTAGATTTATGTATATAGAGTTTTGATTAATGATTGTTTATGACAATATATTTATAGCTATCACCTATGATATAGTTAGGGTAACCATAAATCCACATATCTTCAATTTTGTCGTTAGTAAGGCAAACTGCCCGCTTAGAAGCATAGGTTATAACCGATATCCCAATGATATTTGTAATTCAGATGCTCGATATTGGAAATGCTTCTCATCAAGATGATAATTTTCTCTTTCAGATGAAAGCGCCGGGTTGAGATCATTTTTGATAAGGTTATACAATCCCCAATCATAATTTACGGCGATAATGAATTTGTTTAGATTAAGCGATATCCCGCTTCCGAAGGTGAGGTATAGAGGTGTAGAATATTGGTTCCAATTGTGCGTCTCCATGTAGTGATATTGTATCTTGTTAAACATTTCTTCTGTATAAGGGAATTTATAAGCGTCAACAGAGTAGGAATGGAAGTTGTATTTTATTGTTGGTCCTGCACAGAGAATAAGTTCATTTGCCCCCAAGGGTATAGAATAAGTGAGGTGTATGGGAATCCTTGCTCCGAAACTTTTTATTTCTTGTGTACTTCTATTGACATCAAGGAAGAGCTGAGGAGTCTTGTTGATAAGCAAATCATGTACATAAAGGTTCATGTTGTCTTTTTCGTTGAGGTAAGCGTTATGGAAGAAGAGTCCTGTTCTTATTCCGATTCCCTTGACCTGTGTAAAATTGTATTGGAACATTGCTCCGATATGATATCCATGTAGATTAGGAGATGTGAGCGAGAAGTCAGAGACATTGTTTTCAAGGTCATATCCGGCTTGAATGGAGAAATAATAATTCTTTTGGGCATTCAGTGTTAGTATGCTTATAAAGCTGCAAAGGAATATTATGGAAAATAAACGCTTCATGATTATGTTGTTTTAAGAGTAATTTAAAGAAAAGAATAGTTAATGAAAGGGTAATGATAAAGGATGCGTCATTTTACTTATGGCACATTTCTATTAATAGACACTATACCGTTTGTCCATGATAATAATCAAAATAATCTTCGATTTCATCGAGAGGACAATATGCGATTATGCCCATATCTGCTCGATTGATGTATAGCTTGTTTTCAGCAATAAAATAGCCGCTATCATTGAATAGTATTTCTAATCCATATTTTCCGAGAGGTTCAATTAAAGTTACTTCGTCTAACAAAGTAGAGTCGTATATCAAAGACGATTGAGTGTAAGTGGGGCCAAGTTCTACGATGTCGTCAATATATTCAGGCAGTTCTGACTCTATCATGTCGTCAGCAAAAGTATAGAGCTCTTCTACTTGTTTCCATGCCATGAGAGATTCCATTATGGGGTTATTGATGTTCCATCCGCTATAGATGGTATTCATTTCGTTGTAGCTGGCTTCTTCTAAGGTTTCGATTAAGTCGTAAGCATCGTCTAAGGTCTCGAAGATGAGAATATTAGGGCCACGGATGGCTTCGTGTTGCATGGCTATTTCCGACATGCAACATATACCACATCCGGCGGTCCTGCGATTTTTTGCAAGTTCATAATTGAACGAATCCGGTCCGTTGGCTTGGTTTTCTTGTTTTTGACATGCACTATTTATTAGTAACACGAAAAGTATGGCATAAGCCTTAAAACGCAATTTAAACATAGCTATTAAGATTTTAGTTTATAATAATTGAACAATGCAAAGGTACGGCTTTTTTTTGATTATGCCTAAAAATACCCATAGTCAATTATTCCCCTAATTAGCTGATATTCAATGGCGGTGCTATGCTGAAAGTAGTCAAAATCGTATTATGATATTATGGAAATTAAAAAAGAGTATAAATCCGTTACTTTTATTTGCATTTTTTTAGCAAGACGTTGTTTTTTTACAGGTATTGTTTTGTTAGATAAGTAGAGTAATTCAGCGCAGGTTCGATTACTACATCTTAGCAAGATCAATATACATAATTTTATTTCGGAGTTATTAAGTTTAAATTCGGTTTTAAGTTTATCCCATAGATTGCTTAAACATTGATTAGTATATCTTTTCAGTTCTATTGTGTTCTTCCAAGGAATTGAGGCCAATATGGTATTGGCATTTTTATCAATAAAATCAGAGTATTTCTTCTCATTATGGTTTATCCTGCTTGATAGCGTTATATTATTATCTTGAAGATATTTAACATACTCTTTCAATGCATTGGTATCTTCGGTTAATTTTTGGGTATATTGATTTAATTGTGCAATTTTATTTTCATATTTTTTTTGCCTTCTGTTATTAACAACACTTATGCAAATGATAAGTATTACTATAAGAATAAGTATAATAAGACTCCATTTTGTATAGGTTTGCCTACGAAGCCCTTCAAAATACTCTTTAATTAAAATCAGAGACCTCTGTTCTTCCTCATTGTTTTTATGTAAAAGAAAGTGGGAATCAGACCCCCCATTAAAATACTTCGAGATAAAAATAGAATCGTTTTGATTCTTTGTTAATCTAATCCGTGCTTCATACGATTGTTCTTTAATCTTAGTTGCATTGTCACAGTCTGATATGATAACTGAATCATAATAATATCTGGCGGAATCAAGCATGTGTTTCTGCTCGTACAAGATGGCGGTTAACCAATTTTTATAAACTATTAAGTATGTATCATTTATTTCCTTATAGTTTTCAACATGTCGTATA
>CAMHOK010000035.1 GCA_946186735.1 uncultured Bacteroidales bacterium
ATAGAAAGAAAAAAATCTGTATAAATCTATATAGATCTGTTCAATCTGCGGTTAAAAAAACAACGGTCAGAACGTCACACGGAGCATCGAGTGTATCTCGGTGCGGGTGAGGGAGGTATAGCCTTGTTGTTTGGCCCAGTCTTTAAGGTAGATAGTCTCGGCTGCCTTGAGATAGACAGAGACGATGTCGTTGATCTTGTATCTGAAGTTAATATACCAACGTGTTCCTTGTCCGTAGAGCATAGGGATGGAGAAAGCATAGAGCACATCGTTCTCATAGAGGTAGAAGCGGTTGTCGTACTTTTGAGTATAGAACAGCTCGGCTCGGGCTTGTAGAGTGATGGGTGTGTTGACAAAATGATAGTCGGCACTCTGAGCGACTATGACGCCAAAAGAGGGCGAAGCCGCTGTTTGTTGGCGGTCGAAAGTGATGTTTCCTTCGGCAAAGGAACGCAGGAGGACGTTGCCTGCCTTATAGTTAAAACTCAGACGGACAGAGTACTTGCCTGTGCCCGTCTGTTCTCTTCCTCTCAGCCGCCCTTCCACAGAGAAGCTCTCGGAAGGTCTGTAGGTCATGCTCAGCAGCGCATCTAACTCTCTACTCTTGGTGTGGATGCCATACTTAGGATGAGCAAAACTGAAGAGGTCGAGATAGAACTTGAGGTCGATATGTCTCAGTCGTGTCGTCTGCAAGCCGAGGAGCAGTCCGTTCTCGTCGTTCTGTCGAGAGGTGGCACCGATGGCATTAGCAAGGAGGTTGTCGAAATGTGCTGAGTAGTAACGATAGAGCAAGATCAGGCTCATGTTGCTTATCGGTGTCAACCTCAGTGATGTGATGTTACCCACACCCCATCGTGTGTTCTGAGAGGTCGCCACCTCGCCCGACAGTGTCAGCCAACGCCAACGATAATAATAGTTCAGACCGACGGACAGCTGCTGTTGGCCACGGAAATAATTGTAGTTGTAGTAGTTGAGCTTGGGTTCGAGGGAGACTGATAGGTAGTGTTCGGTGAGGCTCACCCCCAGCTTGAGTCCGTTGAGTCGGAGGCTGATGTTCGTTCCTGCCACCTGTTGCCAGACCTCACGTTTGCCTTCTAACTCATGGTCGGTACGGTGATAGCCGGTGGTGAGGATAGAGGGGAAGGTGCCGGCATCGACATGTCCGTCCACTTTCCTTGCCGAGTAGAAAGTTGTGAGATCGACTCTCCCCAGATCGACGGTAGCCCCCACCCCTCGCAAGAAGCCGTACTCGGCGGTTGATTTCTTGCTCTTGAGTCCTTCTTTGGGCAAGGCGTCGCGAGTGAGAGCCGCCATCTTTCCGCCATAGAGCATGCCGGTGTTGATGGTTAGTCCCTCTCCGAAAGAGGCGTGGTAGTCGCCGACAACGAGAGTCTTGAGTCTGCCCACAGACCTGAGCTCAAGAAAACCTCCGTAGAAATCAGCACCATAAGTCTTACGCGGAGCGTAGAACGGTTCTTGCGGGTCGCGCTCCATGCTCAGCCCAAAGAGGACTTTATTGCGATAGTTGAACTTATACTTCACAGCCCCATAGAACGGGTCTTTGAGGTTGTTCTCAATGTTGCGGGCATCAAAGCGCAAGTCGATCTCGCTCTTACCATAATGCCATATCTCATGCCAATAGATTGCCCGGTCTTGAGTTGTCGGCTCCACCTTGACGAAAGGCATGAGGTTGCGTATCTCATAGTCGGTCAGACAATCGAGCAAACGTAGCTCGTAGATATTGTCGAGCGGTTGACGATAGACCATGAGCAAGATCTTCTCGATCTGCTCATCGGAGAGGAAATAGAGTTGGCGGAGTTGGTCTTGAGTGGCAGAATTGATATTTAGAGGGTGCTCGCGGAGAGCCTCAAGGTCTTCTTCTAAGTCCGACAAGTCAACTTCACGCCCTTCTTCAAGCAGCTCGGCATAGATATCTTGCACGATGAGCGGATACATGTCTTGCCGATAAGACACCTGTGACCACACACTAACAAGGCACACTGCCGAAACAAAGAGGGTTATGGAAAGGCGCCTTGTCATGATTTTTATTGTCAATCGGCGCAAAATTACACATTTATTTGAATATATACAAAAAAATTCATACCTTTGCAGCGCAAACCAAACAGGGTACCACCTTATTTTTTATGCGAATAAAATTTACCGTTCCATAGAATTACAAAACACTTACAGTAATGCAAAACACCAATTACATTATTGAGGTAAACAATGTCTCCAAGCAGTTTGAAGATGGCAAGTTTGCCCTTGACAATGTAAGTCTTTCGGTAAAGAAAGGCGAGTTTGTAACCATCTTAGGTCCTTCCGGATGTGGCAAGACAACTCTTCTGCGATGTATCGCAGGTTTTCAGGTAGCCACTTCGGGGGATATTCTTTTGAAGGGAGAGGACATCACTCAGACTCCTCCACACAAGCGTCCGGTGAACACCGTTTTTCAGAAATACGCTTTGTTTCCCCATCTTAATGTGTTTGATAATGTTGCTTTCGGTCTGAAGCTCAAGAAGCTTGACAAGGACACTATCGTCAAGAAAGTCAAGCAGGCTCTCAAGACAGTGGGCATGACCGACTACGAGTATCGCGATGTCAACTCTCTGTCAGGCGGTCAGCAGCAGCGTGTGGCTATTGCTCGTGCTATAGTCAATCAGCCTGAGGTGCTCTTGCTGGATGAGCCCTTGGCTGCACTCGACCTAAAGATGCGCAAAGACATGCAGTTAGAGCTCAAAGAGATGCACCGCAAGTTAGGAATAACCTTCATCTATGTTACTCACGACCAAGAAGAGGCACTCACCCTTTCTGACCGCGTGGTGGTGATGAACGAAGGCAAGATACAGCAGATAGGCACTCCCACCGATATATATAACGAGCCCGTCAACTGCTTCGTGGCTGACTTCATAGGCGAGAGCAATATCCTC
This sequence comes from uncultured Bacteroidales bacterium, assembly GCA_946186735.1. GTDB lineage: Bacteria > Bacteroidota > Bacteroidia > Bacteroidales > Paludibacteraceae > Colicola. Next base: position 2,928 of record CAMHOK010000035.1, read on the forward strand.
AGCGCCACCATGATACGCGACCGCCGAGTAGCTTTCTGCGACCAAGAGTTCGATTGTGTGGACACCGGCTTCGGAGAGAACACACCGGTAGATGTGGTCATCAGACCGGAAGATATATACATCTGGGAGAACACCAAACAAGCTTCTATCGCTCAGCAGCAGCAAGACTACGACCCCGAAGACAGAATACCAAAGGGCAATTTCACCAAATGGTACGGCGTGGTGCAGAGTTGCATCTTCAAGGGTGTGCATTACGAGATGGTGGTCAACACCGACAACGGTTATGAGTTCATGGTGCAAGACTATCATGAGTTCGCACCCGGGACGGCTGTAGGCATGCTCGTCAAACCCGAAGATATCCAGGTGATAAAGAAAGAACATCATATCTACAACTATTTCGAAGGCGAGGTGCTCAAGAACGGCAAAGTCATGTTCCTTGATGCCGAGTGGGAGGTCTCGGAAGAGCAGTTGAAAGCTTTTGCTCCGGGCGACAAGGTGCAAGTGCGAGTGCCCTTCCTTGAGATTGACCTTCAGGACTACGAAGAAGAGGGCACACTCTCCGGCGAGGTCCATTTCATCCTCTTCAAGGGCAACCACTATCATCTGACCATCCTCACCGACGACGGCTACTCGCTATATGTATCCACCAACGATGTGTGGGACCATGGCGACAGAGTGGGAATAAAGATAGCCCCGCAGTCGATACTCTTATCGAAGATTGACTGATCTTGTCGTTTATTTATCACAACCACTCTCATCATCAGCATCATGGATACAAAAGACTTATATAAAGCTTCTGATAACCGTTACGACCACTCTTCGGTGCTCTATGCCCGTTGTGGCAAGAGCGGTGTGTTGCTGCCCAAGGTAAGTCTTGGTTTCTGGCACAACTTCGGCAGCGTCGATCCTTATGAGCGCAGTCGTGAGATCACTCATTACGCTTTCGACCACGGCATCACTCATTTCGATCTTGCCAACAACTACGGACCCGTTTTCGGTAGTGCTGAGCAGACCTTAGGCAGACTCATGAACGACGATTTCCGCCCTTACCGCGATGAGTTGTTCATCTCTACCAAAGCCGGTTATAACATGTGGCCCGGACCTTACGGCGAATGGGGTTCGCGCAAGTACCTTATGGCCAGTTTAGACCAGAGTCTTGAGCGTATGCACTTAGATTATGTTGACCTTTTCTACTCTCATCGTTTCGACCCTGACACGCCCATGGAAGAGACTCTGCAGGCTCTTGTTGACATAGTGAGGTCGGGCAAGGCTCTGTATGTGGGACTGAGCAACTGGCCCTTGGACGGGCTGCGTTTTGCTCACCAATACCTCAAGGAGCGCGATGTGCCTCTGCTTATCTATCAAGGACGACTCAACATGATCGACCGAGTGCAGATAGAGAGCGGCATACTCGACTACTGCGCTGACAACGGCATAGGCTACATTGCCTACTCTCCCTTAGCTCAGGGACTGCTCACCGACCGCTATATCAATGGCATACCTGCCGACTCGCGCATGGCCAAGCAGCAGTTCCTCAAGCCCGACCGACTCACCGAAGAGCTGAAGTTAACCCTTGAGCAGATAAGACAAGAAGCTGCTCAGAAAGGGCAGACAACAGCACAGAGAGCCCTCTCGTGGATACTCGAACAGCAAGGGGTAACATCGGTCCTGGTAGGAGCCAGCAGCGTTAACCAACTACGTGATAACCTCAGCACTATCATCTGAGAAACAGGAAAACAAGAAAACAACAAATCAACAAAATAAATTAATGAGATAGAGATGAACAAGTTGACTACCATTCTTTTTAGTCGCAGGACATGGGCATGGCCTTATGTGCTCTTCCTCGTGTTCTTTGTTATCTTACCTTTGATCTTGATCATCGGCTATGCCTTTACCGACCAACAAGGGCATTTCACCATCAAGAACTTTATTCAGTTCTTCCAGACCTCGGAGGCGGTCAATACTTTTATTTACTCTATTGCCATTGCCTTCCTCACCACCATCATCTGTCTTCTGCTGGGTTATCCGGCAGCCTATATCATGGCAACGGCGGAGCTGAAGACACCGGCGGTGATGTCGATGTTGTTCATACTACCTATGTGGATCAACTTCCTTCTCAGAACGCTCGCCACGGTCGAACTGTTTAATATGTTCTCTATACCGTTAGGCGAAGGAGCTTTGCTTTATGGTATGTGTTACGACTTCCTGCCTTTCATGATCTATCCTATCTACAACACCCTGCAGAAGATGGACCGCTCGCTCATCGAAGCGGCTCACGACTTAGGAGCCAACCGCAAAGAGGTGTTCCTCAAAGTCATACTGCCCCTCTCTATGCCTGGTATATACAGCGGCATCATCATGGTGTTTATGCCTACCGTGAGCACTTTTGCTATAGCCGAGTTGCTCACCGACAACAAGATCACCCTCTTCGGTTCACTCATCCAGCGCGCTTTCGGCGAAGGCGGACTGACCATGTGGAACTACGGAGCGGCTCTCTCACTCATCATGCTCGTGATTATTGGTATAACCAGCTTCTTCGGTCAGAAAGACGAGAACGAAGCACAGACGGGTATGATTTAAGCTCGCAGAACACGCAATACTAACGGCTCAAACAATCTTGAACAATGAACAACACTATATCACTCAGCTCAGCGCAGGCTGAAGCCAAGAAAAGAGAGAAAGCACTCAAAGGCAGACGCATCGTCTCGCAAGCCTACTTGTGGTTCCTGCTGATTCTGCTGTATGCACCTATCTTGCTCATCATCATCTTCTCTTTCACCAAGAGCAAGGTGTTGGGCAACTGGACAGGCTTCACTTTTCAACTCTACGAGAACTTGTTCACCGGTTACGACCATGTAGCTCAGGTGCATGTTGACCCCAACCTCTATTACTCGCTGTTCTACACTCTCATCATCGCTATCATTGCCGCCACTTGTGCCACACTGCTGGGCACGCTGGCTGCTATCGGTATATACAACATGAAGTCGTCTAACCGCCGCGCCATCACTTTCGTCAACTCCATACCGATGATCAACCCTGACATACTCACCGGTATATCGCTCTTCCTCTTGTTCGTCTTCTTGGGCATAAGTCGTGGTATGAGCACAGTGGTGATAGCCCATGTGGTGTTCTGCACACCGTATGTGGTGCTGTCGGTCATGCCGCGTCTGACGAAGATGAACCCCAACATCTACGAGGCGGCTCTTGACCTCGGAGCCACACCTTTCCAGGCCTTGAGGAAAGTGCTGATGCCCGAGCTATGGCCAGGCATGCTTAGCGGCTTTATCCTCTCTATCACTCTCAGTATCGATGACTTCGGCGTCACTTTCTTCACCAAAGGGTCGGGCGGATTAGACACGCTCTCCACCTATATCTACGCCGATGCCCGTAAGGGAGGTCTGACACCAGAGCTCCGTCCGCTCTTCTCGCTCATCTTCATCACCATGTTGGTGCTGCTAATCATCATCAACCTGAGAGCCAACAAGATGTCAAAGACACAAAACAAATAAACATATATGACCAAACACTACGATTTTCTTATCATAGGCGGCGGAGTGGCAGGCATGAGTTTTGCCCTTAAGGTGGCAGAACAAGGCAACTACTCCATAGCCCTCTGTTGCAAGACAACACTGGAAGAGGCTAACACAGCTAAAGCTCAAGGTGGTATAGCCTCAGTTACCAACCTCAAGGTTGACGATTTTGAAAAGCACATACACGACACCATGGTGGCGGGCGACTATCTGAGCGACCCTGCTGCCGTCAATCAGGTGGTGAGGAATGCTCCCCAAGGCATACGCGACCTGCTGCGTTGGGGCGTCAATTTCGATAAGAACGAGCAGGGCGATTTCGACCTTCACAGAGAGGGTGGTCACTCTGAGTTCCGTATCCTCCACCACGCCGACGACACCGGCGCTGAGATACAGCGAGGACTGATGGAAGCTGTGCGCCAACACCCAAAGATTGAGGTGCTTGAAAACCATTTCGCTATCGAGATCATCACCCAGCACCACTTAGGTGTGCGAGTAACGCGCCGCACCCCTGACATCGAGTGCTATGGTGCTTATATCCTCAACCCTCGCACCCATCGTATCGACACCTACCTGTCGCGCATAACGCTGATAGCCACCGGCGGCACGGGTGCTGTCTATGCCACCACCACCAACCCCGAGATAGCTACCGGCGACGGCATAGCTATGGTCTATCGTGCTAAAGGACAGGTCAAAGATATGGAGTTCGTGCAGTTCCACCCCACTGCTTTGTTCAACCCTTCCGAGACACACCCTGCCTACCTCATCACCGAGGCTATGCGCGGATACGGAGGCATACTCCGACTGCCTAACGGTGAGGAGTTTATGCAGAAGTACGACCCGCGTCTCTCGCTCGCACCACGCGACATAGTGGCAAGGGCTATCGACAAAGAGATGAAGATACATGGTCTGGACCATGTATGCCTCGATGTAACACACAAGAATGCAGAAGAGACCAAGCACCATTTCCCCAATATCTACGCCAAGTGTATGAGCATAGGTATCGACATCACCAAAGATTATATACCTGTAGCGCCATGTGCTCATTATATGTGCGGCGGTATCAAGGTCGATCTGGACGGTCAGTCGTCCATCAAGCGCTTGTATGCTGTAGGCGAGTGCTCGTGCACAGGTCTGCACGGCGGCAACCGCCTGGCGTCCAACTCGTTAATAGAGGCTGTTGTCTATGCTGATGCTGCTGCCAAACACTCGCTCGCGCATATCGACGACTATACTTTCAACGACAAAGTGCCGAGTTGGAACGATGAGGGAACGATGTCGAACGAGGAGAAAGTGCTTATCTCGCAGGATGTGAAAGAGGTGGGACAGATCATGTCCACTTATGTAGGTATCGTTCGGTCCGACCTGCGTCTCAGACGCGCTTGGGAGCGCTTAGACCTGCTTTTCGAAGAGACAGAAGACCTCTTCAAGCGAGTCCGCCCGACCAAGGATATATGCGAGCTGAGAAACATGATCAATATCGGTTACCTCATCACTCGCCAGGCTCTGGAACGCAAAGAGAGTCGCGGCCTGCATTTCACCATCGACTATCCGCACAAAGACCTGGGCATGCCCAAAGAAGTCTGGTAAATCTAACAGCGAAGCGCTCTAACAGCGAAGCGGTCTAACAGCGTAGCGGTCTAACAGCGTAGCGGTCTAACAGCGTAGCGGTCTAATATCTAAATCATGGTCAAGCATATCGTCTTTTTCCGTCTTGCTTCAGAAGCTGAAGGCAAGACAGCAGCGCAGAATGCTGCAATCATCAAACAAGGCTTAGAGGCACTCATCGACAAGGTAGAGTGTCTGAGGTCTATCGAGGTAGGTATCAACGAGCCTCTTGCTCCGCAGACCGACCATCATCTGGCTCTGGTCTGCACTTTCGACAACTGGGACGACCTCAACACCTATGCCACTCATCCTGAGCACTTGAAAGTGGCGGCGTATATAGGTAAGTGCAAGACAAGTCGTTCAGCCGTTGATTACGAGTTTTGAGGTGATTACGAGTTTTGAGACTTGTATAACGAGGCCAGATACTCTTGCTCGCTCTGTCCGGGAGTGGGTATGAGTGTGGCTTTATGTAAGGCACCTAAGGCACTGAGGTCCATCAATGTGCTATAGCCTGAACGTGCTATGACACGCGAGCAGAGGCTGATAGCAGCAGCAAGGTGCTGATCGTCAAGCGAAGGCACGAGAGTAAGGTTTTGCTTTCGTGTCTTTATCTTTGGCTGATTGATGAGTCCTCGAACGATGAGTACCTCTTCTGGCTTACCCAAATAGTCCTTGATGATCTGCTCCTCCAACATCGTTCTCTGCGGTTCGAGTCCTGAGAGGACTGTCACCACATCGTATCTCTTATCTCGGTCGTTGCTTTGTTGGTTCGAAGTCAAGGCAGAAAAGCGTGAGAGCGGACCTATATACTTCACCTTGCACTTAGGCATCCTTGTCGGGTGCGACAAGCGGCGGGCAAGTGAGAGAGAGATTTTTTCGTTGTCGGGCACCCAGCACTCGTCATAATGACTTATCATCCGACGGTTGACCGCGTTAGCCAAGGGCTCTAACCAGCGCCAACGCTTGGGCATAAGGATTTGTAACTGATGAGTGAGATAGACCGAGTGAAGTCGAGACGAACGCAGGAGGAAGCGATTGTCGGATACGAGAAGGTCGAAATGTTCGATATCAAGCAGTTGGTTGAGCAATCGTCTGTCTCGCAGAGCACATCTGAGTATCTTTGGCACTTGCCTGAGCAGTGCGGGCACCTGCGATGATCCGCGAGAATAAGTGAGTTTGAGGTCGCTAAGATTGACATACCTCAAGTTAGGGAATCGTCTCCTGAGCAGCGTGAGCGACATGCCGTTGCCTGCCAGCAGAACCTCGTGTCCGTCTGCGAGCATCTTCTCCACGAGAACAGCAGAGCGGGAGGCATGTCCGAGTCCCCAATTGAGCGGTGCAACAATGATTTTCATCTTAGCAACTGAGAATGACATCATAACCTTTGTCTCTGAGCGGTTGAGCGATAGCGTTCATCTGCTCCGCACTGATCTTTTGGAGTGTCTTGAGAGGGGTAGCACGATCGATGACATACATCATTATCTGCTTCGGACGGAGTCGGTCAACAGCCTCATACCATGCTTTGAGTTCCTCTGGCGTAGTGTTGTCGATGATGTCTGCACCTTTGGTGCCACGAAGGAAACAGGTCTGCAAGATAAAATCGCCCTCGAAGCGTGCAAGCAGTTTTTCTATTGTCTCCACAGTGAGAGAGGTATTGACGGGGTCGTCGATGAGGTGCATGGTGGAGTTGATGGCGGAGTCAAGCTTGAGGATACGGTTATCAACAAGCCGAAGAGCCTCAACCACATCATCACGGAAGAGCTGGGTAGAGTTGGTCAAGACCGAGACCTTAGCCTTAGGAAAATAAGTGTCGCGCAAACGGCAGGTAAGACGAATGATAGGCAAGAAGTCGGGATGAAGGGTAGGTTCACCATTACCTGAGAAAGTGATGACATCGATGGTCTCCCTGCTTTCTGACAATGAGTCAAGGCGGGCTTGAAGAGCGGAGGCGAACTCCTCTTTGGTAGGGAGACGAGGATGGTCAACCTTGGTGTTGAAGCCACATTCGCAATAGACGCAGTTGAAAGTACAGAGTTTGTCGGTGGTGGGCATAAGGTTAATACCCAGCGACCTTCCTAAGCGTCGAGAATGGATAGGACCATAAACTATTTCGTTGAAAAGCATAACAATAACAAGTTATCAGTGGTCAGTGGTCATTTATTATCTCTTGCACGCACATATTCGGTCTTTAGTTTTTGCAACATGCTGAGGTTGCTGAAGCAGTTGCTCATCATAGCCTCATCTTGCATGACCTGAGGGTTGCGGATATTGTTGTTCTGCTCTTCTATCAGCTCGTCCACAATAGCTATCCTAAGGTCGAGCATGAGGTGGTTGGCGTTGTCGAGCAGGTCGAACTGCCGTCGTGCTTTGGTTTGTTCATCGTCAGCAAGCGGCTCATCGTCAGCATAGATCTTGCTCAGTTCGTAATGGTCGATGAGCAACTCGCTTGCAGCGTTAGCCAGATCGTCGTACGCAAAGAGTTTGTCGGGGTCGAAGTTCGGTTTCTTGCGTTCTGTAAGATATAAGTTAACCAATTGTTTATACTCCGGTGTCACCAAAGTCAGCTCGCTATCATCGTTGAAAGTCTGCTCTATATAGTCTGATAGGGTGCAGTCGTCCCCATTGTCGTAGGTAAAGACCACTCCTTCGCCTTTCCTGAGTAGCAGTTTGGCTATCTGTTTCTCTATCTCTCGACGGCGTGATTGTGCGGACGAGAGGTTGGTTGGAGGTGTTGGGGCAGAGACATTGTCTGCGGCCGTCTGAGCGGTTGCAGAAGTGGGTGTAGAAGGATTGTTGTTGCGAGAGGTTGAGGTGAAGGTGCGGTTAGGATATTGCCGTCTCTGCCGTTTTTTCTGCTCATACTCTGACACTTTAGCCTCTACTTGCTGACGTAGTACAGAGGCGTCCACCTCAAGGTTACGCGAGCATATCTTGATATACGACTCACGGCGCAGAGCATCGGGTATGTATGCTACCATCTCAACAAGGCTGTTCATCAGAGCCGATAGCTTGTCGGGCTCAAGCATTGCCTCATCAATATTCTCATCGATAAGATGCAAGATAAGGTCTTTGCTGCTTTTGTTGATGAAGTCGGTGAACTCCTCACTGCTCATCTTATGAGAGAGTGAGTCAGGATCTTCGCCTTGAGGGAAGACAATGGTCTTGACGTTCATACCTACCTCATAGCACAACTTGGCTACCTTGATAGTACCTTTCTGTCCGGCTGCATCGCCATCGAAGATGATGGTGATGTTATCGGTTTTTTTTGAAAGGAAAGAGGCGTGATAGAAAGAGAACGACGAGGTGCCCGACGATGCCACCACATTACCTATACCTGCCTGCACCATAGAGATGACATCCATCTGACCCTCAACCAAGTAGATGAGGTTACTCGAGCCGATATATCTCAGAGCGTTGTTGATATTATATAGGGCACGACTCTTCTCGTATATACCTTCTATCTCACTTGAGTTCTTATACTTCATGCTTGTCAGGTCGCGTCCGGCAGCATCGGTCTTTTTGAGTATTCGTCCGTTGAACCCGATCACCTTGCCTGCGGCATTGTACCAAGGATAGATCACACGCTCTTGGAAGAAAGGATAGTCGGCAGTACCTAAACTGGCTTGTTTAATCAGCTCGGGTGCGAAGCCTTGCCTGACTGCTTCTTGGAAGAGGTTGCAGCGAGCGGGTGCATAGCCTAAATGGAACAAGCGTATGATGTCGTCTCTGAGTCCGCGAGAGCGGAAATAAGTGAGTCCGACGGCCTGACCTTCTTGCGTGTCCCATAGCTGTTTCTCGAACCAAGCGGCGGCCCACTCGTTGATGCGAAGGATGGCGCTGCGGTGCTCCTCTTCCCTCTTCTCTTCCTCGGTGAGCTCTTTCTCTACTACCTCAATATGGTATTTCTTGGCAATCTTCTTGATTGCCTCAGCAAAAGAGCAGTTATCTATCTTCTGAACGAACTTGACAGCATTACCTCCCTCGCCGCAACCGAAACATTTGTATAGTCCTTTGGTGGCAGAGACAGTGAACGATGGGGTCTTCTCATGATGGAAAGGACACAGACCTACATAGTTGGCTCCGCGGCGTTGCAGGTCAACATAATCTCCGACGACATCTTCAATCTTGATGGCATCGTAAACGCGATTGAGGGTCTGTTGGTCGATCATAAGACTTTAGAAATTAAGGAAATAAATACCTGCACTTATGTGCCAGCCGTCGCATCGGGCTTTAGTGGCAGCATCGGTGAGGTTGTTGTAGCGGTCGCGATAGGCATTGATGATACCAAAGTCGTAGCCTCCGCGCACATAGTAGTTCTGAAACTGGAAAGCAGCACCCATTCCCCACTGCAGGTTGAACTGCGAGTAGTCGTAAACATCGTCGTTGTCCACATCTTGTCGAACGAGGCTCACCGATTGGTTGGTCACTTTCTGGTCGTATGACTTCTGCATGGTTATGCCACTGAATTGCAGATGGTAAGCAAAAGTGGGTCCGGTGTAGAGTACAAGATAGGTCTCTTTGGCTATCTGGAACTTATACTGCCACTCAACGGGAATACCTATGTTCTGCATTCTGAGTTGTTTGCGGGTCTGCGGATAGGTGGTGAAGGATGATGCGTTATGCCATTTGCCTGTGCGGCTTGAGATATCGTACTCCACACCTAATCTCACACCAAAGCCTTTGATAAGTGTAGCCTCATACATGAGACCCACACGGGCACCGTTGAAGGGTGTAGTCAGCTTGCCGCCATCCCACGACACGGATTCGCGAAGCACGGGTCGGTTGTAGCCTATCTCAATACCAAGGTGCTGGTCTTGTGCTATAGCACAGAAAGGCAGAAGAAGTAATAGTGAAGCGGTTAGAAAGAAACTTTTAATTTTCATATTGCATACGTTTTTTTAATGTCTGCGATTAGATAATCGGTTGTTTTTTGTATTTCGGTTGGTGTTTTTATCTTCTTTCTTTTTCTTGTCGTCCTCGTTGTCGGTAGCGGAGAGGGCTGTCTTCTCGGGTCGCTGAGTCTTCTGAGGGCGGAGGAAGACATCTCCGGGTTTCTTGGGTCGTTCGTCGTCAGCCCAGAAGAACCCGCTCAGATGACTCTTCTCATCGCTCAGTCCTTCAAGCGGATACATAACGCCTGTAGTGGCAGTGGTGAAGACCACATGATCGATCTGCTCGTCTTTGATATAGAGTTTGACATACGAGCTCTGCGTTCTGTTCATACCTATATATGAACCGTCTTCTTCGCGAGGGAAGACAATAGTCTCGGCATTGCCGTTGACATCTATACGACTGAGTTTCTCGTCTTTGACATAGCCTTTCATCTCTTTGCCCGACATCTGGTCGAAGCGTTTCGAGCTCTCTTGCTTGACCACCAAGGCATTGCCCTCGCCATGCACATAGTCCACCGTTCCGTCTTTGACATAGACGCTTATCTTGTCGGAAGACATCTGTTGATCTTCGTTCCAGCACACAGGATCGCCAAACAGATGCATGATAGAGTCTTTAGAGTAGTAAGCCAGCGAGTCGCAGATGGCTTGCACATCTGAGCGATAGACCCTCACTCCATGATAGGCGCGGATGAGGTGGAAGTCAGTATCGCTCCAGAGGGTATCGGGTTGCACAGCTACCATCACCGAGTCAATAAGCACGCTGTCACGGGGCGAAAGGGTGAAGACTTTCTCGACAACACTCTCTGAGAAGAGTGTGTCGGCATGCATATAAGTATAGTTGTCGTCTTCGCTCCAATCAACCAGCAAGGCGCTATCTGTGGCAAACCCTTTCTCGTTGTTCTCCCATGCCTCTGAGTAGTTGCCGTACAGTGTCACTTTGTTGACCGTATCGCGCATCTGGATATTGCCTATCGCCTTGCCCCACCCTTTCTTCTTATCGTAATAGATAGTGTCGCCCACCATACTCTTGCCGTCGTTGTGAGTGACGGTGGAGCGCTCGAGTAGCATCGACTGCTCGGTGTTGGTGTTGTACCAACCAAGGTTAGACACAATATGCGTCTCTTTGTCATACACTATGTCGGTCTTTCCTACGAGGTCGGCTATATGGGTGTCGGTGTTGTACTTCAGACTGTCGGCCATCAGATTGAACTTCTTGTTAGTGAGCAGAACATCGGTCTTAAAGAGTGCTTGTTTATTATAAGGTGTGTATTGTCCCCAATAAGAAGAGAGTGTGTCGCCGTTGTCGATGATGGTGCCGGTGCTGAAATACCAGGCTATATCTGCTTGTCGGTCGTAGTTAAGGCTATCGGTGAGCAAGATTGTGGTCGTATGCTCCAAGCGCACATTGTTTCTGAGTCTTGCGAAGCGCCTGTTGCCATCGTAAAAGAGAATATCGCCATAACCTCTCAATGTGTCGCCCTGAACCATACGAATATGTCCGAAAGCGTCGAGCGAATTAGTCTTCTCGTAGAAATATGCGCTATCACAATACATTAGGGCAGAGTCGTGTCGGAAGATGACATTGCCCTTGAGCAACTGTGCATCAGGGTGCAGCTCTTCGTCGAAAGAAAGGGTCTCGGAATGTTCCAAATAGACCATCGTCTGCTTCTGAGCCATCAGAGCGGAACACACAAGCAAAGATAATATGAAGCCAAGAAGATATCTCAAGTACTCAAGACTTATTTTTTCTCCCAGTCGGGGTACTGAAAATCGCAACCTTTCCAATCGGGATTGATTTTCACATAGGTTTCTGTTTGTTTTTTCTTTATCCAGTTGTCGATGAGCTCATCTCCTTGTTTTTTCTCGAGCATATCTTTGATTATCTGATAGTCGTCAACGAGGTTGGCTCTATGCACATTAGTCTTGCTCTTGAGTTTGACGATACAGCACATCTCTTTGTTCTTTGTCTTGTCGATCATAGAGAAGGGTTTAGAGATGTCTCCTGCCTGCATGTCGTATATCTGCCGTGCTATCTCGGGGGGCAGGTCTTGATACTCGAACTTACTTGAGCCGGTGTTTTGGTTGATCATCAGTCCTGCATTCATGTA
>CAMHOK010000036.1 GCA_946186735.1 uncultured Bacteroidales bacterium
TTTGAAGTATATAAGGGTTCGACTATAATAGCACAGGATAAGACCATAAATAGCAATCAATCAGGTGTTATATATTCGGGACGAGCTGTATATTTATATCCTCCGTTTACTATTACTCGCGGCGCAAATATTCATATTGCAATTCGAGATATGAATTGTGATTTATCAGAAAATAATGTATCTTCACCACTTCGAATATCTAAAAATTCCCAATCGCCAAGTAGTATTCATAGTGAATTGCCAAATAAGGATTTCTATGTCTCACCAAATCCTACCGATAAAGAAATATTTATAAATTCTGTAGATGAAATAGATGTAGTTATGATTTATAACTTAAGTGGACAATGTGTAATAACAACTAATCAAACAACAATAAATGTTTCTCACCTACAATCAGGTATATATCTATTACGTGCACTAACTTGTGATGGTACTCCACGCCAAACAAAGTTTATTCGTCAATGATATGACAATTTCCTATATTAATACTTAACAAATAACAGCGGACACCATTTTTGTCCGCTGTTATTATAAAAATCATCTTATCAATATCAAGCCTTACTCCTTGCCTATAAGAAGTTGCATGACAACCTTCGCAGAATAGGCGATGGAGGAAACATCGTCGAAACTGGCTTGCGATACGGAAATCGGCGTTGAGGGCGGCGATGCGTTTCATTGTTGTCGCTTTAGGCGGTGAGAAAATGTAGGGACTTATCCTTTAATCATTTTCGAGTGGTGTACATTGTGTTTTATTGACGACACGCGAACGCATAAGTTTCATGTCGGTAAAGTTTCGACTGATACTCTGCACTAATTCCATATAATTGTCTTTGCCTTTTTCTACATCTTGATAGTAATATGGCTTGATTGAGACACAGTTCTTATGCTCAAAGATTGTATTGAGTAGAGTGCGGTCGGAGTTTCCGCAAGAATGTCCCATAATAAGCACTTGAAAAGGCTCAGACTCAATGAAAGCGAGGACTTTTCTGTAGTTTGTAGCCTCCATGTATCTTATTGACTTGACATTTTGCAGACATCCAGAAATGTTGCTCTCCTTAAGTTTCTGATAGTCGCAATCCAACTCGTCTCCATAGCCAAAGATAATATCACTCTTGTTTTTCAAAGAACCGTGAATATGTACATCTTCAAATCCTTCACAAAAGTGACGATTAAGATACATTCTCGTTGTATTAGTGTAGTTGAAATTAACAAGCATTATATTCTTGGGAAGCAAGAAAGCATAAGGATATGATGTAGGGTCATGAGGTTCGTTCTCTCTCCAACCTCTTACTTGTCCCATGCATCTTCTTTCTTCATAGCCATACCTAATGGCAATCTCACTCAACTCATTATCTCTTTCTGCATGATTTTCCCAATAAGACTTATGTTCCTGTAACTTATCTAAACTGTCAATAGCAATATCTTCTTCTGAGAAAGGCGCATAGATGGCATTTCGTATACTTGGGCAACTCTCTTTTTCTGATTTCTCGACTTCGGAAAGATATTGCACCAGCAACTTTGTTAGATATGATAGTTGGTTATTGAGTTCTGCCACCTTTGCTGATATATCCTCTTTCGTTATATTAGGGTCATTGGGGAAAGAATACTCTTTGAGCAATTCATAATACTCGTTTTCAATATCTACCCATCCTTTGGTCTCTATGCTGTGTGTTATTCTTTCAAAGAAAGGGGAAAACTTGGTCTCAAAATTCTCCTTATCTTCTATAATAGAGGCAATAATGTCTTTGCCTACATAGTTTTTTCCGAGTGCAGAATTAAAGCAATTATGAGAATATGCTAATGTACTCCACGTTTCTTTTTCTTCATTATTTCTATGCAGTATAGTAAAACGGCAAAGTTCATCTTCAGATACATAGCCATGTGCATCATTAAAGCTCAACATTCGTTGTCCCCAATACCAGTTGATAAAGTCAGCATAACTTGTTTTTAAGCCATGCGCTAAATCAAAACCGTTCCCTATGAGTATAAGTCTATTCATGTTTGTCTAACATTGGAAGAGCAATGAAGTTATTGAGTTGCTGACGCAGCGTGCGCCAATTAGGGAGGCGTTGCGTCATCAACGCCTCAAAGAGGCTGTTGTGGCGTTCGACATCGAGATGTGTGAGTTCGTGAACGACCACATACTCGATACACTCTTTCGGCACTCGTGCAAGTTCAAGATTGAAAAGCAATAAACGCGATTTGGTGGTGCAACTGCCCCACTGCGTTTTCATTGTCTTTACCTGCCAAGTGTAGTCAGTAATGCCTAACTTGTCAGTCCATTTGTCGAGGAGGTGCTGCAACTCATCTTTGAGCAAAGTACGGTAGTACTCTTGCATAAGAAGATGGCGGTTAGTGGCTCGGTTCAAACGCATGTACATAAACGTACCTTTGGTGCAAATTTCACTCTGACCTTGTGTTATCTCCTCGACTTTGAGATAATAGCGAGTGCCAAAGAGATAATGACTTTCTCCGCTTATATATCTGCGTTCTGTCTGACGTGGCATTTCTGCGAAGATTTCGCGCTGGCGCATTATCCATGCCCACTTGCTAACAACATACGAGCGAACATCATCATCTGACAGGTAGTCAGGTGCTGACACATGTACATGCCCATCTGGAGGATAGACTGCAAGAAATGCCATTTTATGAGATGTGGGAAAGTTTAGTTAGTTTAATTAGTGCAATTTGAGAACAAAAGAATATCTGTTTAATCTGAAAGATCTGCTCAATCTGCGGGAGATTTCATTATGGCATCTGTGTGCCCATTGGCTATTAAACGGAATTCCCTACGGGAAATCTTGCCATAAAAGAATCTGTATAAATCTGTATAAATCAGCTCAATCTGCGGTTAAACAAACCATCTGCGGTTAAACAAACCATCTGCGGTGAAACAAACCATCTGCGGTTAAACAAGACCATCTGCGGTGGTGGGGGTGGTTAGCGGGCGGCGTCGAGTAGGATGAAGGGTGCCCAGTAGTATGGGTCGGGTGTGAGTTGGCGTTGGCGGAGCATAGCGTCGCGCATGGCGGTGGTCATGTCGGTGCCGCCTATCCACTCGCTGTAGAACATCTGCATGAGGTTTGCCGTAGCGGCATCTGCCACGGTCCAGAGCGAGGCACATATAGTGCTCACGCCTGCCTGCTTGAAGCCGCGTTGCAGGCCGAACACGCCCTCGGCGCTCACGCTACCCACACCTGTCTCACATGCCGACAGAACGACCAGACGGGTGTTGCTCAGGTCCAGCTCTGACACCTCGGCGGAGGTGAGGATATTGTCGGAGTCGGTGTCAGTGTCAGTCTGAGCTGACCTGCCCAGCCATGCCTCCTCAGCATCGGCAAGAACCAGACCGGAGGTGGTCATAGGGTTAAGGCTCGATGTGTGACGGAAATAAGGGATACGACTGATCTCTTGCAGGTCGTTCAAGAAGAAGCCGTGAGTAGATATATGCAGCACCTTAGGACTCTTACCGCTGAGCGAGCGCAGCTCCTGTTCGGTAGGCTCCGCGCCTATCTTCTCCGTTGAAAGGCAGTGGAGCGAGCGCAGCAGCCGGTCGATGCCGTCCGCCTCGTAGAGCGTGTGGCGGAGGTAAGGGAAAGCATCTATACCCACACGCATCGCTATCTGCTGGTCTTTCTCAACCACCCCTGACCCCTCCTTGGCAAGGAGGGGAGCTTGAGAGGTTGTCTTAATGGGAGCTTGCATAGAGGGTTGACGGGAGCGGAGGAAAGCGAGCTGTTGGTCGGTGAGGTGTTGCAGACGGTTGTAATAGATGCCGCCGTAGATGTTGGCGGTGATAGCGTCGGTCTTGACTACGGCTTGCGGCTCGGTGAGTGCAGCGGTGGAGGTGAGCTGACGAAGCTCGTAGCGGTCGATGAGGTACTGCTTGTCGGACACACGGATGGCCTGGAAAGAGATGAGGTTGAGCACGTCGGAGGGTGAGAAGAAGACGCGGTGAGCCTTGTTCAGATGCTTCTCTATCGGTTGCCAGAGTAGCGCATACAGGTCCGACTCGCGTCCGTAGAGACGGTCGGTCTTCTCGTGATAGCTAAGGGTGGTGTCCATGAGAAGAGCGCACAGACTATACATCTGCTCTTTGCTGAGCAGCTCGACATACTCGGGCAACTTGCTCTTCTTGGTGAGCACTAAGGCATAGGCTATGTCTTGACGCACCACATACTCCACAGCAGCCTCACCGTCGCCCAGTGCCGCCCTCACATCCTGCCACCGAGCCACCGCACGCTGACGCTCAACCAGCGACTGCGTCTCACGAGCTATATATCGCTCAAGGTCGGTAACACGCTGATACTTATCGATAGCGTTGCGGTCCACTGCCGAGAGGTTGTTGTTGAGCATCAGCTCGTGCTGGAGGCGTTGCATGGTGTCGAGCGCCGCGATGAGGTCGGGGTTGCCCGAGGCTTCAACCGCCCGACGCATACGGTCGTTACGACGAAGCATGAGACCTTTCTCCTGCAGGTTGATGTTGTAGGCTGTCTCTAAGAGGTCGTTACGCTTGATGAAAGGTACGAGTTGTTGCAGTAGCGTTCCGCCTACCCCATCTTGTGCGAGGAAAGACTCCGCTTCGGCTGTGGTAAAATAATCGAAATGCGTAGATATATACTCTTGTGTTGTCTCGTAATATTCTTGTGCGTACTTGAGTGCCTCTTCGAATCTGCCTTCTAAAGCGGCATCAACGGCTCGCATACCGGTTGACAGACGCTTAAAGATATTGATATACGCCCAATTCTCCATACCTGAATCGCCGGCAAAAGTCTTGAGATAGGGCAATGCTTTTTCCGTCTCACCGGTCTTGAAGTAATGGAGCATCCATAGTATATCAGCGGCGAAGAATTTCATGTCGGTGAGCTTGCTCAGATAGTCCTCAGCCACAGAAGGCTCACCTAACACATCGGCGGCACGAGCAAGACTGATGATGATATTGACATACCATCCTTGACCTAAATAATTGTCGGGATAAAGCTGACGATACTGATACTCCATCATCTGAAGGTCAGGATAGATAGAGTCGCGTATCTGCGTGTCTATCTCATCGAAGAGTTGTCGGTTGCGAGACTTGTTGTCGGCATTGAACGACACCTGGCACATCTTCGAATATGAATCGAGCACTTCGTTGAAATATACTCCGATGCTGTTGCCGCTGGTCTTATAGTACAGGCGCACCTTGCGGTAGTAGTTGAGCACATTGTCGAGCGTGAGCAGGTCGCTATTGGCATAAGCGAGCGAGACCTCGGCAATAGTCCTGAGCAGCAAGATATAGTCGGATGAGAAAGCATACTTCTCTATCTGTGCAAAGTCGGACTTGAGGTTCTCGATGAACAACCAACATTTGTCGATATTGGCACCTGTTGTAGCATACAGATTGATGAGCAGTATGGCATAGCGGATATACTCGCCATCGAAGATATTGAGTTGATAATCGTAATAAGTATCGATGATGTTGGTGAGCACATGCTCAGCCTTGTCCCACTCTTTGGTGTTGGTGTAATAGTTGACGAGATGATTGACCACCTCGAAAGAGGCATACATAGGATATTGCTCTACCTCTCTCTCGAGCTTATGGAAGAGGTCGGTCAGTTTTATCTTCTTTTTCCTCTGTATCTCTCTGAGTTCGTCGTATGATATACCTGACAAAGCATTTACATAGTCAGTGAGTGCTTTGAGTTGCTCGAACTTGAGGTAGTCTTTTCCTCTTCCTGCTTGCCTTTTCTCTATGTTCTTAAGCTCTTGCTCTGCGAGTTGCAAATAGCGTTTGGTGTCGCCTTTGAGATGGAAGTGTCGCAGTGCGACCTCATATCCGCAATGCTCGATGGTGGTACCGCGCAGTTGGTCGGCGACATAGAGATAGACGGAGTCATCGTCGTAGATATCGTTGATAGCCATCGACCACGAGGGGTCGTGACCGATGCATGCTTCTGCATAGTCGAGCAAGAGTGAGCGGTAGAGCATGTTGTCGGTGCCATAGAGCTGACGGATGAGGTTGAGAGTGGAGCGGCAAACCGTCACCATCTGCTTCACATCCGCGAAACTATTGAGAGCCACAATGATGTCGAACCCTACGGCTATCTTATCGCGTGCTGAACCTGACATGAAGTCGAAGACCCACGATTTCTTCTGCACCGCATTCTCATACCCCGGCATACCTAAATTCTGAAAGAAAGCACCTACGTTTGCATCCACGAGCATAGAGAAAGGAGAGAGTGTACCGAACGATGAGAGAGTGTTCTCTATCCTAAGCTTGAGGTCGTAGAGTTGCTCTTCGCTGTTGACGAAATAGAGCTCTGGCAGCATGTACGAGACATAATACACTTGTCCCTTAGTCGTGCAAATCTGCTTTGCTCGGCTGATATCATCAAACACCTTATCCACATCCTTGAGCGCAGCGAACTCCTCCATAAGGCTTATCTGACTGAGGTTGTCGGCTCCTATGAGTTGGCGTATGCTCTGACGAACGGCCAGCATGTCGGGATAAGCCTGACCTAAATAAGCGGTAAGGTACTCGTAACGGTCGGCGATGAAACGTATGGTGAGCGAATCAGCAAGCGGACCATAGTTAGGCAGATGGCTGCGAGACATATCTGTCAACAACGAGATCACATAATCAGGGTGCGTCTCGCCTAACACCTTTCGTTGAAGGCGATGGGCTTGGACGGTGAGATAGTCGTAGAAGAGGATGATTGTGTCTGCCCCGGAGACATAGATCGTGTCTTCGGATGTGCGATAAGACAGGGCCTCAACCTTATCTGTGCCTGTCCCCTCCCACTGTTTGTCCTCCACCCAGCGACAATCGAGAGCTCGGGTATAATAAGAAGGTATATGAATCTGAGAGGACACCATCACGCCCGCTTTCTGCATTGCCTCTGCCAGCAGGAGTCGTTCATGACGATTGAGTTCAGACAAGTGTTCGTTGCTAAAACGGAGCAACTCGGCGGCTGTCAGGTGCATCTTATCGTAGTTGTCGGGATAGAAGAAGAACTCGCCCAGCTGACTCTGCGCCTGAGCCTTGCCATCAACCCATGTTATATCCACTAAGTAGGCAGTGGTCTTAGCCAGCAGGTAGAGCAGTTGATTGCTATAAGTAGGATGAGCTTTATAGAGGTCGTATGCCGACTGACAGAAACTGACTATTTTCTCCATCTTATGAGCATGGTCGTACGACCTGTCGCATGCTTGGTAGCGACCGAGGACTGCCTCAAAACTAAGCTCTGAGTATTCTCTGACCGAGTAGTCTATCAGAGCGTCTATCAGTTCTAAGTACTGCAGATTGCCTATGTCTGTCTCATTGTTAGCTTTTGCATCGGCATAACGGCTAAAAGCGCTGTTCTCAAGACGGCGACCGGTCTCGCGGATAAGGTCCAACTCGCGCTCTTCGTGACTCACGCTCGTTATGGCAAACATTGCCTCGCGAATGAGTTGACGGTCAGACATTGTGTCTGCAAGAGGTATGTTCTGCTCCACCCAACGGGCGTGACTATCGAACAGGTCTACTCGCTGCTCGGCATTACCGGGCCTGCTGCAAGACACAAGAGCCAATACTAAGACAAACAATAGTTTCTTCATATATTCAAATATTCTAACATCCAACAGCGAAGCGGTCTAACAGCGCAGCGGTCCAACAGCGAAGCGGTCTAACAGCGAAGCGGTCCAACAGCGAAGCGGTCTAACTACTTCTTCCTCTCGTTGGCATCTTTGCGTAGCTCAGCGGGTTTCTGGCGGTCGATAGGCAGTTTCATCGCATCCCACGACTCCTCAAAATCCCAGTTTGCGCGGAGTGTGAGCTTGTTGGGGAAATAGAAGACCTGCTCCGGTTGTCGTCGTTCAGCCCAGTCGCCGGTGGTCCACACCCCATCGTTGTTGGAGTCAACGAAGAGTCGCATATAGTACGAGTCGGGCGTGAGATGTTCGAAGCGTGTACCGTCTGCTTGAGCCTTGAGGCGTCTGACCACCTGATCTTTGCTATCAAGTATCTCGATGACGGCTTGGTCGATATGAGGTGTGAGCTTGATAGTGAGTGTTGAGTACTCGTCGAGCGAGCGGATAGTGAACTGCCCTTTCTTGAGCGAGTTGACGTCGCCGTAGATATCGGTGAAAGCAGCGGAGTCTAACTCATACTTATAGGTTGTCTGAGGCTTCCATTGGTGCATCACCTCATAGCGCATACCAATAGAGTCAGCTTTGACGAGGCTCAGCGAGAGCGGTACGGGCACGGTGTCGCGCATCTCGAAGATGTGGAAAGAGCCGGGGGTCATGCTGTCGATAGGTGTTGAGAAAGTGAAGGTGAGCGGAGCGTATATCTCGAAAGCCTTACCTATGTTGGTCTTCAACTCAACGAAGTGTTGCTTCTCTTTCTCTCTCTCTTTCTTTGCTTTGGCGGCGGCAGAGAGTCTGGGAGCGCGATAGATAGCTTGTATGGTGTCGGTCTGAGCATAGAGTTGATAGACGCTGTCGGTCTTGTTGTAAGTCATCTCGAAGCGCAGAGTGTCTTGGGCGATGAGCGAGGAGTCGCGCAGCCATAGGGTGATAGTGTCAAGCGTGGGACACGACTGTGTGACTATACGGCCGAGCATGTCGTCCTCGACGAGCGGGCGCAAGACGGGCATGGAGTCTTGCGGAGCATTGAAGAGCAGAGTGATGACATGCTGCTTCTCGCGCAGAGCCCGCTGGAAATAGCGGCGCACTTTCTCCTCGTTGAAATAGAGCAGGACGAGGGTGTCAGGATGGAAGAAAGTGCGCTCTTTGGTGATGATAGTGTCGATGATAGTGAGTGTGTCTCTCACCCTCTCTCCTTCCACCATCCGCGAAGAGATGCTGTCGCGCCACAGGGTGTCGGATGCCATGTGTCGCTCAGAGGTGGGAGTGACGATGTCGGGGTAGAAAGCCAGTCCTTCGCTCGGCTGATACATATAATCTTTGCTCACATCGTTGAGTGCGAAGAGTCGATAGTCGCCGTGCTTGAGGTTCTTGATGACGAAGCGTCCGTCAGCTCCTGTCCTGCCTATGCGAGTGAAAGGCTGAGTGGTGAAGGCTGAGTCGGCATGGTTGAGATGGGCGCCGATGATGATCCGACTCACATAGTTCAGGTCGGCAGCGTTGAGCAACAGACCGCCTATCTCCATCGAATCGATGACATCGCCGGTGGAGAAAGAGAAGCTGAAGTTCTCGAGTGCGTTCTTCTCGTTGTTGTCGGCTATAGCAGAACCGAAATTGATGGTGTAGGTGGTTGAGTCTTGCAGGTCTTCGTCGAAGCGCACCGTCACTTTCTTCGCCACCGAGCGCACCTCTGGAGCACGCTGCTGAGGAGGGGAGATAAGCACATTCTCCGAGGGGTTGTCCAACTGCACATACTCGTCGAAGAAGAGTTCAACCAGCTTACCGTGATAGTTGAGCTCTCCGTTCTGAGGTATCTCTTTGACCAACTTGGGCGGCGTCTCATCCTTAGGACCACCTTGCGGACCCATACCGCGGTTAGCACAACCAACCGACAACAACATCAGACTGATGATGATATATGATTTTCTTGACATAGCAACGAGAGGGGTTACGGTTTTCGCTTAAACTAAATATAAAGTGTCAGCGTTCTTGGTGAAGATACTCAGTCCCACATCGCAATACATGCATCGGCTGTCCTTGCAATAGCGGGTGGTGAGTTGTATGTATGCTTGCGACTCAGCGGCGGAGGTAATGCTCAGTCCGAGTGCTTTCCATTCGCTGATGATATGGTTCTTCTCGGCGGGCAACTCACTGAGCAGGCTCAAGGCTCTGTCAACGAGCCTGTCGTCGCCGCGCTCTTTGCCGTAGGCATACATATAAGGTATGACAGAGTTGATGATGATAAGGTCGGCTGACGACTGACCTAACCTCAGCTTGCCCTCATCGCCGCGCAGGAGCCGGCGGAGCTGTTTGAGGTCGGTGAGCATGACCAGAGAAGAGAAGAGGTTGTCAACGCGATGGATGAGCTGAGCGAACTGCCGTACACGCACATCGGGGAAGTTCTGCGGCCGCATACGCAGATATTTCCATGTCGAGGCATCGATAGGCGTGAGCGAGAACTTTGTCTTAAGGAAAGCGTACTCGCGTCTCAGCTCCTCGTCTTGAGGGTCTATCAGTCCTGCCTGCCCTAAGAGGATGGCTGTGAGTTGGAACAGCGACTCCCTGTGTTTCCTCAGGTACGCCAACGGCGTATGCTTGGCAAGCATCTCGAAAGGCAGACCGTTGGTATGAAAACCGAAGTTATGAGCGAGGGTGATATAGAAAGCATCTTCCCAGCTCTGACGCGTCAGACTGAGCAACTCGCTTATGTCGTCGGCTTTGTCTTGAAGGCGCTGTAGGAGGAGCGTGTGTTTCCAGTTGTCGCTCATCAGAGCGGGGTTGTCGGAGATAGCGGTGTGGCACAACTGCTCACGCGAAGAGAGGAACTCACCAAGCTGCTTCTCCGAGTCGGGGAAACGGAGCTCACACTGCTCGATAGCCTCACCTTTAGTGTTGTACACCTGCTTGTCGGCATGACACACCACATGCAGGATGACGCTGTCGTAGGCAGGGTCTTGATGGTGCTTATGACGATACCATTCGGAGGCGAAGATATGCATCTCCACATTGCCCGTCCACATGGTGTCGCCTATGCGGATGGTGGCAGCGAAGAAGTCAGGACCGCTATCGGTGTTGTACTTACCGACATTGATGATCTCCAGCTCTTTGCCCATAGTGGTTAACTGCGGGAAAGCGGCGAACTTACGGTGCATCCATATATAGTGAAGAAGCAACTCCGGCATGGCAGTTTGTATATGATGATCAGAGGGTGTCTAATTGATAGCCTTCATTCAAGAGCCATTCGATGGTCTGAGGCAACGCCCCTAACACGTTCTTCTCTGATTTGATCGAATCGTGAAAATTGATGATAGAGCCATTGCGAGTATATCGTCTCACGATGTTAAGAATCATCTGAGGGGTGTAATAGTTGGTGTTGTAGTCGTGAGTGAGCACGTCCCACATTATTATCTCATACTCTCTGCCCACCGTTCTCTTCTGCGCTGTGCGCATGCGCCCGTAAGGAGGTCGGAAGAGGTGTGTGGTGACGCCATTAGCTCTCATCACCTCGTCAGCCTTGGCTATGTTGCTCAGATAGGTTGTGGTAGGCGTCTGCCATCCGGGCAGGTGGTTGAAAGTGTGGTTGCCGACGGCATGTCCCTCATCAATCACTCTGAGGAACACATCGGGGTGCTTGACTATGTTCTCGCCCACGCAGAAGAAAGTGGCATGCACTTGGTAGCGTGCGAGGATATCGAGCACACGGGGTGTTACCTCTGGGATGGGTCCGTCGTCGAAAGTGAGATAAACTGTTTTAGATGTAACATCTCTACGCCAGGTTACGCCCGCGTAGAGATGTTGCATGAAAGTAGGAAACTGAAAAAGTAAGCTTTTCAATGTTTTATCGTTTATTTGGTTGTCATAGGAGCCTGTGCGTCAACATCCCAAACGAGAGCCGAAGCGCCGAGGATAGCAGCGTCAGAGTCTTTGAGGCTGGAGAACAGCACTTTGACTTTGTCTTTCCAGAAGCGTACCACATTCTCGTTCATTGAGCGCACGATAGGTTGCATGAGTATGTCGCCGGCCTTGGTGAGTCCGCCAAACAGAACGATAGCCTCAGGTGCAGAGAAAGCAATGAAGTCAGCAAGCTTAGCACCTAAGAGGTTGCCGGTATAGTCGAAGATCTCTTTGGCCATCTCATCGTCTTGCATAGCAGCGTCGAACACATCTTTTGAGGTTACCTCTTCTACAGGCAGTTTTCTCAGGAGCGACGGGCGGTTGGTGGTCTTAAGCAACTCTTTGGCCGTGCGAGCCACACCGTTAGCTGAAGCATAAGCCTCTATACAACCTTTCTGACCGCAACCGCACAGACGAGCACTCGAGTCGCGGATGATCTTAGTGTGTCCGAGCTCTCCGGCAAAACCATCGTGTCCGTAAACAACCTTACCATCAATCACTATACCCGAGCCCACACCGGTACCCAGAGTGATCATGATGAAGTTCTTCATACCTTTGGCAACACCATAGGTCATCTCACCCATAGCGGCCGCATTAGCATCGTTGGTGATACGGCAAGGAACACCCATACGGTCGGATATCATCTGAGCAAAAGGTACCACTCCTTTCCATGGCAGGTTGGCTGCATTCTCAATATTGCCGGTGTAGTAGTTGGCATTAGGAGCACCCGCTCCCACACCACGGATAAGTTCTATACCACCCTGAGCATCTACCAACTTCATCATCTCATGACAGAGCACATCGCAGTACTCGTTGATGTCGGTGTATTTCTGAGTCTTGATGGAAGAGGAGTTGAGCACATTGCCGCGTGCATCAACAATACCGAACTTGGTGTTTGTTCCACCCATGTCGATACCTAATACATAAGGTTTTTCCATAATATTATATTTTTGTTGGTTAATAATTCACATACCTTGTGAAGGATCTAACGCCCCATCATTCAGTCTTAATATCAGTGTTTACATTCTTGGAACCGAAGATAGCATACCAAAGAATATAGAACAGCCCAATGATTGTTACAACATAACTATTGAGATAACCCACATGGTCTGCCACCCAACCTTGGATCAAAGATATGATACCACCGCCACACACGAGAGCCATAAAGATACCTGAGGCCGCAGGAGTGTATTTGCCGAGTCCTTCAGCTGCCAGATTGAAGATAGCACCCCACATAACCGAAGTACACAGACCACAAAGGAACATGATTACCATGCTTACCGGAAGTTGAACGCCCTTGAAGCTTATCACCCACGTTTCAGGGAAGAACATAACACAAAGTAACATGACAATGGCCAACATGGCTACCGATGCAAGCATTGTCTTACTCGATACCTTGCCGCCTATTGTGCCGCCTATCAAACGACCGATCATCATCATCAACCAATATAAGCCAACGATAGTACCCGCTATCGCTGCACCTACCGCCGGATTATTCGACATATAGAGGTTGGCCATATTCGGGATACTCACTTCTACACCTACATAGAAGAAAATAGCAATAGCTCCGAAAACAAAATGGCGGAAAGAGAGAGGAGAGTACTTGTCTTTTGCCAACTGACCGGATTTGCGTATTTCTTTCTGTTCGGCTGTTTCCATGTGAGGCTCAGGTATCTTAGTGAAGAAAATAACAACGAAAGCAAGCAGGAAGATTGCCATTGCAATAATCATGGCAGGAGCAGCATCGGATACCGATGCGTTCTCAACATTTCCACCGATAAGATAGCCGAGCAGAATAGGAGCCAATGTGCCACCTATCGAGTTGCACGAACCACCAAACTGAATAAGCTGGTTACCGCGATTGCCTCCGCCACCCAAAGTGTTGAGCATAGGATTGACTACAATGTTAAGCATGCACATCGAGAAGCCTGCGATGAAAGCGCCCAACACATACACACCAAACGACTCAACATAACCTGACAGCCATTGAATACCGACACCCACGAAACCTACAGTAACAGCTGCAAGCGATGTAAACTTATAACCCTTACGCTTAAGTATGATTCCGGCAGGAATACCCATACATGCATAGGCGATGAAATTTGCAAATGTGCCGAGCTGTGAGAGAGCATTGCTGGCATTAAACTGATTCTTAACAATCACACCCATCGAACCTGCAAAATTGGTAACGAATGCAATCATAAAGAAAAGAGAGAACATCACCACTATGGGGAGAATGTTGTTTTTTTGTTCTTTGCTCATAGTATTATAAATTTATTGTTAATGATCTGTGAAAGACATTTCTTTTTAGCCGCGCAAAGATACAAAAGTTTTTTGAAAAAGAAAAATATCTGACAAAAGTTTCCGTTAGCAACACCGTTGACAAGCCAAACTATTGATAAGCCGAGCCCTTGACTTTAGTCATAAATAAATAATCTTTTTACACTATCACTCTTTTGCAAATGAGCATAATTTATTGCCAATTTTTCACAAACAGATACTTTTTTTTGCCTTATTCGAAAAAAAGGTACTATTTTTGCCCCTTATTAAGAAGAAAACTACATTATAGACACAACATTATTGCTAAAACTAAAAACATTACTCCCATGAAAAAGTTATCATTCATCTCAATCATTCTATCGTTGTTCTTAGCATCGTGCGGTGTGGTCAACAACCCCGACAGCGGCACCGACAGCGGCACGACCGACACCACCACCAATATTGGCGACGATGACAACGATTTCGTAGAAGAACAGACATGGTCTGACGAGGTCTCTATTGTATGGAACGGCTCCACAGCCACTGTTGAAGGCAACGTTGAAGGCGTAAGTGTGAGCAACAGCAACGGCTATGTGGTCGTCACTTCCACCGCCAAGCAGGTCGAATATGTGCTCAGCGGTACAGGAAGCGGTCAAGCCAAGTTCTATAGCGATTATAAGTTCAAGCTCACGCTCTCGTCTCTTACCCTTAGTTGCACCGATGGTCCT
>CAMHOK010000037.1 GCA_946186735.1 uncultured Bacteroidales bacterium
CAGCCGCACCGCAGTACTTTTTGATCGTTCGAGCAAAGCGAGATAAGAAATGTCCAGTGAACATTTACGGAATAAATGCGGTGTGCGAGTTTCGTGAGAAACATAGAACTCAAAATTTGCAAGGATATGGCACTTTTTTTTTGACTATTCTTAACTCAGGATATTATATAACATGAGGGTATGCTTTTAGACATACCCTCATTGTTTATAACTATCTCCATGCACCTATTTGCTGTGCGGCTAATATCTCTTTATCGCTTTGAGGTCGTGAGTGTAATGCTTGCCTCGCTCAAACGAGAAGATGCCCTGTTCGTCGATTGGTTCTATCTTCACCCTACCGGAGCAGTGTACCACGGTGTCGGGCGAGATGAGAACTCCCACATGCGTTATCTTGGTGGCTTCAGGGTTCTGGCTCTCGTGGTTGAAGAACACCAGATCGCCAAACTGTGCCTCACTGAGTGAAGGCACCTCGGTACCTTGTGTTACCTGTTCGCGAGCATTGCGAAGCAGCGATTTGCCGAAGATGTTTAGTAGCACACCCGAGAAACCTGAGCAGTCGAGTCCGATACAACTCTTTCCTCCCCATAGGTATGGCACATTCAAGAAACGCGACACCATCATCATGAAGTTCTCTTTGGTCATCGGAAGAGGCTTGGGGGCAACGGCTTGCGGATCGATAGTGAAGCGGCTTCCTAAGATATTAAACGTGCCTATCTCCTTGCCATCAGGCAGCGTCAGGACACGGTAGTTGCTCAGGTGCGAACCCATGCAGAGAGGTATGCGGTTGGTGGAGAGGGGGTAGGGATATTGTGTGAGCGGCGGGCGCCCCTGACTAAGAGGAGCCACATTGCCCTCACTCGTGCAATAAGCCATAGGCATGATGACTACGGCATCGCGGTTGTCCAGAGTGTATTGTTTATACTCATCTTCCGTGAGGCGCGTTATCATGATGGCATCCACCCAGCCTACCTGTCCGTCGTAGTCGTTCTGCACCTTGCACCAACCACGCTCTTCTTCAATGATCTTACAGGTCTCACCAAACATGAGTTGGGTCTCTTGCTCTGCACCCTCATTGGGTTCGGAGCGCAATGGTACTATCGAATGGAGTACCAGAGCATAGGAAATGATTTGCATAAGTAACATAATATTACAAGTTAAAGGATGAAGGGTTGAATGGTTGAACAGTCGAGTTGGTTACCAGATATCCACTCTGTCTTCGGGTTTGACATACATCGGCGACTCTTCGGTCACGCCCCATGCCTCATACCACGCGTTGATATGCGGCAGTGCTCCGTTGACGCGCCAGCGACCCAGAGAGTGAGGGTCAGACTTGGTCTGTACCAGCACTTGCTCATCGCGGATGTTGCCTGCCCAAAGGTTGGCGTAAGCAAGGAAGAAACGCTGGTCTGCGGTAAAGCCGTCAACCACCGGCAGAGGGTGTTGCTTGGTGGCGTTCTTATAGGCCTGGAAACTTATATTAAGACCTCCGTGGTCTGCTATGTTCTCACCGAGGGTGAGCTGACCGTTAGCATGTACACCGGGTGCTACTTCTATTTGGTCGAAGAAGTCGGCCATCACTTTGGTGCGCGCCTTAAAACGCTCCTTATCTTCTGCAGTCCACCAGTCATGGAGGTTACCATCCTTGTCGAACTGAGCACCTTGGTCGTCGAAGCCGTGGGTCATCTCATGACCTATAACAACACCTATGGCACCATAGTTGAAAGCATCGTCGGCCTGCATGTCGAAGAAAGGATATTGCAAGATGCCGGCAGGGAAGCATATTTCGTTGGTCGAGGGGTTGTAATAAGCATTAACGGTCTGAGGTGTCATATACCATTTCTCTTTGTCAACAGGCTTGCCGATGAAGCTATTGGCGTAGTCTTGTTCGAACTTCCGAGCACGCAAAAGGTTGCTGAAATATGGTTCGTCCTTGTTGATGACAAGGTCGGTATAGTCGCGCCACTTGTCAGGGTAACCTATCTTCACATAGAACGAAGCGAGTTTGTCTTGTGCCTGCTGTTTGGTCTGGTCCGACATCCACTCTTGTGCGTTGATACGCTCGCTCAGAGAGGTCTGCAGGTTCTTTACCAGTTGTGTCATGCGAGCTTTGGCCTCGGGCGGGAAATATTTCTGTACATACATCTGTCCCACAGCCTCGCCCAGCGTACCATTGACTACGCTCACGGCGCGTTTCCACAGAGGCGAAGGCTCTTGTTTGCCCGACATGAACTTACCCCAGAAAGCAAACTGAGCGTCGTAGAGTTCGGTAGTAAGAGCCGAGTTGGCATCTTCTATCGTCTGCCAGATGAACAAGGTCTTGAGGTCTTCCAGCGGTTCCTCGGCAAGCATCTTTCCGGCTTCTTTGAGGTGCGGTAACTGACCTACAGAGAGCGAGTCAACATGTATGTTAAGCGGCTCCAGCATCTCGTCCCAGTTGATTTGCGGAACAAGCTGTTTGAGCTCGTCCATCGACATCTTGTTGTAGTTGGCTTGCGGGTCGCGCAACTCTACGTTGGAGAAAGCGGCAGCTGCCAAACGGGTCTCAAGACGCATGACGGTCTGAGCCTTCTCTTGAGCGTTGTCATAACCGAAGAGGGTGAACATCTGAGCGATGAACTTAAGATATTCTTCGCGTACCTTAACCGAGTGCTCGTCGGTATCGAAATAATACTCTTTTTCTCCCAGTCCGAAGCCTCCTTGATAGGTCTTGAGGATGGTCATAGAGCTGTTCATCTCGTCAGCATCGCCATACAAGCCGAACAAGCCATAGGTCATGCTCTCGCCTAATTTTCTTGAAAGTACTTGACGGTCAGCAATAGCCTCAATATCTTCGAGCAGAGGTCTGACAGGCTCTATACCTTCTCGGTCGCGACGGGCAGTGTCGAGAGCAAGGTTGTAGATGTCGGCAATCTTTTGTGCAACAGTTCCTTGTTTCTGTTGTTTCTGAGCCAACTCTTCGATGAGCTCGTTGAGCTGTTGGCGGTTGTTCTCCGCTAATTTGTCGAACGAGCCGAAACGACTATATTCGCCCGTCAGCGGGTTGTTCTTCATCCAACCACCGCATGCATATTGATAGAAGTCGTTCTGTGCAACGGCTGTGGTATCAAGGTTAGTGAGATCAATGCCGGTCGTTTGCTTGGTATTGCTACACGAGGCAAGAGTAAGGGCTGCAAGTGCCATAAAAAAGATTTTTTTCATTGTGTATATTGTTTGATTAATATGCGAGTAAACAATTTTGTAAGAGCGGAAAAACACGGCAAAGATACAATTTTTTTTCGAATAATTTAAGATTTTTCAAGATTTATTTGCACAAGATAGAAAAAAGCATTACTTTTGCAGCCGCAAATGAGAAAACGGCTCTTTGCAGCGGGATGTGGCGCAGTCCGGTAGCGCAACGGTCTGGGGGACCGGAGGTCGCAAGTTCAAATCTTGTCATCCCGACAGGAGATTGTCAACCTTAGGGTTGGCAATCTTTTTTTGCTATCTGCGCTTTGCATTTCGCATGTTTAGAAATGAGAGGTTGGTCAGGTGATTTTTTTTTCTTAATTTTGCAGTCGCTCAGAAAAAAGCATATTTTTTATTTAACAATAAAACAAATAGATTATGGTAAGTTTTAAAGAGTTAGGTCTCGTTAATACCCGCGAGATGTTCAAGAAAGCCATCAATGGCGGTTATGCTATTCCGGCATTTAATTTTAACAACATGGAGCAGCTGCAAGCTATCATCAAGGCTTCGGCAGAGACTAAGTCTCCGGTTATCCTTCAGGTATCGAAAGGTGCTCGCAACTATGCCAACCAAACCTTGCTTCGCTACATGGCACAAGGTGCTGTTGAGTATGCCAAAGAGCTTGGCTGGGAGCACCCGCAGATCTGTCTGCACCTTGACCACGGCGACAGCTTCGAGCTCTGCAAATCGTGCGTTGACTTCGGCTTCTCATCAGTCATGATCGACGGCTCGGCTCTTCCTTATGAGGAGAACATCGCTCTGACGAAGAAAGTGGTAGAGTATGCTCATCAGTATGATGTAACCGTTGAGGCTGAGCTCGGCGTTCTCGCAGGTGTTGAGGATGAGGTTCAGGCAGAAGAGAGCCACTACACCAAACCCGAAGAGGTGATTGATTTTGCTACTCGTACAGGTTGCGACTCGCTCGCTATCTCTATCGGTACCAGCCATGGCGCTTACAAGTTCAAACCCGAGCAGTGCACCCGCGACCCCAAGACAGGTCGTCTTGTTCCCCCTCCATTGGCTTTCGATGTACTCGACGCTATCATGGAGAAACTGCCGGGCTTCCCCATCGTTCTCCACGGCTCATCGTCCGTTCCGCAAGAGTATGTTGACATGATCAACCAATATGGCGGCAAGCTGCCCGATGCAGTAGGCATACCTGAGGAGCAACTGCGCAAAGCTGCTAAGTCGGCCGTTTGCAAGATCAATATCGACTCTGACTCGCGTCTCGCTTTCACCGCTGCCGTTCGCAAGGTGTTCTGGGAGAAACCCGGTGAGTTCGATCCTCGTAAGTATTGCGGTCCTGCACGCGACCTGATGACAGAGCTCTATAAGCACAAGATCATCAATGTGCTCGGCTCTGACGGTAAGGCGCAATAATTAACTGTTGGGAGACGGGTTGTGTCAACACACACTCCCTCCGATAGACATCTTCAGAAGCAGTACTGCTAAACGGCAGTGCTGTTTCTGAGTTTTTCAATATAGAAAAGACAAAAGGATAAGATGGCTTACAAGAACATATCGTCTGCCGAAGAGTTGCTGGAGGTAATCAAACAGATAGGCTTCATGCCTCTGCTTCCGTGTGCCGTACCGGGATTCTCGGTCGAAGAGATGGTTGACGATGAGTGCAGGTATCATGTCTTCGACGATGGCGGTTGGGACTGGCCTATGTGGAAATGGAAAGGTCCGATAGTCGAACTCGGAGAGGTAACCTATGGAAAGTTCTTCGGTGGCAAAGCAGGATATGTGAGCATGGACTGGTGGCGCTGTTTCTTTTCTTATCGTCGTCATGCCGCAGGAGTCCTCTCTCAAGACAGCATAGAGATGATGATTCTCGACAACCTCAGACTCTTGGGGAGTGCTATCACTAAAGACTTGCGACAAGCATGCGGCTTCAACGGGAAGAACATGCGCTCTAAGTTCGACAGTTATGTGACCCGATTAGAGATGCAATGTCGCATAGTAACCGAGAACTTCGTCTATCCTCATGATAAGCATGGCAGAGAATATGGCTGGGGCTGGTCGCTGCTGACCACGCCCGAACGACTGTTCTCGCAAGACTATTACCTCAACCCAACCGACAATAACGGACAAGAACGGAGTGCTGACGAGTTGTTGGAGATGATGCTCCGACACTTGAGCCGACAGCTGCCGGCAGCCTCAGAGAAACAGTTGCTCCGTCTCTTATCCTATAACTCAAAATGAAACCATGAATATAATCAGCAATACTGAGTTCGGTGGTGAGAGACCCTTGTATTTCTCTCAAGACCTCTTACTGAAGAACGTGACGATACATGCGGGGGAGTCGGCTGTCAAAGAGAGCCGTAACATACATGCCGAGGATTGTCGGTTTGAGGGCAAGTATGTGTTCTGGGAGAACGACGGAGTAGAGTGCGACCACTGCTCTTTCGCACCATCAGCACGCTCGTCGATATGGTATAGCCGACATATCCTGCTCCGACATTGCCAAGTGGACGCACCGAAGATGTTCAGAAGAGCGCAGTTCATTGAACTCAA
Source organism: uncultured Bacteroidales bacterium (assembly GCA_946186735.1). Lineage (GTDB taxonomy): Bacteria > Bacteroidota > Bacteroidia > Bacteroidales > Paludibacteraceae > Colicola. The sequence goes on from CAMHOK010000037.1 coordinate 5,743, forward strand.
GCATACCGACCTCCCTAATGCAGAGGAGACCTTCTGGGACTGCTCGCATATACGATTAGAGGATGTGAGAATAAGTAATGCCGACTATCTGTTCATGCACTCTGAGGACATCAACATCCGCAACTATCATCAAGACGGCAACTACAGCTTCCAGTTGGCCAAGCATGTGGAGATACACAACGCCGTCATCAACTCGAAAGACTCGTTCTGGGAGTCGGAAGATTGTACGCTGGTCGATTGCCGGATCAACGGCGAATATCTGGGATGGTACAGCCGCAACCTGCGCCTTGTGCGCTGCCATATATCCGGCACACAGCCTCTGTGCTATTGCCATAACCTCATACTCGAAGATTGCACTTTCGGTGATGATGCCGATCTGGCTTTTGAGTATTCCACCGTCAATGCTACCATCAAAGGGCGGATAGAGAGCATCAAGAACCCAACCTCAGGCCACATAACCGTTGATGAGGTCGGTGAGGTGATTATTGACAAGAACCAACAGCAGCCCGCCGACTGCCGAATATCGGTCGTAAACCAATGATAGAATATGTAGATAGAAGAGGGAGCCACTCTTATAAATGGGATTCTCAGGAGGCTCAAGACTGCTTGCCCTTGTGGGTGGCAGACATGGATTTTAAGGCAGCACCCGCCATTCTCAAAGCTCTCAGAGAGCGCGTAGAGCACGGTGTGTTCGGCTACTCCCTTGTCCCCGACGACTATTTCGATGCAGTCAGCCGATGGTTCAGCGAGCGCCATGGCTGGAACGGTATAAGCAGAAAGAACACCATACCCACTATCGCTGTGGTACCTGCTATATCAGCCACACTCAAAGCACGACAGATGGCTCTCGAACAGAGAGGTGAGAAACGACCACTCCGTGTGATGACCTTCACACCTGCTTACAACTGTTTCTTCAGCAGCATAGCCAACATGGGAGCCGAACTGATAGAGTGCGAGCTCAGAGACAACAACTCGCATTTCGAGATCGATTTTTTCGGCAACTGCGAGGACGCTGTGGCTAAGGCAGATGTGCTCTTGCTATGCAACCCTCACAACCCTACGGGCAGAGTATGGACCAGGGACGAGTTGCTCATCTTGTCGGGCATGTGTGAGACTTACGGCACATATATCATCTCCGACGAGATACACTGCGAGCTGAGCATGCCCGGACATGACTACACACCTTTCGCTACCATCGGTGCCGAGCCGGACCAATACTGCGTGTTCACCTCAGCCTCCAAAGCCTTCAACATAGCAGGACTGCAATGCGCTAACATCTTTGTCGATGACGAGAAAGACTATGACTTGGTCAATCGTGCTATCAATATCCACGAGGTGTGCGACCTCAATCCTTTCGGCGTGGCAGCAACGATAGCCGCCTATCGCTACTCTGCCGACTGGTTAGACGAGGTGAACAAGCTCGTCTATTCCAACTATCTCATCCTGTCTGACACACTCCGTAAACAATTACCCATGCTCCGACTCACACCCTTAGAGGGTACTTATCTGGCATGGGTAAACATCGAGAGCGTGCTCTCCGATCAGTGTCCGACGGCGCGGGACTATTCTCTTTGGCTCAGAGAGAAAGCACATGTGCTCTTCAATCCTTCAGAGATGTATGGAGCCAAGGGCTATCTGCGTATCAATCTTGCCACTTCACCCGAGGTCTTGCGCGAAGCTCTCAGACGCTGGGCGGAGGCTGAGGCAGGGCGCTGTTAACCACCGCAGGTCTCTTTGGACGATTAGTGCTTAAGCTTTCTTCACTCTTTTTGACGACACGAAGAAATAGACGATGAGGCAGAGGTATGCCACGATGCCTGTGATGGCAGCAGAAGACGACTCTGCCCACTCGGTCATGAACCAGTCGGCTCCTGCGAAACGCAGAGCTGCCGACACCACGCCCATGAGTGCACCTCCGGCGATGAAGCCGCTGGCAATAAGAGTACCTTTGTCGTAGCGTTTCTTGGCTTGCTCAGCCACAGCCTTATCTTTCGAGTCTTGTCCCTTGGAGACGAGTGCAGCAATAGCACCGCCCACAAGGAGCGGAGTGTTGAGTTGCAAGGGGATGAACATACCCAGAGCGAAGGGGAGCACAGGTACGCCCAGCACATTGAGTATGAGGGCTAAGATGGCTCCCACACCATAGAGCAGCCATGGTGCACCTTGACCCATCATCAGAGGCTCGATGACAGCAGCCATAGCGTTGGCTTGAGGAGCCACAAGGGCATTGTCGCCGACGAAACCATAGGTCTTGTTCAGGATGATGATCACACCGCCTACCGTCGCTGCCGACACTAAGGTGCCCAAGAACTTCCACGACTCTTGTTTTCTCGGTGTTGTGCCGAGCCAATAACCTATCTTAAGGTCGGTGATGAACCCGCCTGCCATCGACAGAGCCGTACAAACGACACCACCTATCACCATCGAGGCTACTATACCCGTCGTCCCTTTCAACCCTACAGCCACCAGGATGACTGATGCGATGATGAGCGTCATGAGCGTCATGCCGCTCACAGGGTTACTACCAACGATAGCAATAGCGTTGGCTGCCACTGTGGTGAAAAGGAATGAGATGATAGTAACCACTAACCATGCCACCAAGGCCTGCCAGAAGTTGTGAATAACACCAATGAGGAAGAACAAGAACACAAGGATGAGTGCTGCTACAATAGCTATGAGCAAGAACTTCATCGACAGATCTTTGTCGGTTCTGACAACGCTCTGAGCCACCTGTTTCGACTTGCCCGAGAGCTCGTTCTTTGCCAGACCTACAGCACCTTTGATCACTCCCCACGACTTGACTATGCCAATCACACCTGCCATAGCAATAGCACCTATGCCGATATAGCGAGCATAGTTGGTGAAGATCCACTGCGGGTCTTGCTCAGAGAGCATCACCGAGTCCACCGTGGTCATGCCTAATAATGGTATGAGGAACCACCAAACGAAGAAACTGCCGGCACAGATGATAGCCGCATACTTCAGACCAATGATATAACCCAAGCCTAAGACGGCCGCTGAGGTGTTCATGGAGAAAGTGAGCTTAGCCTTGGCGGCAACCATCTCGCCCCATTGGGTCATGCGAGTGCTCAGATACTCGGTCCATAGTCCGAAAGTGCTGACCACAAAATCATAAATACCACCAATCAGTGCTGCCCATACCAGAGTCTTGGTGCTCGCTGTCGAGTCGGCATCTGAGGCTTGGTCAGAGCCGTCGTTGGAGGGAGTCTGCACAAGCACTTGAGTGGTGGCGGTAGCTTCAGGGAAGGGATACTTGCCGTGCATGTCGCTCACAAAATACTTGCGGAAAGGAATAAGGAAGAGTATTCCTAAGCAGCCTCCAAGCAACGACGAGAGGAACACCTGCATGAAGCTCACGGTCATGTCAGGATACTTGGCTTGCAGGATGTAGAGGGCAGGCAAGGTGAAGATCGCTCCTGCCACAATCACTCCCGACGACGCTCCTATCGATTGAATAATAACATTCTCGCCTAACGCTTTCTTGCGTTTCAGACCGGCACTCAGACCCACAGCAATGATAGCAATAGGTATGGCGGCTTCGAACACTTGACCCACCTTCAGACCTAAATAGGATGCGGCAGCCGAGAAGATGATAGCCATCACTACACCCGTTATCACACTATAAGGTGTTACTTCTGCAGGGTTCTCTTGCGGACCCATCACCGGATGGTACTGCTCGCCCTCGCGTAGCTCGCGACCGGCATTCTCAGGTAGTTGATATTTGCTCATATTGTAAAGAGATTAATGATTCCTTTGCGTCTGCAAATTTAGCGTTTTCTGTTAAAATGACAAAGAGCAAAACTATTTTGCTTGTATATTTGCGAGATTTGCAGTAACTTTGCGTGCTCAAAAAATGAGACCGTACTCAAAAATAAGACTGAGCGAACACTGCCGACAATTAAATAACCCCAAAACAGAATAATACTATGTTAAAGTTCATGTCTGCCGAAGAGGCTGCCAAGTTCATCAATAACGGAGACGTCGTTGGTATGGGTGGTTTTACTCCTGCCGGAGCACCCAAGGACGTAACTACCGCTATTGCACATCGTGCCGAGGAGTTTCATGCTCGCGGCGAAGAGTTCAAGATAGGTATCTATACCGGAGCATCTACCGGTGATAGTTGTGACGGTATGCTTGCCCGTGCACATGCCATCGCTTTCCGCACACCTTATCAGAGCAATAAGTCGTTGCGCGAGGAGCTCAACAACCAAGACGCTCACTATTTCGACATGCACCTCTCGCACCTTGCTCAGGAGTTGCGCTATGGCTTCCTGCCGAAGCCTAAGTTCGCTATCATCGAGGCATGTGAGGTGAGTGAGAGCGGCGAGATAGTGCCTACCGCCGGTGTGGGCATCATGCCTACCATCTGTCGTCTGGCCGACCATATCATCATTGAGCTCAACGAGGCCATGCCTCCTGTCATGCGTGGCATACACGACATCTACGAGCCCGCCGATCCTCCAATGCGTCGTGAGATACCTATCTACCATGTGAACGACCGCATCGGTACCGATTGTATCAAGGTTGACCCTGAGAAGATCATCGCCGTGGTTAAGACCAACAAACCCAACGAGGTGGGCAAGTTCACTCCGCTGGACGAGACTACTGAGAAGATCGGAGCCAACGTGGCACGCTTCCTTGAAGAGGAAATGCATGCAGGTCGCATACCCAAGAGCTTCCTTCCTATCCAGTCGGGTGTGGGCAACATCGCCAATGCCGTGTTAGCTGCCCTTGGCGAGAACCCGCATATACCACCGTTCACCATGTACACCGAGGTCATACAAGACTCGGTGGTAGGACTGATGAAAGAAGGGCGCATCACTTTCGCTTCGGGTTGCTCGCTCACCGTGGGAGCCGACAAGCTGCAAGACATCATCGACCATATCGATTTCTTCCGCCAGCGCTTAGTGCTCCGTCCGCAAGAGATAAGCAACAACCCCGAGGTGGCTCGTCGTCTCGGACTCATCACTATCAACACCGCCCTCGAGGCCGACATCTACGGCAACATCAACTCCACTCATGTCTGTGGTACGAAGATGATGAACGGCATAGGCGGCTCAGGTGACTTCACCCGCAACGCCTACATCTCTATCTTCACCACTCCGTCAACAGCTAAGGGTGGCGCTATCTCCTCGTTCGTTCCTATGGTCTCGCACCTCGACCACTCAGAGCACTCGGTCAAGGTCATCATCACCGAACAAGGTATAGCCGACCTCAGAGGCAAGAGCCCTATCCAGCGTGCTGAGTGCATCATCGAGAACTGCGTCGCACCCGAGTATAAGCAGATGCTCAGAGACTATCTCAACAACTGCAAGAAAGCACATACTCCGCACAACTTAGCTCTCGCTACCGCCATGCACCAAGAGTTCTTACGCTCCGGCGACATGCGCAACACACGCTGGGAGAACTACCTCAGAGACTAAGCACTCTATCCTGCTCTCCCTGTCTTAAAGGACGAATAATGACATCGGGCGGCTCATGAGAGTCGCCCGATGTGTCATTTAGAAGAAAATCGAAGTTCACAAGTTAGAGTCGCCCGTGTGCTTGATTTAGAAGTATTCCCTTACGGCAAATGCGTACTGCTCAAGGAAGATTTGCTTAAAGGCATGCAAGTTGTTCTGCTCGTAGAAAATGAGCATCGCTTTCTTGAAAACTGATACCTGCACGAATCTCTTCGCGCGAAGAGGATGGGTGATAGTGCAAAAATTGCAGTATGTCTCGTGCCGATTCCATTAGCCACATTATATAATCGGTGCAAAAATACAAAAAATATATGACAAATCGGCTCAACTTGAACTGATAAAACACAAGAAAACGCACTTTTTTGAGCCGATTGGCTTACCATCTCATGTCTTTCTAACTCCGGCCGATGTTGCGCCAAACGACCGAACAAGCATATCCCGGCTCTACTGCACTCGTCTTCCCCAAGCGTCATAGACCTGTTGGTTGCTTAAGATGATGTAGAGCTGACCATTGACGATGATCTTCCTGACGCGCTTGCTTTCGATGGTTGTGTTTTGAAGGTCGGTGGTGGGATTGAGGTTGACGCCAACGACATACGGGTCGTGGTCGGAATAGCGATAGTCGTAGTTAAAATAGCCGTCTTGTCCGCAGGAGGTGGTTATGTGGAACACTCCGGCACCGCTTATCTGACTTGCCATGGTGCTGTTGGCGAAGACATGGTCGATGAGTTGTGTGTCGCCATAGTAGCAATAGCTGTAGGCGTAAGGGTCGAAACGGAGGAGTTGTTCTTCATAGCCGGCATTGACGAGTATCTGCATTGGCTGTTCGTCGTACTCGCAGTTGAGGTCGCCCATGATGAGTATGTCAGGGTCGGCGGCTTTATACTTGAGAGAGGCAAGCAGGTCTTGAGCGTTCCTCTCGCGCTTAGAGTTGCCGCCATCGTCTGACGAGTCTTTGGCTTTGAAATGGTTCATGCTCACTGTCAGTCGTGCGCCAGTGGACAACTCTTCGAAGGCTTGGATACGCATGGTGTTACAGTAGTACGTCTGCGAGGAGCCTTGCGAGTTGTTGCCATACGGGCGCACCTTGCTCTTGCGGTAGATGAAGCCCGACTTGATGTTGTTACCCGTGGAGTTAGGAACAGAGATCTTGTCGGTCACATAATCGAAGGTTCCCTCTCCGGCAATAGTGTTGAGCGAGTCTGCCAACTGCCTGAGGATGATATCCTGAGCCTCTATCTCGCACAGAGCATAGATGTCGGCATTGACCATAAGCAGGGCGTTGACTATCTTGTGCGTCTTGTCGGCAAAACCGGCAGCACTATTGTAATCGGGGCGGTCGGTGTCCGCAAAATTGAAGTAGTAGTTATGCAGGTTCTGTCCGCAGATAACGAGTCGGCCATCGCCTATGTCAGGCAGATCGACGGGCGACTCCACCGGACCTTTCTCCTGGCAATAGGTCTTGAGTTCGAAATTTTTTATCTGCCATGTCGGATAGGCGTTTGCCGAGCTCAGGTACCTGAAGGCAATAGCGGAGCGCTCACCTAAGAGCGAGGCGGGGAACTCGTAAGAGTTGGATATATACTTCCAGTTGCCGCTATACTGTGTGATGGGTATCTGAGTCCATTGGGTGGTTGTCACATCGCCTGTGAAGTAGGCTGTTGCCCATAAGGTCATCTCTTTCTGCGGGTCTTCACCATACTTATAGGTATGTTCGAAAGAGAAAGACATACTCTTTATCTCTCGAGCATCAATAACAGGCGAGATGAGCCAGTCTTCGTTATTAGGAGAGCCTATCTTAGCGCCATACTGACTGTTGTACCCCCATGTGGCAATACCGCTCACGCTCTGATCAGTGAACGGAGCGAACGACTCGCTGGAGGTGGTGAGATAAGAGAAGGTCTGATTCTGACAATCGTCGGCATAGCAAAGCAGAGCAAAAGCAGAGAGAAAGATAGATAACGAAAGAGTGTATAGTGTTCTCATGTTATAAGGTTATTTATGTTCAACAATGGGTTAAACGAAATGATAGTGCAAAGATAGAATATTTTTCTCAACTTGACAAACTCCTGTTAACGAATGTCAGATAATGAAGATAAAAAGAGAGATGGCAATTACGCCATCTCTCTTTTATAAATGACAAGTCGTCAGGAGTTGACAGGTCGTCAAGGGTCTGCTTGTTGAGGTTATTTGATTTGTGCACCGGTAGTGTTATATTCCTTGCCGTCGGGCATGATGATGACCACATGTCCGTTGCGCAGCTCTTTGCGCACATTAACAGACGGAGCCTTATTGATATCTTCAACGCCGGTGGCTTCCTCATAAAGAGCAACAACAGTCAGATCCTCAGTGATGTTGGTGATGGGCTTCGACCAGCCGATGAAGGTGTAGCCGTCGCGTGTTGGTTCCTCGGCGGGACCTTGAGCATCCTGACCGTCTTCTACTGTCTCCTTGAATAGCTCGGTGCCGTCCCAATCGAGGAAGGTGACAGTATGATAAACCTTCTCTATTTCGTACTGAGCAACGACGGTGAGGTCAGAGGTGATGTTGGTCAGGGGTTTCGACCAGCCGATGAAGGTGTAGCCGTTGCGAGTGGGGTTCTCGGCCGGACCTTGAGCGTCATGACCTTCTTCTACCTGCTCCTTCAGTAGCTCGGTGCCATCCCAATCGAGGAAGGTGACGGTGTAGTAGGTGGTCTTCGCGACAGCGTTGAACTGTGCGGTGTAGTCGGTGGCTTCGCTGACAGCCACTATCTCTTTATCCCAACCCTTGAACTCGTAGGTGTAGGTCTCGTCCTCAGCGCGCAGAGGTGTCGAGCCGCTATAGACGGGTGTCGTTCCGTACTCCCACTCTGACGATTGCAGAACAGAACCATCGTAATTGAGGAAGCGGATAGTATATTGGCGCAGTGTCTGGGTGTAAGTAGCGGTATATGTAGCATCGCCCGAAACAGCTACAACCTCAGGACTCCAACCCTTGAAGGTGTAGTCGTACTGCTCAGTGCTCTCGCGTACGGGGTCTTGAGGCGGAGTAGGCATGGTGCCGTAGTCGAGCGTTGCCGACGACAGTTCCTTGCCCTCGTGGTCAACGAAGGTTACCTTATATTGGCGCAGTGTCTGGGTGTAAGTAGCGGTATATGTAGCATCGCCCGAAAC
>CAMHOK010000038.1 GCA_946186735.1 uncultured Bacteroidales bacterium
CCCCTTTCGTTAGCAGACGAAAGAGGAGTTGTTTCATTATAGAGCATCTCTGATCCCTCCTTGGTAATGATGGGAGTGTTAGACCGGGGATTGCTGTGATAGCGTCATGTTAATTGCTGAAGACGAGCACACCGCCTTTGAGGTCAACAACGACAGGTTTCTGGTGGTCAACCTTACCTGCGATAATGTTCTTCGACAGTTCGTTGAGCACGAGCGTCTGCAATGCGCGTTTGACGGGTCGTGCGCCATATTGCGGGTCGTATCCCTCATGAGCTATATAGCGGATGGCATCGTCGGTGACGCGGAGGTCTATGCCGTTCTGTTTGAGCATGCGGTGTATGCTGTCGATCTGCAGTCCGACCACCTCTTTTATCTCGCGTTCGCTGAGCGGGGTGAACATGATGGTCTCGTCTATACGGTTGAGGAACTCGGGTCGGATGGTCTGGCGGAGCAGTTCCATCACTTGTCGCTCGGTCTGTTCGCGGCTCACACCTTTCTCCTCGTTCTCGCGTATGAGTTGAGAGCCGAGGTTAGAGGTCATGATGATGATGGTGTTCTTGAAGTTGACGGTGCGTCCTTTGTTGTCGGTCAAGCGTCCGTCGTCGAGCACTTGCAGGAGCACATTGAACACATCGGCATGTGCTTTCTCTATCTCATCGAAGAGGACGACAGAGTAGGGTTTATGTCTGATAGCCTCTGTCAGTTGACCGCCTTCGTCATATCCTACATATCCTGGAGGCGCTCCTATGAGTCGGGTGGCAGCGAACTTCTCTTGATACTCCGACATATCGATACGGGTCATCATGTTCTCATCGTCGAAGAGGTACTCGGCGAGTGCTTTCGCCAGCTCTGTCTTACCTACACCGGTCGTACCGAGGAAGATGAACGAGCCGATAGGTCGTTTAGGATCTTGCAGTCCTGCCCTCGAGCGTCTGATAGCATCGCTCACGGCACGGATGGCCTCGTCTTGACCGATGACGCGTTTGTGCAACTCCTCTTCCAAATGCAGCAGCTTGTCGCGCTCCGACTGCATCATCTTCTGCACCGGTATGCCGGTCCAGCGACTTACCACCTCGGCAATGTCGTCTTCGTCCACCTCTTCTTTGATGAGCAGTGAGCTGTCGCTGCCTTGCGAGTGTAAGATGTCTTGGGCGTTCTTGATGCGCTCTTCGGCCTGAGGTATCAGACCATAGCGTATCTCTGCCACGCGGTTGTAGTTGCCTTCGCGCTCGGCAGTCTCTGCCTCGTGACGGAGCTGCTCGATGCGTATCTTCTCTTGCTGGATAGTGTTGATATGCTCTTTCTCTTTCTCCCAACGCGAACGCATCTCACTTGCCTCTTTCTTGAGCGAGTCGAGCTTGGTCAAGATGATGTTGAGACGCTCGTCGGTCTTGTCGTCTTTAGTGGCACTGCGCATTGAGGCTTTCTCTATCTCCAGCTGTTTGATCTGGCGGTCGATAGTGTCCAACTCTTCGGGTACGGAGTCCATCTCTAACCTCAGCTTGGCTGCAGCCTCATCTACCAGGTCGATAGCCTTGTCGGGGAGGAAACGGTCGGAGATATAACGCTCCGAGAGCTGTACGGCAGCCACGAGGGCATCGTCTTGGATACGCACCTTATGATGGTTCTCGTAGCGCTCTTTGAGTCCGCGGAGGATACTGATGGTGGCTGCCTCGTCGGGTTCGTTGACCATCACTATCTGGAACCGGCGCTCCAACGCCTTATCTTTCTCAAAATACTTCTGATACTCGTTGAGGGTGGTGGCGCCTATACAACGCAGGTCGCCTCTGGCTAAGGCAGGCTTGAGGATGTTAGCGGCATCCATGGCACCGCTGGTCTGACCCGCGCCTACCAAGGTGTGTATCTCATCGATGAAGAGGATGATCTCACCATCAGATTGTACCACCTCGTTGATGACACCTTTGAGTCGCTCTTCGAACTCACCCTGATACTTAGCACCGGCAACCAATGCACCCATATCAAGCGAGTAGAGCAGCTTGCGACGGAGGTTCTCGGGCACATCGCCACGGATGATACGATGAGCCAGACCTTCAACGATAGCGGTCTTACCCGTACCCGGTATCTCGTCGTCACGACCAATGACGGGGTCGAGCTTGCCTTGCTTTGCACGATCGCAAAGGTTGATGGCGAATTTCTGTAAGTTCTCTGTGTTCATAGTCGTATGGTTTTTGATGTTAATATTCTTAGTTGACTCATTCAATCTTTTTAGTTAAGTCTCTCGCTTTTTGTTAGTCAATTCTTGTACCACATTCGGATGGTATGACATTTTGTCAGTCTCCAATTTTTAACTCTTCAACTTTTAGCTTTCAACTTTACTTTTGTTGGTTTGAGAAAAAATCATTACCTTTGCAGGCTCATTGTGTAAACAGTGTGAACTGTTTGTGCAAATAAGTCAAAAGCATACATAAACAACAATAATAAATCATTCTAATCAAACAATTGTAAGTTTGTAAAATCATGATTACTATCACTTTTCCTGATGGAAGTAAGCGCGAGTACGCAGATGGCGTCAGCGCTCTTCAAGTGGCTGAGTCGATCAGTCAACGCCTTGCACAAGAAGTGCTGGCAGCGAGTATAAAAATTTCGGGAGCCGAAGATTTTGAGCAAGTGGATCTTACCTTGCCGTTGCATGCCGATTGTGAGCTTCGTCTTCATAAGTGGGACGATAAGGAAGCCAAGCATGCTTTCTGGCACACCTCGTCTCACCTCATGGCTGAGGCATTGCAAGAGCTGTATCCGGGTATTCAGTTCGGTATAGGTCCGGCTATCGAGAACGGTTTCTATTACGATGTTCTCCCGGCTAACGGTCAGACCATCAAAGAGGCGGACCTGCCTGTTATAGAGAAGAAGATGCAAGAGATACAGCAGCGCAAGGAGGTGCTCTGCCGCAAAGACATCAGCAAAGCAGACGCTCTTGCCGACTTCGCTAAGAAAGGTCAGACATATAAGTGCGAGCTTATCTCTGAGTTGGAGGACGGACATATAACCACCTACACCCAAGGCAACTTCACCGACCTGTGTAAGGGTCCGCATATCCCTTCCACCGCTCCTATCAAAGCCATGAAAGTGCTGTCGTGTGCAGCCGCCTATTGGCGTGGTGACGCCTCGCGACCGATGATGACGCGTATATATGGTATCTCTTTCCCCAAGAAATCGATGCTCGACGAGTATCTTACCTTGCTCGAAGAGGCAAAGAAACGCGACCATCGCCGCATAGGCAAGGAGTTGGAGTTGTTCATGTTCTCCGACATGGTGGGCAAAGGTCTGCCTATCTGGTTACCGAAAGGAACAGCTCTGCGTCTGCGTCTCGAAGATTTTCTCAAGAAGATACAGAAACGCTACGGCTACCAGCAGGTCATCACTCCGCATATCGGCTCCAAGAGCCTTTATGTAACCTCCGGTCACTGGGATCACTATGGCAAAGACTCTTTCCAACCTATCACCACTCCGGAAGAGGGCGAGGTCTATCTGCTCAAGCCGATGAACTGCCCTCACCACTGTGCTATCTACAAGAACTCACCGCGTTCGTACAAAGACCTGCCTTTCCGTTGTGCAGAGTTCGGTACGGTCTATCGTTACGAGCAGTCGGGCGAGCTGCACGGACTGACTCGTGTGCGCTCGTTCACTCAAGACGACGCACATATATTCTGCCGTCCCGACCAAGTAAAGGAAGAGTTCATCAAAGTGATGGAGATCATTCAGATCATCTTCCGCGCTCTTGACTTCCAGAATTTCGAGGCTCAGATATCTCTCCGCGACAAGAACGACCACGACAAGTATGTGGGTACTGACGAGGTATGGGAGAAGGCAGAGAACGCTATCATCGAGGCATGCCGTGAGAAAGGTATGGACGCTCATGTTGAGTATGGCGAGGCCGCTTTCTATGGACCTAAGCTCGACTTCATGGTTAAGGACGCACTGGGTCGCCGTTGGCAACTCGGTACCATCCAGGTTGACTACAACCTGCCGGAGCGTTTCGAGTTGGAGTATGTGGGTGAGGACAACCAGAAGCACCGTCCTGTCATGATCCACCGTGCTCCTTTCGGTTCGATGGAGCGTTTCGTGGCTGTGCTCATCGAGCATACCGCCGGTAAGTTCCCTCTCTGGCTCACTCCTGACCAGGTAGTGGTACTGCCCGTCTCAGAGAAATCGAACGATTATGCATGGGAGGTGAAGAAGCAGCTCGAGGCACAAGACATACGCGTCATCGTGGACGACAGGAACGAGAAGATAGGAAGAAAGATACGCGACAACGAGCTCAAGCGTATCCCTTATATGCTTATCGTTGGCGAGAAAGAGGCTCAAGAAGGACTCGTCTCTGTTCGTCAGCAAGGTGCTGAGGAGAAAGGTCAGATGAGCGTATCGGAGTTTGCCGACCTCATCAATAACACTGTGGCGGAACAGATGAAGGCGTTCTAAGACCGCTTCGCTGTCAGACCGCTTCGCTGTTAGACATGAAGAAGAAAACAGTCATATTGTTGAGTATATGTGTTGTTCTGCTCCTTGCTGTCGTGGCATTGGGGGCAGAACAATACTATCGTCTGTTCGTCAAGAACATTGTCAGTCGTGACGCTCAGAGTCATTGGCTCTATGTCTATCCCGACACCGATATCGACTCTGTGTTGCTCTCGCTTGAGCAAGACTACGAGGTGAGCTCGCCACTGAGTCTTAGACTCCATCGGCGATTGCTCCGATGGAACACAGCTCACACGGGGGCTTATCTGCTTGAGCCTCAGATGGGAGACCTCGCTCTCATCCGTCGTCTCCGTAGCGGTGAGCAGACACCGGTGAAGGTGAGCTTCAACAATATACGCACTCGCGAGCAGTTGTCGGCGAGGTTAGGGCAGCAGCTCCTCATCGACTCTATCGACATCATCTCTCGACTGGAGGATAACGACTATATGGCTCGCTATGGCCTGAAGAAAGAGACGGCTGTGGCTCTCTTCCTTCCTAACAGCTATGAGATGTATTGGAACATTAGTGCCGACCATTTCTTCGAGAAGATGGCTCAGGCTTATAATAAGTGGTGGACCAAGGAGCGTCAAGCCAAAGCCGATGCTCTCCATCTCAAACGCTATGAGGTTACAACCATCGCTTCTATCATCGAGGAGGAGACGAATAAAGAGTTTGAGAAGCCTATCATTGCCGGACTCTATCTCAATCGTTTGGAGAAAGGTATGCGTCTGCAGTCGTGCCCGACGGTTAAGTTTGCCCTTCAAGACTTCAGTCTCAGACGCATACTCAATGTGCACCTTGAGTACGACTCGCCTTACAACACCTATCTCTATGCCGGACTGCCGCCCGGACCTATACGCATACCTACCACCAAGACCATGGACGCGGTGCTCAATCATGAGAAGAACAACTACCTATATATGTGTGCTAATGCTGATTTCTCGCACACACACCGCTTCTCTTCTACCTATGCCGAGCACGCACGCTATGCACGCGAGTATCAGGCAGCCCTCAACAAAAGAGGGATAAAGTGATCGCTGACCGCTGAGTAGTTTCCACTTACCACATACCACTGACTTCTGTCCACTGACTCCTATATGCTTACTCTGAAAAAGAACCGACTTTTCTTATTGCTCACGCTCATGCTGATAGTGGTGATGAGCGTGTTGCTTGGTGTCTATGATAAGGGTGAGTTGCATCTGCTGCTCAACAGTCATCACGACGCAGTGCTCGATTTCGTCATGCGTTACTATACCCTCATCGCCGAGTATGGAGTGTGGGTAGTGGCTGTTGGTCTGCTTTTCTACAAAGCCGGAGCTGCTGTGCTGGTGGCGGTGAGCAGTCTGCTGTCGGGTGCGGTAACGCAGATCATCAAACATCAGGTGGGGGCTGAGCGACCTCTTGTGTGGTTCGCACATCACATGCCCCAAGAACAGCTGCAGTTGGTGGATGGGGTGACGATGAGTATGTATAACAGTTTCCCTTCAGGACACACCACCACTTTCTTTGCTTTGGCTATGGCGCTCTCGTTCATCGTCACGATGAGTGGCGCTACAGAAAAAGAAAGAAGAATAAGTCAGGTCTTATTCTTCTTCCTTGCAGCCTTAGGAGGCTATAGCCGGATCTATCTGAGTCAACATTTTGCTTCAGATGTGCTTGCCGGTTGCGTCATCGGCACTGTGGTCACAGCTCTGCTTTGTATGCTCACCGAGCACCTTAGTCTCAATGAGCGCGCTTGGTGGAATTGGCATATAAGTATTGCCAGCGTGCGAAGAGGGCGATGAAGACCACGCTCACCACACCTGCGAACACATAACCTATCCAGCGGTGTTCTGCCGACAGGTTGATTCCTTCAGGAGCAATCATTATATAACTCATGCTCACCATGGTCATGAACACGGCAGGAACGAGAGCCATGAGATATCCTAACGGGTATCTCTTTTCTTTATCGTCTATCTCCTGCTTGCAGAGGAAGACGGCACCTGCCCACAGCGTTACCATCGCCAGCGTCTGGTTGGTCCACGAGAAATAGCGCCAAACGATGTCGAAATTGATGAACGAGAAGCCGAAGACTACGCAGAACAGAGGTATGGATATCATTAGTCGTTTGAGTATCGGTTTCTGGTCAAGATGCATGAAGTCGGCAACGATGAGTCGCGCACTCCTCAGTGCTGTGTCGCCTGAGGTGATAGGAGCCGCAATGACGCCAATCACTGCTAAGACGCCTCCCACCTTGCCTAACCATGTGCGAGCCACGCGGTCAACGACCAACGCTGCTATGTTCTCGCCTTGGTGCTCGGCAGCAAAAGCTTGCAGACCGTCAATGCCACCGAAGAAAGTGCCGGCGGCGGCTGCCCAGATGAGTGCTAAGATACCCTCTACCACCATCGCACCATAGAAGATATGTCTGCCCTGGCGTTCATTCTTCAGACAACGAGCCATCAGAGGTGACTGAGTGCCATGAAAACCGCTGATGGCACCGCAGGCTATCGACACGAACATCATAGGGAAGAGTGGATAACCATCGGTCTTGTGGTTGTGCAGAGTGCTAAGAGTGAGCTCCGGCATGTCTGAGCTGTGGTAACCAAGCATGATAACCATGATACCTACTCCCATGAACAGTAACACACCACCGAAGATAGGGTAGAACCGACCAATGATCTTGTCAACGGGAAGGACGGTGGCTAAGATATAATAAGCGAAGATGATAAGCAACCATACCATCACCGTGAGCTCAGGTACCAGACCATGAAGGAGGTTGGCCGGACCGGTCATGAAGGTGGTGGTGAGCAAGAGCAACAGCACGATGGAGAGCACTCGCATGAACTGCCTTACGCCTTGACCTAACTCCGAACCTACTACCTCGGGCAACGACGCTCCGTCTTTGCGAAGCGAGATCATGCCGCTCAGATAGTCATGAACGCCACCGGCGAAGATCGTTCCGAACACTATCCAAAGGAAGGCTGAGGGACCAAAGAAGATACCCATGATGGCACCGAAGATAGGACCAAGTCCCGCTATGTTGAGGAACTGAATAAGGAAGACGCGCCAACCGCTCAACGGCACATAGTCAACACCGTCGGCATGAGTGGTGGCGGGAGTCTTGGCTTCCGGACGGATACCGAAAACCTTCTCAACGAGAGTGCCGTAAAGCAGGTATCCCGCAATCAAAACAACGATAGAAATAATAAAGGTGTACATAGTATTATTATTTTGTGTTCAATGTCTATTAAACGAAAACCCCTACGGGGTAAATTCAACTATTCAACTATTCAACTATTCACCCTTTCACCTTTTTAGTATTATCCAGATGATGATGGGTGCACCGAAGAGTGCTGAGACGGTGGATATAGGTAGTGGGTGAGCAAAGCAAGAGGAGATGGCGTCGCAGACGAGTAGCATGTCGGCGCCGATGAGTGCGGCAGATGGCATGGTGATGAGGTGGTCGGAGGTCTTGTTCAGTCCGCGTGCTAAGTGCGGCACAGCCACACCGATGAAAGCTATGGGTCCGCAGAATGCCGTTATGCCACCGGCGAGCAGTCCGGTGGACAGCACAAGCAAGATACGCGTGAGCTGCACATTGATGCCTAACCCGCCGGCATAGTTCTCGCCGAGGATGAGTCCGTTGAGCGGCTTTATCATACACACAGAGAGCACCATCCCCACCACGAATACGGCCAAGAGCCAACCCATCTGACTCCAGCCCACCGACGACAGACTGCCCAGCGTCCAAACGATGAAGAGCTTGAGAGCGTCGGGGTTGCTGAAGTTCTGCAACACATTGACCAGCGCTCCTGCCACCGAGCCAATCATCATACCAACGATAAGCAGCGACACCGAGCTCTTCACACGCCTTGCCAACAGCAACACTAAGAGTAAGGTGAGAGTGGAACCTAAGATGGCTGAGGTGAGCACACCGGCACTGCCGCCTGCTAACGGCATGGCAAGAAGGGTAGAGCACATAGTGATGAGTGCCACACCTAAAGTGGCGCCCGACGACACACCTAATATATAAGGTCCGGCAAGAGGATTGCGAAACAGTGTCTGCATCATCAGACCCGTGACCGACAACGCCGAACCGGCAAGAACGGCGGTGATAGCTTTGGGAAGGCGAAGGTCGAAGAGGATATGATGATTAACCACTGACTCCATATCACCTTCTATCATCGGCTCGAAGAGATATCTCGGACTCACTATCACACTGCCAACCGACACATCAACGGCAAACAGCACCACCAGAAGCACTAATAGTACAATAAACCATATCTTATTTGTTAGCGACATAAAGCGAGTAAAAGGTCAACTGTCCTTCTTTAGATTAGAGGCGCAAATTTACAAAAATATATTCGGAATACGAGCATAATCGAAAAAAAATATCAAAGAAAATTGTGTAATTCAGAAAAATGTTGTACTTTTGCACGCTCAAATGAGAAAAGGCCCATTTTTTGTGAGCCAAACTATTAACAATATTTATTAATTCGCCAATCTGGGCAGTGTTTTGCTCGTAGTAGCAGATGTAAATGATGTCTGTCGGGTTGGTCTAAAAAACAAACAATTACAGTGAATACTTTAAGTTACAAAACGCTGTCGGTCAGCAAAGAAGACGCTCGCGAACAGAAAGAGTGGGTTGTTGTAGATGCTGAAGGACAAGTGCTTGGTCGTTTGTGCACGAAGGTAGCTAAGCTGCTTCGTGGAAAGTACAAACCATCGTTCACCCCCAATCAGGATTGTGGTGACAATGTTATCGTTATTAATGCAGACAAGGTTGTTTTGACCGGCAATAAGATGACCGGTCGTGTCTATCTCCGTCATACCGGTTATCCCGGAGGTCAGAGAGAATATACAGCAGCTGATTTGATGGCTAAGGGTCCGGAGTTCTTGCTTCGCAAAGTGGTTAAGGGTATGCTTCCTAAGAACCGTCTTGGTGACAAGCTCATTGGCAACATGTATGTATATGCAGGCTCGGAGCATCCTCATGAGGCTCAACAACCCAAACAAATAGATATCAACACACTTAAATAATATTGAACAATGGAAGTAATAAATGCCTTAGGTAGAAGAAAAGCTGCTGTTGCACGCGTTTTCGTTAAAGAAGGTCAGGGTAAGATCACTATCAACAAGCGTGATTTGGAAAAATATTTCCCCTCTTCGATTCTTCAATATATAGTTAAGCAACCTCTCAATACACTTGGTGTTGCTGAGAAGTATGATATCCAGGTTAACCTCAACGGCGGTGGTTATAAAGGTCAGGCAGAAGCTCTGCGTCTTGCTATCGCCCGCGCTCTGGTAAAGATCAATCCCGAGGATAAGGTTCAGCTGAAAGCTGAAGGCTTCATGACTCGTGATGCCCGTGAAGTTGAGCGTAAGAAACCCGGTCAACCTAAAGCTCGTAAGCACTTCCAATTCTCGAAGCGTTAATGTGTGCTTTTGGCTTGTCTTATTTTTCCGAATAACCAACAAACTGCGGGGACTCCTTAGCGACTACCCCGCGGTTGTCTTGGTTGATCAAAGGCTGTTCTCGCCTGCAGCATAAGCACAAAATAACATTTCAGTGCCTCGCGCTGTGAAAGATGCAACCAAGATAGAACAATTTTTTATTAACAACTAAAAACTAAAAACAATTTTTACAATGAGAACAAGTTTTGAACAACTGCTTGAAGCCGGTTGCCATTTTGGTCACCTCAAGCGCAAATGGAATCCTGCAATGGCTCCTTACATCTTCATGGAGCGCAATGGTATCCACATCATCGACCTCAACAAGACCGCCATTAAGATTGACGAGGCTGCCGAGGCTTTGAAGAACATCGCTAAGTCAGGTCGTAAGATCCTCTTCGTTTCTACCAAGAAACAGGGTCAGGAAGTGGTAGCACAGTATGCTAAAGAAGTAGGTATGCCTTATATCACCGAGCGTTGGGCAGGTGGTATGCTCACCAACTTCCCCACCATCCGCAAGGCCGTTAAGAAGATGTCAACCATCGACAAAATGGCTACCGATGGCACTTTCGACAATATGTCGAAGCGTGAGCGTCTGCAGATCACTCGTCAGAGAGAGAAGCTCGAGAAGAACCTCGGTTCGATCGTAGAGCTCAACCGTCTGCCTTCAGCTCTTTTCGTTGTTGATGTGATGAAAGAGCATATTGCCGTTGCTGAGGCTCAGCGTCTTGGCATACCCGTTTTCGGAATAGTTGATACCAACAGCGATCCTACCAATATCGATTTCGTTATCCCCGCTAACGACGATGCTACCAAGTCGATAGAGGTTATCCTTGCCGCTGTTTGCCAGGCTATCAAAGAAGGTCAGGAAGAGCGCAAGATAGAGAAAGCTGACGAAGAGGCTGCTCAAGCACAGAACGATGAGGCTCAGGTACAGAAAGAGCGTCGTCAGAGAGTACGCAAGGCTGCTCCGAAAGCTGAAGCTGACAAAGCAGAGGCAGAGGCAGAAGTAGAGGCAGAAAAACCGGCTGAGGATGCCGAGTAATAGCACGAATAATCATTAACTCCGTTAAATACAACTATTATGGCAGTAACACTTGCTGATATTAAGAAACTGCGCGACATCACCGGCGCAGGTATGATGGATGTGAAGAAAGCCCTCGAAGAGGCCAATGGCGACTTTGAGCAGGCTAAAGACCTCCTCCGTAAGCGTGGTCAGGCTATCGCTGCAAAGCGCTCTGACCGTGAGGCTTCTGAAGGTTGCGTGCTGGCAAAGGCAGAAGATGGCTTCGCCGCTATCGTTGCCGTAAAGTGCGAGACCGACTTCGTTGCTAAGAACGCTGATTTCGTTGCATTGGTTAAGCTCATTCTCGATGTAGCTATGGACCGCAAACCCGCCGATCTTGAGGCTCTCAAGAACGAAGTGGTTGACGGTCGCACCATCACCGACTGGGTTACCGAGCGTTCGGGCGTTACAGGCGAGAAGATGGAGCTGAGCGACTATGTCTTCGTTCGCGGACAGAAAGTGGACGCTTACAACCACCTCGGCAACAAACTCTCGTCGCTGGTAGCAGTAGCTGAGGCTGACGCCAACCAAGAGATCGTTCATGGTATATCGATGCAGGTAGCCGCTATGTCGCCTATCGCTATCGATGCTGACCATGTGCCCGCTCAGGTTAAAGAGCGTGAGCTGAATGTGGCTATCGAGAAAACCAAACAAGACGAGGTCAACAAAGCCGTTGAGAACGCACTGCGTAAGGCCGGTATCAATCCTGCTCATGCCGACTCTGACGACCACGTTGAGAGCAACCTTGCCAAAGGTTGGCTCACCGAAGAGCAAGCCGCTACCGCTCGCAAGATACGCGCCGAAGTGCCCGCTGAGGCTGCACAGAACATCAATGAGAAGAAAGTGGAGATGATCGCTCAAGGTCGTCTGCAGAAATTCCTCAAAGAGTCAACTCTGGTAGAGCAAGTATATGTAATGTCGGAAGACAAAGAACTCGTTAAGGATGTGCTCAAGAAGAACAACATCACCGTTACCGAGTTCAAACGCGTAACACTCAACCAAGAGTAAATAGCAGTACCTTTCTTAAGAATTACGAATTGCGCTTTGCGTGGTTCGTAATTCTTGTATAAGGACATAAGTGCTTTGACGGAGATACATAATTCTAAAAACGATAACACACATGCGCCAGATAAATATTTTGCTGCTCTCGCTACTCTTGTTCCTTCTTTGCTCGTGTGCAGAAGACAAGAGAGAGATAGTGTATATCTATGATCTTGAACAAAAGATAGCCTCGTTCACTCCCCAAGATTATCAGCTCATCACCAATTACCTTATCGACCACGATTGTCAGTTGGGCGGTGCCCGCACTTTCAAAGCACCTACGCTTGAGAAGTGCGACTCGTTGTGCGCCAAGTATATGCGTAAGAAGACGAGCAAACTCAAGTACGAAGAGTTGGACGCTTTAGGTCTTAGCTCCGGTGCCACTTTCACCTATAGTGCGTGGAGATACAAAGACCCCGCACATCCTGACAGGACCAACCCCGAGACAGGCTTTGTGGATAGAGTGTTTGTGGGACGATTCTATTATCCCAAACGCTGATATATGTTCAGATTTGCCTAATTGAGAAAAAAATCGTACCTTTGCCGTTTGGAAACAGATGAAGTGCTGAACAAGCAGTCAGCTCTTCGTCATCAGAATATAAAAAATAGATGAAAAATTTTGCATTGATAGGTGCTGCAGGTTATATTGCTCCTCGGCACATTAAGGCGATAGCCGATACAGGTAACAACCTGATGGTAGCATACGATAAGTTCGACTCCGTCGGACGGCTCGACAGTTCGTTCCCTGACTGCTCTTTCTATACGGAGAACGAGCAGTTCGACCGTTTCTGCTCGAAGCAGATGCGCACAGCCCAGCCTCTCGACTGGCTGAGTATATGTACGCCTAACTACACTCACGATGCCTTCATTCGCTATGGTCTGCGCCTCGGCGTCAATGTGATATGTGAGAAACCCTTGGTGCTCAACCCGTATAATATCGACAACCTCGTGGAGTTGGAGCGAGAGTCGGGTCATGAGGCTTACACTATCCTTCAGTTGCGTCTGCACGACTCTATTGCTGCCCTCAAGAAGAAGATTGAGCAAGGACCTAAAGATAAAGTGTATGATGTTGACCTCACTTATATCACCTCGCGCGGCAAGTGGTATTACAGCAGTTGGAAAGGCGATGTGCATAAGTCGGGAGGTATAGCTACCAATATCGGCGTACATTTCTACGACATGCTGCAATGGATCTTCGGTCCGGTGCGTCAGAACATCGTTCATGTCATGTCTTTCGACCGTGTGGCCGGTTTCCTCGACTTAGAGCGCGCTCGCGTCCGCTATTTCCTTTCTATCAATGCCGATTGTCTGCCCCCTAATGCTGTCCAGGGTGAGAAACGCACCTATCGCACACTCTCTATCGACGGCGATGAGTTCGAGTTCTCGCAAGGCTTCACCGAGCTCCATACGGAGAGCTATAGACGGATCTTGTCGGGCGAAGGGTTCCGCATCAGCGAGGCTCGTCCGTGCATAGAGATGGTGGCGCAGATACGCAACTCCGTACCTATCGGACTCAGAGGCGATTATCATCCGCTTGCCCGACTGCCGCTCGCTCCGCATCCCTTCGGATGGGACGAGAAGAGATGAGTCTCGGCATCGTAGCACCTACTGTAGTTAACCAACAGCTTTAAAAACACTAATATGCCTCGTGTTCTTGCTATCGACTATGGACGAAAGCGTACGGGATTGGCGCACACCGACCCCATGCAGATTATAGCCACTCCGTTGGAGACTATCCCCACACATACTCTCATCGACTACCTCCGCCGCTATCTTCAGCAGAACGAGGTAGAGATGGTGGTAGTGGGACTGCCCAAGCAGATGAACAACGAAGCGTCGGAGTCGATGACCTACCTGCAACCTTTCATCAAAGAGTTTAAGCGAGTCTTTCCCGATGTGCCGATAACCATGTATGACGAGCGTTTCACTTCCGTCTTGGCGCACAGAGCTATGATAGATGGCGGGATGAAGAAGAAACAGAGGCAAGACAAAGCAGTGGTTGATAAGTTGGCGGCATGTATCATCCTCGAAGATTATATTGAGAGCAAAAGAATATGAATCAACGAAAAATAAATTATCCCAATGATTTTACCTATCTACTTATATGGTCAGCCTGTCTTGCGTCGCGAGACAAAAGATATCGACTCTTCTTATCCTGAGCTCAAGAAACTGGTTGCCGACATGTTTGATACCCTCACTAATGCCGATGGCTGTGGTCTGGCAGCTCCGCAAGTGGGACTGAGTATCCGTCTGTTCGTGGTTGACGGCACTGAG
>CAMHOK010000039.1 GCA_946186735.1 uncultured Bacteroidales bacterium
TTATTGAGTGAATTGGGGTCAAGACGATACTCAGGTGCAGCACCTGCCATGACACGATAGACCTTGCCATATTGGTTGAAGTTGCTTATGTATGCACTACCGCAATAAGCACCTAAGGTGTTGAGCACCATATCCGGAGATATACCGGCGCGGTCGCACTGCGTGGCGTTGACATCCACCTTAAATTTAGGATACGACTCCGAATAAAGCGATATAGCCATCTGTACCTCTTTGTGTTTTTGCAACTCGGCGAGGAAAGAGTTGACCACTTCGTTGAACTTCGACATATCACCGCCTTGCAAGTCCTCCATCTGCAGGTCAATACCATCACTATTACCATAACCCGGGATCTGTGGCATCTGACCGGGGAAGACCTGAGCATCCTTGATATCTTCGCACGAGTAGTACAACTTCGCCATTACCATATCAATATAATGCTCCATACCTTTACGCTTATCCCATGGTTTGAGGCGAACAACGAGCGTACCATAATTGACACCCGTACCGGAGACGATACCAAAACCGGAGATCTTGGCATAGCTCTCCACTTCTTCCAATCGTAGCACATGCTCTTCCACCTGAGCCATTATCTTGTCAGTCTCCACAAGCGGCGAGCCGGCAGGGGCTGTAACATCCACAAGGAAAACACCTTGGTCTTCTTGCGGCACTAAGCCCGAAGGTAAGGCACGCATAGCGAATACCATTGCAACCACAGCAGCCAAGAGCCACAGCCATGCTCGGCGAGGCTTCTGCAAGAAACGGGAAACGCCGTTCTTATACTTACCCAAGATAGCATTATACCCTGCTTCGTAAGCGGTCTTTACCCAGTAGTTAAGACCCTTGCGCTGCTCTTTCTGTTCGTCTTTCGGACGGAAAAGCATAGCTGTGAGGGCAGGACAAAGCGTCAGCGCCGAGATACAGCTCAAACCCACCGAACTGGCTATCGTTATACCAAACTGAGTAAAGAAAGTGCCGGAAGTGCCGGGCATGAAGGTTACGGGGATGAACACTGCCATGAACACCAGCGTACAACTGATAACAGCCACCGTTACTTCGCTCATAGCATCTTTGGTGGCTTTATAAGCCGACTTATAGCCCGACTCCATCTTCGCCATCACCGCTTCTACAACCACGATGGCATCATCGACGACGGTACCGATAGCCAACACTAAAGCAAAGAGAGTTAATATATTCAGCGAGAAACCCGCAACCTTGACAATAGCAAATGTGCCTAACAACGATACGATGATAGAGATAGATGGTATGAGCGTGGCTTTGAAGTTCTGCAAGAAGAAATAAACTACCAAGATAACGAGCAGGATAGCGATAATAAGCGTCTCTACCACATTATGCATAGCAGCATAGAGGAAATCGTCGGAGGTCTGCAAGATGGTGAACTCCAATCCGGCAGGCATCGTTTGCTTAATGTCTTCGTATATCTCACCAATAGCGGCATTGACCTCGGTTGCATTGGCACCGGGGGCTTGGTTGATGATGAAGGCCACACCGGGCTTACCATCCACACGCGAGGAGAAACTATAACTCAGAGCGCCTAACTCCACATCTGCCACATCTCTCAGATGCAACACATTGCCATTGGAGGTGCGCAACACTATGTCTTCAAACTCTGCAATCGACTGCAAACGACCTTTATACTCAAGGTTGTATTGATAAGTGTTGCCGCTCTGCTCACCAAGCGAACCGGTGGCTGCCACCATGTTCTGGTTGCCTATAGCGGCAAAGATATCCTGCGGGTCAAGACCATAACGAGCCATCACATCCGGCTTCATCCAGATACGCAGCGAATAAGTGTTACCCAACAACTGAATAGCTCCCACACCTGTCACACGCAACAGACGAGGTTTGACGTTGATGTCTATGTAGTTGGCAATAAAGTCATTGTCAAACTTTCCGTCTCGGCTTACCAGAGCAGTGATTTGCAGGATGTTGTTTTGCCTTTTCTCCACCTTCACACCCACACGCGTTACCTCTTGTGGCAGCAGACCTAAAGCCGCCGACACTCGGTTCTGCACATTGACAGCCGCCATATCAGGGTCGGTTCCTTGCTTGAAAAAGACATTGATACTCACATCGCCCGTAGCACTGGCTTCAGAGGTCATGTATGCCATGTTCTCCACACCGTTGACCGCTTCCTCAATCGGCATCACTACCGACTTCATCACCGTGTTGGCATCAGCTCCGGTGTAAGAAGTGGTGATCATCACCGTAGGAGGAGCAATATCAGGATACTGCTCAATGGGCAGGGTATTGAGGCAAATAAAGCCTACCAAGGCAATAAGCAGCGATATACATACCGCCATCACCTTCCTATCTACGAATATATTTCCCCTATTCATACCTTAAAAGATTACTTTGTCTTTTTCATGTACATTAGCAGCACCTTTGGCAACGATGGTCTCACCAACCTCAGCACCTGACACTATGACGGCACGCTCACCGTCGCCAAGCTCTTCTATCTCTACGATAGCACCGGTAGCCAAGCTGTCAGCTCCCACCTTATATATAAGCGCTTTGTCTTGAATACGCACAATAGAGGTGAGTGGCACAAGCATCACATCTGCCCACTCTATCGGCATCACGACTGTTCCCTGCATGCCCGAGAAGAGCTCACCCTTAGGGTTGGGGAAAGTAACGATACATGTTACCGAACCGGTACGCTGATCTACCATTCCCGAGAAACTGGTGATATGCCCCTTCTCTGAGTACTCGCTACCATCCTTGAAACGCAGTGTGAGCGGCGGTGCAACCTTAAGCACTTCGTCTAACGAACCGAGCTCGTTAACCATGGCATGTACCTGACTCTCGGTGAGCGAGAAGCTGGCTTCCATCTTACTCACTCCCGCTACACGCGTAAGCATCTCACCTTCGGATATCACATCGCCCACATGCGGTAAGATATCACCTACCAATCCGTCCACCGGACTCTTGATAGTGCAGAAATCCAATCGCAACTCAGCATCTTTGACAGCTACCTTTGCCTGAGACACTTGGGCCTCAGCCGACTGCAACACATTAAGGCTCTTACGAAGCAGGTAATCGCTGATGATACCCTGCTCCGCCAACTCTTTGTTGCTCTCGGCTTCCAAACGAGCATTGTCCAGATTGGCTATAGCGGTCTGCAAATCGGCCTTGGCATGCTCAAGAACATTTGAAGCAATCCTTTGATCAAGAACAAAAAGCACCGTACCGGCTTTCACACGCTGACCATCTTTTACTCTGATCTCGTTGAGCGTACCCGTACTGCGTGCCACGATTGACACATCGCCCGCACCTCGGATTGAAGCACTCCATGACAGCGGAGCCGTTACAGTCTCACGCGTAAGAGTAAGCGTTTCATAACTCGTGTGTTGCTCTTCAGGCAACTTAACACAACCTGTCATCACGACTAAGCAGCACACACATCCTGCATACAGGACCTTAACAAATGATTGTAGATTCATACCGATATTATTTATGATGATTATTTGCTTTATGATTATTAGCGTTATGATTATTATCAAACGTATAAAAAACAAGCTTATAAATGTATAAAAAAACAAGCGACAAACGCATAAAGCGCCTGCCACTTAAGGGTTGGTCATAATCTTTCTGCCGCGCACAACAGCACAAACCCTCTTTTCTGCAAAGAAGCCGGTCTCTTCGCAGAGCGCCCGATCGTGTGTGTGAGTGTGTGTGTACATCAGCAAAAAAACTCAGTTTTAATTCTCTAAATCTACGCCATACTTACTACCCCGTGCAAAATTACAACAATTTTCTGAAATATGAAAATGTAGAGACATATTTTTAGAACACTGCGTTGTTAGAACTCCCCTCCTTACCAAGGAGGGGTTAGGGGTGGTTCTTTATTATTAGGGGTGGTTCTTACATTATATTTGCTCATGTCATGAGATTTTAGTAATTTTGCAAGCGAAAATAACAACAATTCTTCTCTTGTTCATTCGGGGTGCCTGAAGGCTGAGAACAAACCCGTTGAACCTGAGCAGGTAATGCTGCTAAGGAAAATGAAAACATCAAACTTTTGCATCAGCCCGTCATGGCTGATTATCGCAGGTGCGTTTGCCCTGCTTCCGAGTGCGCCGCTTAGTGCGCAAGATTCCGTGCAAGACAATGCACAAGTAAGTAATCAAGACACACTCTTCATCACACCAAAGGTCTTATTAGACGAGGTGGTTGTCAGTGCTCCTGTCATGCAGACTACGGTCAGCAAGCAGGAGATGACCCACGAGGAGCTCAATCGCGACAACACGGGTCAGAACCTACCCTATCTGCTGTCCGTCACTCCATCGCTTGTTGCCACTTCCGATGACGGTTTGGGCGTTGGTTATACTTATTTTCGCGTACGTGGTACAGACCATACGCGCATCAACATGACAGTGAACGACGTGCCGCTCAACGACGGAGAGAGCCAGACGGTTTTCTGGGTGAACATGACGGATATGGCATCAAGCTTGAGCAGTGTTAATGTGCAGCGTGGTGTAGGTACCAGTACGAACGGCTCCGCCTCTTTCGGTGCAAGTATCAACATGAGGACGGATGATGGATTACGGGCTACCAACGACGAAGAAGATAAGTCACGGCTGAGTATAGCGTTCAATGGTGGTATGTACAACACCTTCAAAGAGATGGTTAACGCTCATATAGTGTTGCCCGGCAGATGGGTAGCCAACGCTCGATTCAGTAAAGTCAATTCCGACGGTTTTTTATACCACTCTACAAGCGATCTATATAGTTATTACGGCGATTTTGGTTGGTATGGAAAAAAGACGCAAGTAGTAGGGCGCATCTTCGGAGGACGGGAAAAAACGGCTCAGGCATGGGAAGGCGTTGACTACGAGACTGCATACGGCATTAACGGAGCCGACAGGCGGACCAATCCTGCAGATTCATTGAACTGGGATATGTATGCCCAACAGAACGCACAGATAGCTGTTACACATCGCTTCACGCCGCAATGGAGTTTGAATGCAACACTGCATTACACTCACGGCAAAGGTGACTACGAACAATACAAAAAGAAAAAATACAGCTATTGGGGACTCAGCGACAGCGGCAAGAGTTATGGCTTTTACCAGAAATGGTTAGAGAACCATTTTGCAGGAGTTGTTCTCTCTACCAAATATATCTCGGAGGCTGTTGATGCACAGATAGGCGTCTCCGCTAACGACTATATAGGAGCTCACTGGGGTATTCTGGACTATTTAGAAACACCTTCTGCCACCCCTCTCCCTTTTCACTATGAATACTATCGAAATAGCGCAAACAAGATTGATGCCAATACCTATGCCAAAGCCAACTGGCGCGTGATTAATCGTGCGCAGGAAAAATTGAGTCTGTATGCCGACCTACAGTACCGTTTTATCCGCTACTCGATGAGGGGTATGAGCGATGACAGTATGAG
Organism: uncultured Bacteroidales bacterium; assembly: GCA_946186735.1. Taxonomy (GTDB): domain Bacteria; phylum Bacteroidota; class Bacteroidia; order Bacteroidales; family Paludibacteraceae; genus Colicola. The sequence continues at coordinate 5,420 of CAMHOK010000039.1, forward strand.
CGAGCTGCCATTAAGCAAAGACTTCCATTTCTTCAACCCCAAGGCAGGTCTGACTTATCAGAATAGTGGGCATCTGCTGGCGGGTTCGTTCGCTATAGCCAATCGCGAACCGAGCCGCTCCAACTATACAGAGAATATCATTTTTGACCCTGCTACGAAGAGCTATATCGGCAAGATGCCCGAAGCGGAAAGACTATACGACTACGAGTTAGGATACCAATACGCTCACTCGCGTTTTAATATTGGGCTCAACCTCTATTTTATGGACTATGACAATCAATTGGTGCTCACAGGACGAGTGAACGATGTAGGCAAACAAAGTACTACTAACGTGAAGGACTCATACCGTATGGGTATGGAGCTGAGTGCCGGAGTGAAATTCACCAACTGGTTCCGATGGGAAGGTAATGTCGTACTGTCGCGCAATAAGATACTGAACTACACCGAGACCATCACACGCTATGACGAGAACTGGGAATGGACAGGCGAAGAAGACATCTTCTTCAAAGAGACGACAATAGCATTCTCACCAATGGTAACAGGAATGAGTCTTTTTACTTTCGATATCGCCGGATTTGTAGGGACAATCCAAACTAATGTTACAGGAAAGCAATATCTTGACAACACCCAAAACCAGACGGCTATGCTCAAGGCATATACGACTACGAATGTTAATCTGCAATACGACCTACCGACCAAGAAATGGGGTAAGGGCAACAAAGCAGTACCGGAGGTAAAACTACTATGTCAGCTCAATAATATCTTCAATGCCAAGTACGCGTCTAACGGCGGCAGCGATTGCTCCTATTTCATGGATGGCAAAGCTTGTTGGCCATGGTACTACGCCCAAGCCGGCATCAACGTTCATGCAGGATTTACGGTTAGGTGGTAATAGGGGTAAGTGTATGTCACTTCTCGGTGGATTATATCCGCCGTTTCAAAGCAAGAAACCATGACTAATGACGATCAAGACAAATGGCATTGGCAAGAACCTGGCACCGCATGGCGGGGTGTCGGTATCTATCATATCACACTGACAGTCACAAGTCGTCAGCCTTTGCTCGGTACGCTTGTCATACCTGAGAACGACCCCAAACAGGCATGGGTGGAATGGTCAGATCTCGGGCGGCAGGTGCTCGCACATTTGCAAGCATTACCCCAACGCTGCCCCGAGATACGCATTATGAGCTTTAGCCTCATGCCCGATCATCTGCATGCCATCTGGCATGTCACCAAACCAATGCCCAAGAGCATACTCACTGTCGTTCGCGGATTTTGGCAAGGGGAAAAGAAAATAGGGCGTGCCTATAGTATGTCTATTGTCCCGCATTCAATGCGGGAGAACGAACATACAGTAACAGAACAGACCGAATACGAACATACTGTCGACCCGCTTTTCCACGAGATGCCGTTTGTGCGACCTTTGTCGAGAAAGGGGCAATTAGATACGATGGTCAGATATGTAATGCTCAATCCTCAACGCCTTGCTACGAAAAAACTCATGCCGGGATTCTTCCGAGTGCAGGACGGCATCGAGATTGCAGGGCGTACCTATCGAGCTGTCGGCAATGTCGCATTATTGCAGGCAACAAAATATGCGCCCGTTCATGTCCGCCGCACTATGATAGACGAGGCAATGCACGGCGATAATACCCGTTTGCGCGACTATATGAACGGCTGTATGCTGGCTGCTCGACAGGGAACTGTGATGGTCTCGCCCTTCATCTCCAACAAGGAGAAAGAAGTGTTAGCTGTTCTCCTTGCTCAAGAACATCCTATTATCTATATCGCCGACAATGGTTTTCGCGATTATTACAAACCCTCAGACGCCTTGTTCGACTCCGTCGCCGCCGGACGTGTGCTGATCCTCTCACCATGGGAATACGATCCCACCAAACGCCATGTCACCCGCGCGCATTGCGTGGAGATGAATCAAATGGCGGAGGAGATATGCAAATATGTTCATATTCCTGAATCCGATTTAGGACAAACAAATCAAGCATGACCAACAACGTAAGGACATCAACTCAAACTAAGGCTTTTTGTTTTTCGTTGTACCAGCCGGTAAAGAAGAGCAGCAGACAGGCGATGATGAAATAGGCTGCGGTGAGAATCCATAGGGTGTTGTATTCGGCGCGGGTGGTCCATAGGGTGGCACCCATAGATGAGAGGTGTATAAACCCATGTGCACCGGATGTATATGGAATGATGTATGACAGATAGCGCCATGCGTCGGGTATCATCTCTTTAGGCCATGATATGCCTGCAAGGAAGAGGAAGATCAGCGATGAGGAGATAAGCAGCACCATGCCCGACTCGCGGTTGCGGATAAACACGCTCACGCACATCGAGAAGAATATCGTTGCCAACAGATAAGGTACGATAAATCGCATGATATCGCCCACTTGTCCTATATGCGGCAGATTGAACAGTCGTGGCAGTGCCACTAAAAGGATAACTGCCAATGTGTAGTAGATGACAAAATATGCCGCACCTCTGCCGAAGATGATTCTGAGCACTGAGTAGTCACGGCGCCGGCCCGGAATACAATATAGTTCGTTGTTCTCTTCGCGTGCAGTACCACCCAACATACATATTCCGAAAAACAGTGTCTGATGCAGTATGAGCACTAACACCGCCGGTATGAGGAACGAGCCGTAGCCGCCTGTAGGCGTGAAGAGTGCCGTCTCGGTGTAGGGTGCGTCTTGTACTAATGTCCATGCGAACTCTTTGTCCATGCCCATCTGTTCGTAGCGGTCGATCTGTATCGAGCGCATCGACTCCAGCATCACTTGGTTGCAACTCAGATAGACGCCTTTCATGTATAGGAACGACGACATGTCGCAGTAGAGCGATATATGTGCCTGCCCGAACGGGTCGGCAAGTTGCGAGGCGAAGTCGTAAGGGAAATAGATGATGCCGTGCACTTTCTGGTCGCGCAGCAGTTTTTGAGCTTCTGCCATCGATGCGCAACTATAGGCAAGCTTGACATCGGGCGTAGCGTTCCATTTGTGCAGGAACTCGCGGCTCTCTGTCGATTGGCTCATGTCAACTACGGCAACGGGTATATCGGTTATCTGTTCGTTCCAGTAGATAGCTTTGTAAAGGAAAGGGTAAACGAGTGTGGCGACAATGAAGATAACCGTCACTCCCGGGTCGCGGAAGATGCGTTTGAGTTCAGTAATAAACACGTTGTACGTGTCCAAAGTCTGAAGCCACAGATGTCTTGATATATGATGTGCCATTATTTAAGCGGATAATTTTGATAAATCAAAGCCTTATGCAATCGTGGTGCTGCTATGAGCGACAGCAGCATGAACGCGCAAAGCGACAATGCCGGAACCATGCTGTTCTGCACGGGTGCTCCCATCAATGCTTCGTTGACGTAGATGAGGTAGTAGTGCCTCAGCGGTTCGAGGTTAGCCAGAGCTTGCACTGCCGGCAACATGCTCATTACGGGGTAAGTGAAGCCCGACAGTGAGAAGCCGAGCATCGAATACAATGCTCCGATAGAGATAGCGTCACGCAACGTAGGCAGACAGCCTATGAGAAAGATACCCATAGCCTCCATAGCGAAGATAAACAGTATCAGTCCGAAGAGCAGGCGTGCATGACTGCCGTTGACCGGGAAACCTGCGAAACGGTAGAGGATAGTGTGGCAACCTATTCCTAAAACAACATACACCAGCGTATAAGGTATCAGTTTGCCTATCATTGCCACGGTGTAGTTGTTGCCCGCGGTGTGCAGCCATTCGTGAGAGGTCTGCATCTTCAGTTCGTAGCCTATAGCGAAGATGGTGAGCATGATACATATCAGCCCTAATATGCCTGGCAGTATGGTGCTGACAAGATACACCGAGTAGTTGCCCCACGGGTTAGCCACCATGTGCCCCTCGATGGTGAGGGGCTGTATTCGTTTCATGATAATATCTTCCGACATACCTTTCTTTCTGAGCACCTCGCGTTGAAAGGCTCCCGACACAAGGTTTGCCACCGTGAGCATCTGCTTATACGCGGTGTTGCCGCCTACGGTGTAGGCGTTGGTCACGTAGAAGTCTATCTGCGGTCGTTTGAATGCCACAAGGTCGCTGTAGAAGCCTTCGGGGACGACAAAGATACCGTATATATGTCCTTGTTGCATAGCCTCGCGGGCTTCGGCATAGGATGAGGTTATCATACATACGTCAACCGACGAGGTCGCCTGCATCTCGTGGCACAGGCGGCGCGAGATACTTGTCTGGTCTAAGTCCACCACAGCCATCGGCATCTGCTCTGCCGCACCCTGACGCATCAGAGTGAGGAAGAAGAACGTGGACAGCAGCATCACTCCCACCGAGGCGAACATATACAGCGGACGGGCAAACATCTGCCTGACCTCACGCTGCATCACGTGCCATATATTAATAAGTATCGACATTATTTAGCATTTTGACATTTACCATTTACCAATTGGTATTTGGTTAGTTCTTTACGACCAAGGCTGTCATTCCCGGTCGCAGGTTAGGTATAGTGCTGAGCGGACGACACTTGACATCAAAAGTGCGGACGTCGTATCCTCCGTTCTGTTTGGTGGAGCGCCATGTGGCATAGGTGCCCATGGCTTTGATATGGGTTACTGTCAACGGGTACTTGGTGTCGCCTAAAGCAGGTATTTTCACTTCTATGACACCACCTATGGTGAAGTCGTGCAACATGTCCTCTCTTACGGCGAAGGTGAACCACACATCGTTCATATCAACGATAGCCATCACCGGACTACCCTGCCCTACCAGTTCGCCCACCTTAGGGAACATCTCGCTCACCTCGCCGTCGCATGGTGAGAGCAGATACCTCTCTGCCTCAGCGGCAGCCACCTCTTTGAGTACCGCATCGACACGTGCCACCTGTGCCTCGGCTGCGGCTTTATCTTCCTTGCGGGCACCGGCAAGTGCCATGTCGTACTGGCTCCTTGCCGCACGCACGGTGGCTACGGCTGCCTTATACTCAGCCTGTACCTCATCGCGCTTCTGCTCGCTCACCACTCCTTTCTCATAAAGCCGTTGGACACGCTCGTAACTCTTGCGGTAGATCTCCTCGCCTGCTTTGGCTTTCTGGTACAACTCGTATGCACCGGTTATCTGCTCGCGCTGAGCACCGTTCTTGGCTTTCTCGTTCACTGCCTCAGCCATATCACGGGCAGCTAATGCCTGCTCTTTCTTGGCTTCTACCTCAGGCGAATAGATGGCAACCAAGGTGTCGCCTTTCTTCACCATGTCGCCCTCCTCGTAGAAATACATCTCTATTCTGCCGGGCACCTTGCCTGATACGCGATATTCGGCTGCTTCCGACTCCCCCTGAATCAAGGTCTCTTCCGGACGGAGGGCAAACACGCCGACTAATGCTACAACTATCACTACAACCAATAGTGCAACTAAGCCAAGAAGCAGACTTCCTTCTCTTTCTCTTTTCATATCTTTTATGTTTTTATCAAGTTTATAATCCTTTAGTGTATTGTCTGAGGCGTGTCTCATTCACTTTAGCCTCTGTCTCGGCATCTAAGAGGTCGGTGGCTGCTGCCATCCATGCCGTCTGTGCCTGCATCAGTTCCGAGGTGGAGATCATGCCCGAAGCAAACGACTCTTGTGCCATACGCAGTACCTCGTCGGCGTTGCTGCATGTCAGTCGCGCTACGGCTATCTTCTGCTGCGACTCCATGAGTTTCTGGTTGGCTTGCGTTATCTGCAAAGTGAGCAACTGTTTGGTCTCTTCCACTTTCATCGCAGCAGCGTTGGCTGTATGCTTGGCTGCCTTATAACGCAGTATGTCGTCGGCGTGCGCAATAGGCACGTTCACTACCACACCGGCTGAGAAGAAGCCTTGCCCATGCCAGTCGTTACGGATGCCGTTGGTGGCGTAAGGGTTGGTATAGACATATCCGGCAGAAGCAACGATATTTGGTTGCAGACCTGCTGCCATGAGCTTGGCATTGCTGCGGGCTATATGCTCGGCTTCCTCAACAAGTTGCAGCTCCTTGCGGTTAGCTGCCGCTGTGGTCGCGTCTATAGTGTCTGTAGCCAGTGTTGTATCTTCCAAGCCGCTCTCGTCTAAGGTGAACACAGCATCTAAAGGCAGTCCGCATAGTTGTGCTAACGCCATACGCGATAGGACAAGACCGTTCTCTGCCTGCAGTTTCTTCACTTCTGCTTCACCGCGTTTGGTGCGCACCTTCAGCAGGTCCGATTGCGTAGCAAGACCTTCTTGCATCAGTGCACTAACGTCGCTCTCTAACTTACAGAGCAGGTTATAGTAATTGTCTGCTAAACGGCGTTTCTGCTCTACCGACACCACACGCCAATAAGCTTCATCCACCTTGGCTATCACCTCGTCGTGCTTGGTATCGGCTTCGATAGAGGCTATGTGCTCAGTGGCTTTGGCTATCTCATAAGCCTGCGTGAGCCTGCCGCCGGTGTAGATAGGCTGAGTGATACCCACTTGTGCCACTGCCACATGAGTGAGGTCCACCGTCATAGTGTTATACACCTGCTGATATGCCTGAGCAATCTTCTGCCCTGCGTCCGACTGCAAGTCAACTATGTGTTTCTGCAAGCGTGTACCTTCCAAGTCAGTCGCCAAACGGCTTAGCGGAGTCTCTTGGCTCCAGTTGAAGTATGGAGTGCCGTCAGCAGACACACCGGCTGTGCCGAAGTCAAAAGCGGTCTCATTGGCTAACAGGTGCATCTTCTCTGAGTTCCAAGAGTATGTTCCGTTAGCACTCACTTTAGGGAATGCAGCCGCCATAGCTGCCTTTCGGTTAAGCTCTGCTGCGCGTAGCAACTCCTGACTCGAACGGTTAGTAGAACCTTCTTCTAATGCCATCGTGCGGCATGCAGCAAGGGTGTAGCGAATAGTATCGCCTCCTCTACATGGCGCAGATAGACTTACGACTGCCATTATGACAGCCAAAAATCTGCGATTGTTAATAGTTCTTGTCATATATATTGATTTTTTTCGTCTTTCCATCATCTGTTCTTTAGCTGCGAAGCCCGTGTATATTTGCAAACAACATGCCAAAACAATGCAGATGTCATTTTTTAACACACGAACATTTACAAAAAAGCACTTTTAGATCGACAACTATAGAGATACCATAAAAAAGCAACTCACATTGTGTCGAGCGTGCTTGAGTTAGAGACGGTGGAGATATAGATGCATGTTTGTTGAATAAATTTTAGTAATTTCTGACAACAAAAAGTGAAAGTCCCTTGTTCCTTGTTAACTCTACTATTCCACACTGAGATCATAGCCAATCCTAACAAATAAAAATTTTGCCATTAAAATATTTATGAGTACCTTTGCGGGTTGAAATCAAAAAAACACGATTTATTATGGAAAAACCGGTAAGTGCTTTTGTCCCTAATTTTCTGCTCGGAGTAGCAGGTGGGATACAATATCTTAAACTCAAGCAAGCCTCTCGCAATCCTCGCAAGGCAAGTGAACAGACTCTTCGCGGCATACTCACCTACGCCAAAGATACTGAGTATGGTAAAGAACACCATTTCGCAGAGATCCTTGAGGCTAAAACAGATGAGGAGCTTTACGCTCTCTATCAGAAATATGTGCCGGCACAAGACTACGAGAACCTGCGCCCGTATATCGACCGTCATAAGAACGGCGAAGCCGACATCCTCTTCCCCGGCAAGCCTATCATGTACGCCACCACCAGCGGTACCACCAAGGAGCCCAAGTGGATTCCTATCACCAAGGTCTATATGGACACCGTCTATGGCAAGATGACTAAGGTATGGCTCTTCAACTTCATCAAGAACAAACCTAAAGTCTTCACCGGCAAGATCGTCTCCATCGTTGGCAAGGTCATCGAAGGCTATGCTCCTGACGGCACTGTCTTCGGTTCAGTGAGCGGCGTTACACAGCGCGACTGCCCTAAGTTCGTCAAAAAACTCTATGCTTCGCCGGCAGACGTGTTCTCTATCGCTGACTATACCGCACGTTACTATACTATCATGCGTATGGGTATAGAGCGTAACATCACACTCATCGTTACTGCCAACCCCTCAACCATCGTTGAGATGCAGAACAACGTCAACGAGTACTACGACAGTTATGTTGAAGATATCGAGAAAGGAACACTCAACGCTTCGCTAAACATACCGCAAGAGATCCGCGATGCCATTCAACCATACCTCAAACCCAACCCTGAGCGTGCCGCCGAGCTGCGTGCCCTCAAAGAGAAATACGGGCGGGTACTGCCTAAACACTATTGGCCCAACATGCAGATACTCAACACATGGAAATGCGGTAACACCAAGGTCTATCTTGATAAGTTCAAAGACTCATTCCCCGAGACCATGCTGCATCAGGAGTTCGGCTATTTCTCTTCGGAGTGCCGTTTCGGACTTGTGCTTGACGACACCAACAACACCGTCCTCTTCCCACACATGCACTATTATGAGTTCATCGAAGAGAAAGACCTCGAGAGCGATCATCCTAAGTTCCTGCAGCTGCATGAACTGCAAGAGGGCAAGCGCTACTGCCCCTTCGTTACCACCTACGCCGGTCTCTATCGCTACAACATGAACGACCTGCTGGAAGTAGGACCGTCGTTCCTGAACACACCTACCGTTCACATGATACAGAAAGTTAACGGCATCGTTACCATGACCGGAGAGAAGCTGCATGAGCGTCAGTTCATCGAGGCTGTGCACGAGGCTGAAGAAGCGCTGAAGATGCCCGTGCGTTTCTTTGTCGGGTTTGCTGACCTCGACATCTCCGCCTACCATTTCTACTACGAGT
>CAMHOK010000040.1 GCA_946186735.1 uncultured Bacteroidales bacterium
AATCCACATACATACTCCCATTCCATCTGATGCTCTGTCAGTTTGGTAACGATGATATATCATTTATAATACATCCTGATATTCGTCTGTGCGTGTCAGTACAGCTTTGGCGTAGGAGCAGACGGGCATGATTTTTCTACCCTCTTTGCGGGCAAAATCCACCGCCGCCATCACCAACTGCCGCGCAATACCTTGTCCCTCGTAGCCGTCAAACACCTGCGTATGGTTAATCACCATTTGCTCTGTGACAAACCTCTTGCTTGCAACATCGGCTTTAATAGCATTGTTGTCAGCACAACAGGTCTCACACTCACTATTGCCTGCACTTACCACTTCACCCCGACTATTCCAGACTCCCTTAGAACCGCTCCGCAAGTAAGTCATCTCACCGACTTGCACATCGTTTTGCCATGCGGTGAATATCCCGCTTTCGCCGTTTTCTGTATGTCGTATTTCTGTTGTCATATATTGTCAAGCTGATTCTATCCGACAAATGCCGTCTAAATTCTTCAATGTATCAAATCGTTAAATCTGTATTTTTCAAATTCGTATATTTCCCCGTTTATATCTATCGATCCTATCATAATGACCATATTGTAATTATAATCGTAGTTAGTTCTCTATCAGCCAATCAACGGCACTTACCACGCGGATTTTCTTTCCGTCATACTCAATCGTGCCCGTCTCCCCATACATCACTATAAGTGTCAGATTATCACAATGCGTTAGAGCCGAACCGCGAGTCAGTCCTTCTATTTCGCGTTTGTATAACTTATCCGTCGGGTTGCTGAAATCGTATGTTACTTGTATCAACTCTTTTACATGACTTCGTTCTACTACAACAAAATCAACCTCAAACTCTTTATTTTTACGCAGATAATATACTTGCTGGTAGTCGCTATTAATACGACGAGCAATCTCTAATGCGACTACGTTTTCAAGTCTTAATCCATAACTCTCAGTGAGTAACGCTTGGTCATGTTCATCAATAAAAGCAGGATCAATCGCGTATGCCTTACGAGCCATCGTCTTCTCTTTGCTTTTAAGAGAGAATTTAGGCAGGATATACAGCAAATACGCATTTTGCAGGTAGTCAATGTAGTTTTTTGTTGTGTGTACCGACTGAATTCCTAATTCATCTGTTACATCATTGTACGACTTTTCCTGACAGAACCAATCCAACATTTTATTAGCCAACTCAGAGAGCGTTTTTTTGTACCGCACTTTGTATCGTTTACAAATATCTTTATCGATGACAGCCTTCAGTAGCGTCTGCAAATAATCATGTCGGTTAATCTCCGGTTCCGTAATCAATTCTGGAAATCCTCCTTCCATAATGTATTTTGCCAAAGCATGTTGTCTTAGACCTAAAGCTTTTACACTTGAGGAAGTCATATTAACATTACCAATACGACATATTTCACTAAAGGAGAACGGGAATAATTCTATCTGGTGGTATCGGCCGGTCAGATGTGTAGCCAACTCGCCGCTTAGCAAGTTAGCGTTGCTGCCGGTAATGACTAAGTGCATTTTTTGTCGCAAAAGCCGATTAACAAACAATGGCCAATCTTTTACGTTTTGTATTTCATCTAAAAACAGATGTGTGAAGTCACCGTAAATTTCATAGAGCATTTGCACCACATCATCTAAATCGTCAGTCTTGGCATTTCTCAAACGCTCGTCATCAAAGTTCACGTATGCAAAGTGAACACCTTTTTCAATAAGCACTTTTTGACAAAGCGTGGACTTACCGCTACGGCGCACACCGATTACCACTTGTGCAAGATTGCTGTCTAACTGTAGCTCCTGCTCTTCTTTACGAGTGCATAAGGACGATACATCCAATACCTTTAATTCTTCTCGTTGGGACTCCAAAATACGTTTCAAATTCTTCATGTCGAGTTATTAATTGTAAATCAACGGCAAAAGTACTAAAAACATTTCTATCTTGCAAGAAAAATCGTTCTAAACTGCATAAAATCGCAGTTTTCGCAGTATTATAACTGCATAAAATAAGCAAAATCTCACCATGTAAACTGCATAAAATACAGCAATAAATCTTTCCTGAACTGCACAAAAGTTGAGATTTTTGAGTTAGCTCAGGATTAGATTCACTATATTTGAGTTTCGGATTATACGCCCCTTATTCGTTCTTGTTTAAGATAATCAACGCGCCGATTACTCCGGGAATTCATCCGCATAGGGTGAGAAGAAAGACAATCAGTACCGAGCCGCACCCGTGGTCAATCACCGCCAACGGTTGGTGCGCTCTGAGAACTCTTCTGCTAAATGATAAGGAAGCGATTGATTAGCAGCCTTTGAAGAATCGTCAATCATTAGATTTTCTTTAGATATAAATGAAAAGTGTCAGGACCTTCGTCACCACCAAATCCACATACATACTCCCATTCCATCTTTTGTTTTGTTAGTCGTGTGATGGTGATATACGAGTTATATATTGACTCTTGGTTCTCTAAACGTTCAAAATACTCAACCATGGACATATTCGGCTCTTCCTCGAACAGATTCTCTATTACAAGTTTGTATCCGTTGGTTAGCTTTTCAAGCGTGAATTTGCGCAGGCGATAGTCGTCTTGCATTATAGCTTCAGGATCAAGTTCTACCATCATCTTATCGGTGTCGAACAGCCATGTTGTATAAGTCCTTATTTGCTCTGAGCTGATTTTCTCGGTCCTATATCCGTCTCCCGGATTGTATTTTCGTTCAGCACCTACTACTTCCCACTGTCCGTTAAGATAGTCTTTTGCCTCAGTTTCACTGGCAGGTAGATTGACGGTCTCACATCCTGATAACATTATTGTTGCAATTAGGATGCTTAGCGAAAGAATAATACGTGTTTTCATAATTTGTTGATTTTAGAGTTATACTTATTTTTAATTATGTCGCAAAAATACGCTTAAATTGCGATATGTGCAAGATTTAGAGACAAAAATATGATCTTGTTCTCGTTTTATTAATGTGGATGTTGCATAATCATTCGATGGTGTAAAGACTAACCACTTTCCAATTACAATCAGTTGTTTTGTTCATACCACTCACGGCATAATGCCCGCAGTTGGTCCTCGTTGCGGATGATGGCACGCAGAGCTTCAAGTCCCTGCACATTGCGTTCGGAGTTGAGCCATAGGTGCATATAGCCGCCTTCGGCATATTTCTCGTTGAGGTGCTCGCGGCTGCGCATGTAAAGGGTCTCAAAATCGCCGTCGGGATAGAGTTTGCGGCTATATGCCATCGTGCGCTGAATGACTGTCAATGGGTCAATCTGACGGTCTGCCTCTGCAACGATAGCACCATAGATGGTTCGCGGCGGGTTCTTACCCGAGGCACGATGATCTTCCACAGCGTCACGCATGATGAGCAACTGCTCCTCTGTGAACCATTTTCGCAACTGCTCATCCGCCATCAGTATCTCGCCCGAATGGATATGGTGCTTCTCGCGGTCGATACTCAGCCCGAGGTCATGATAGGCGGCAATGACATACGCCATCTGTTCATCGGCTCCATGCTCGCGAGCTAACTTCAGACTCTCGCTAATCACCATCTGCGCATGGTCACGCCGGTGCCCGCCGTCGAAAGCGTCATATCGGGGAATAATAGTTTGCTCTATGTATTGCTGAAGGTCTGTCATGATTGGCATGCTTTCATATTCCGGGTTAATAAGTGTCCTAAACCAAACGAACCTTCTCGCTATCAGGTGCCTTACGGTTTTGCACGATCTGCATCATACTACCTTCTCCGTGGTAATAGATATATGGCAAATGGTGCTCCTCTATACTTCCCATACTGAACCTCGGTTCCAAAATAGGATATAGTTCTTTGCCACCTCTGAAGGTGTACAACGAATCTGTTTCCTCTAATATCCGTTCAGCTTTAACCTTGTCGGTCGTAAGGTAGAAATTCTGATAGTAGCGATTTTCGTTCATACGGTCCTCAAAATCGAAACACGGATACAAATGTTCTATCAAGACGACATACGGACCATCATTTGTTTTCACACTATCGGCGGCACCGGCAGATGCTTTGCGCAACCCGTCAAGCCCCATGATTCTCATACCGGCAAACTCAAGTTCGACATTGGTACTTACATCAATTACTTCAATATCATCTCGTTCCATAACAAAAAAATATAATTAGATTTGTTTTCCATTCTGCCAATCAGCAGAAAATCTATTTCTGAGCCGCTCGTTTGAGGACCTGCGTCATGCAGTGTGCGGCGCCGTAGCCTTCGATAAGGCTCTCAAGCGGCACCCATTCCACTGTTACTCCGGCTTCCTTAAGACGCTGCTGATATGCCGCGCTCTGCCCTGCTACCGCCATGATATGTCGCGGTGCGATGGTCAGGTAGTTGTTGGCATAATGCATCTCGTCCTCGTAGTCGATAGGTATGATATGAAAGCCTCGCGACCGCATATACTCAACAAACGGCACATCTTTCTGCATCAGGTTGTATGGTTTCTCTCCGGGTGTTCGGGCGTAGATGTTGCAGGTGTTGAACTCCGGCTCGCCGGGCTTGGCATTCAGACGACTGCTGACCATGGTGCAGAGGTCACGGTCGATGATGTTGAAATGTGTGTCAAGGTGCATCTGCATCTGCCAGCGTTTATGGTCGTGCACCACAACAATAGTGTCATGCCCGTACGCATCGGCATCCATGATCTGGCGTATGCCTGCTTCGTTGGTTCGCATGCCGCAACCGATAAACGCTATCGTGCCGGCAGGGATATAGTCGCCGCCTTCAAGCCTTCCTTCGCCACTGATGCGCAGGATAGGCTCTACACCTAAATGGCGGTAGCATAGTTCGATGATATCGGTCTCGGCAGCGCGCTGCGGCGAGTTCATGCGACAGATGATATGTCCGCGAGGCGTGGTGATACTCTGGTCGCGCGTGAAATAGAGGTTCATCATCGGGTCGTGGATATACTCCGCAGCCACGCCGGTGTTGTTGTCGGTCGGAAAGAGCCGCACGACAGGGCGCAATAGTATGCAGCGTATCAGGTCGGCACGACTCATCTCGGACAGCACCTCCTGCTTGTAGTTGTCGGTGGCAGCACGGTCGGCATGGGGTAGGGCACTGATGTCGTAGATAAGCTCCTGCTGAGCAAGAGCGCGCATGGTGTCTAATGCCACCTCGCTGAGAATATCTGACACGGTATGCACACGTATGCCGTTAGCTCGCAGCATGCGGATATAACCGCGATGTTCTGAGGCAGCCTTGTCCACATCGAAATAATGGTCGAACAGTCCTGCCGACGGATGACAGACGCCGTCGAACAACTCCTCACCCGGAGTGTGCATCAGTATCTCTGTGGCTCTGTCCCACTCCGCACGGGGGTAGTCTGCCATATAGTTATTCTGCCGGCTTTGAACACTGCAACCTGCCAACAGTACTGCAGCAAATAGATAGAATAGTTGTTTCATGTATGATATATATAATTGATTCTTATTTTAATAGCAAGCAGTAACTCGTTGCTTATCGAGTTACCGCTTGCCGGTTATTTATAACTTCTGTAGTCAGACATCTAAGCTCGTTGCTTATTTGTTCAGTCTCCTGCCTGTCACATCGTAGCGTTCGCTGCCGCGGATGATGATGACATGACCGTTCTCAAGTATCTTATAAACGCGGTCTGAGTCCTCGGTGATGGGCACTAATCGCATTGGAGCGCGAAGTGAGCCAAAGTGCGCATCCGGTTGATTCGTAAGGTCGATGAGCTGCGAAGTCGATTCGTTTACTAACCTCAGCTCGGCGCCGTCTTCGGTCTCGAAGCGGAGCGTGGCATTGCTGTTGTCGGACTGAATGGTGAGCAGATAGTAGGTCTTGCCGTCAATCTGTTGCGGCTGCGCCACTGCTGCAAGCTCATCGCCCGCATAGACGCGGATGACGGGGGCATTGTCAGCCGAAGCAGCCCAATCTGCCATGTATGGCTGACCCGCAATAGGCTGTGCAGATGGGTGCTCCACAACGGCTATCATAGTCATGTTGGTAGCAGCGTTGGGGTTGCTAAAGGAGCCGGTGTTGTCAGCCATGTATGGCATACCCTCAACCGCAGCAGCAGAACGAGGAGCAGCAGCGGTGCTATGAGCGGCGGCAGAACGGGCAGCGGCGCTCTGAGCGTGGACGGCTGACTTTTGGCTGTTATCGTAGAAGCTTACCACCACATCGCCTTGTCCGAGTCGGCGGAAGAAATAGCCTTCTCCCGGGTGCAGAGCCGTAAGGTTGCCTTCCCATCGTTTGTTTTCAGAGAAGTAAGCGAAACGGTTGTGCGCCTTCACCATATCGCCAACGGTAGCGTTGTCGAAATAGTCGGCAAGAGCTTCTGCGACAGGTGTGGCTTCGGAGAACAGACACGGTAGCGGACTCCACTGACCATTGCCACGCAGCGTGACATGCATTGAGTCTTGCGGCAGTACATTCCCGCTGACACGCATAATATTGCCGTTTTTGCTATATACCATGTGGGTATATATATAGCGGAAGTGGTAGAGCGAGCCGGAGAACTGCCCGAGCGAGTCGCTGTAAACGCAGAAGTTGCGAGTTACCGGGTTCTTGATGAGGTCGCCTTCTATCCATGGCTGGGAAGCGCTCATGACATTATTGATAACGCCGGTTTGATTGGCATAGACACCGATATTGAACGAGGTCCAGTTCCAGCCGGGTTGCAGGACTATGTTTTGTACTTCACTTCCACCGGCAGTGAATATGACTTGTTGTTCATTACCACAGCCATAAACAGCACCATGAGCGAAGGTGATGTCAACCGAAGGTGTCAGAGTCAGGACTTTACCCGTTGAAGCCTGCCAAAGTTGGAATTGAATGGTTTTCTTGTTCATCTGCTCGTTACCATAGACGGTAAGGAATACTCTTGATTTGTTTGTGATATTATCAAAATCTATATTAGCCATTCCCACACATTCGTTTCGATAGAGGGCAATCAGTTTATCTTCGGTGTCGGTGTCGTAGTTATCGTTGATAATCACTTGTCCGCATACCGACATATTCAGCGGGTAATCGCCTGTTGCCGGTTCTTGCCACGGGCATACCGCCTTTACGGTATAATTGACGCGCAAAGGTTCCGATAGTCCATTCTCATCGGTGAGGTAGATAAGGTCAGTATATGATCCAACAGCAAGTGAGTTGTCGAAATTGAGTCTGATTTGCTTAAACTCAACAGGTCCGACCGAGCCTGAAGGTTCACTTATGGTAAGCCAATCCGGCAGAGACTCAATCTTGTATTGATGTCTGCGCCCGCTCTGGTTGGTGAAGGAAACATCTATAAATTCGCGTTCGATAGCGTCATCAAAGGTTGCCTCATAATTAACTTGGCGAGAGTCCCATTTGAGGGCATTACGGTCAACATACGCCACCCACATAACAGGCGAAGGCATCGGATTACCATTCAAGTCTTCAACATCACGAACGGTTACACAAACAGTCTGCTTGTTGATTTCGTAATCTGCCATCTTGAGATTGATAAGCAATTCGTCACCATTGAATGCCCAACCGAAGTTGAGTTTAGTGAGCAAGCCGAAGCCATAAACCGGTGCGAAGATGGTCTTGTCGGCATGATTAACCAAGGTTGGCTGAGTGCTTTCAATAAGGAGCGGTACTATTTTGTTCACCGTGTTGCCGTTGTCATCGCGGGACACGCGTCGGTCATTTGCAGAAAAGACGAGTTCAAGCGCACCGTTATCGTTCTGTTTCAGCTCTTCAAAAGGCAGATAAGCTATGAGTCCCATCTCATCGCCTCTTGGGGTGCGGTTGCCGTATTCTTCTATTAGCGTTTTGGGCAGGGCCTGCTCGAAGACAACGAACTCGTCGATATTGCCCTCGAAGCCATCGCCGCCGAAGAACATATCGCCCGTCATGCCTGTCATCTGGGTGGCAGGATAAGTATCAAGTAGTTTATTATCAACATATATCGCTACATTATTGTATGTGCGATTGATTGTGAGCACGAGGTGATGCCATTCGTCTGTACCAACAGCCCCTAACGGATGCATAGTACTATCGTTGAGCCACCATTGCAGGTTGCCATTGCTGACTGCAAAGCGTTTTTCACCTGCTCTAAATACTACACCATCAGCATTCGTGTTACGGAACCATAGCATGTATGTTGCGTCATAGATTGCCGAGCGTGAGAGCTTGTCCTGCGCAAGAGTCACGCTATCATTCTTACTAATCGAGAGGGATATGCCCTTTGGCAGGTTCCATGATGTGCCATGTGTGGTCAGCGTGGCTCCGGAAGCATAGTCTTTAACAGTTGTGCCGGTTCCTTCGTTCATTCTGTAGTATGCCGCAAGTTCCTGCTCGTAGCCTGTCAGGTATCGAAGATTGGTAGCAATGATTTCTTCTTGTGTGAGAGGTTTGGTCCACACGCGTACTTCAAGCATATTTCCTTCCATACCTCGTCCGAACATGAGTGGAGCATTGAGAGTATATGGGACATCGGGAACGGGAGTGGCATTATCGTCAGTAATATCTTTCGTTCCGGCATAGAAGCGCAGGGTGTTGTTGGAGTAGTTGTAAGTAGCTACAACCCTTGTAAAGTCAAGCATCTGTTTTGGCAATGGCAGGGAGAGAATCGTATATGTGCCAAACTGCAGATACAAACGGTCGTCGGCAGTCTTACCAAACACAACTCCTTCGCGGTTAAGTCCATGTTCGAAGAACACACATTCGCTTGTAGGCGTTGTTGGTTTAACAACCATATCTATTGAATACGAGCGCGCTTCTAATGTTCTACTTACTTGGGTAGCAGCATAGGAATTTGGTGTCCCGTCGAAATGCAGCGAAGCACTGGTAGTAATGCCGGTCTCGTTGGTTACGCCAACTATTTGGAAGTTGTTATCTTCATCCAAGTAGTTACCTGCGATAGGCTCATTGAAACGCAAGCGCAGGTTGTCGCCTACACCGAGTATTGCATTTGCAGGCTCCGGTGCGCCGAATACTTGCGGCGGACGAGTGTCTTTAGTGCCGCTGATGACAGGCGAGGACTTGGTTACGAAGCCTGAGCCGAAACGACAGAAGGTAACGGCACGCAGGTCGTAACGCTGCTCCATCGGGTCACGCTCGCCATAGAAGCGGAACGGCACTATGCGACCGTTCTGTATCATGGCTTTGTTGCCTGTGGCAAGTTGATAGAGCGAGTCGGAAGCATAGAACGAACATTGGTTCACCCACATCTCTTCACTTTCTGTAGAGAGTTTGTATTGGAACTCTATATGGTCGAAGTTCTTATGGTGAATATCAAATCCATCAATTTCCACAGGCAGGTAATAGCCTACAGAATCATGCTGCGAGAGGGTGTTCATTATCCAGTTTTGTCGCGGCATGGATATAGACACATCTGACGAAACCGGTAAGAAGTGCACTGAGAAATTGAGTCTTGAATTTGTCTTTGGACAGTCGGCAAGCGATAGTGCAAGTGTGAGATTATTGTAATCATCTACCGTTCCGCGCTCTACCTCAATGGTCTTTACTACCGGCTGCCCGGGTACTAAGAACACAGGGATAGCCGTTATTAGCGGTGCACCATCAACATACACTTTCGCTCCATCGGGATTAGAGTCAGCCCATAGAGCAAGGTTAAACAAAGTGCCGTTGGCACCCAAGCCGGTCTGCACTTGTCCGTTGTTCATAAGCGTTACACGGAATGTGGCTCGTTTGTCAGGATGAACGCCTGTCTGCTCGTGGGTGTCGATTGACATTTCCGGTTTGTCAACCCACTGTGTCTCGTTGTTGAGAATCATGCCCTTGTTGTAGAACAGCGTCTTTTCCTCTTCTTCGTGCGGGCAATAACTGCTTCCTGCCACTGTATGGAACACATACGAGCCATAGAGATAGTCAGTATAGCCGTTTTGATTCACTTTATCACGGATAGACTGTGTCCGATTATTCCATACACTGTCATATTGAGCACGATAGACAGAAACAGTGATATCACCATGGGTGTCTGCGCCGAGGGTAAAACCGCTCGACTTCTTGACAGTCTGCTCTTGCGAGGCATTAGAATTGTTGTCGTAAGAAAATATAGGATTATAAGTGAACGAGAATTTGGCGTCATTGGATTTTGTGCCCATTTCCACCATATCCTTTTGTTCGACTTCACCATCTTTTTTCCCGGCATGTTGAGTCATAAGCTGACTAATCGCATCACTAACAGTAGTACCTATTTGGTCTTGTCCTTTTGTCTTGAAGAATTCGACTATGTTCCTCATTTCTTTTAGCAGTGCCTGTCCGGCTTTCGCGCTATTACTTGCCGCGTTAGATCCCACGAGAGCCCAGCCCTGTGGCATCTCATTGTATTGTGCTGAGGCGGTATAGTTGTCGGTATGTGATATTGTTGCACCGCTGCTTACTGACCATGTGCCTACCTGGGAACCCATCATGCGAGCAACAACTTTTTCTTTCTCGTTCTGATAGAGAATAGTTATCCACTGCAGAATCATGTTATCTAATGCCGCCACGCGGTTAGTGAAAGCTCTGCTTGATTTTTGGGGTACAAACATTTCGTAAGTGTTGTATGGCAAGGTGTCGATAAGACTTATATTCTCTCCTGACGAATGGTACCAATACACCGCTTCACCTGTTTGGTCGGCGTAGTCTTGTGCGGCTGCCGAATCAGGGAAGTTCATGAGCAGGTTCTGACGCTCTAATGCAAGTTTTGGGATAAGAGTGTTAAGGATATAGTATTGTGTATAAACAAACGAGCCTGCGACATGCGAGCCGAGCACCACTTTCTGACCTGTTACAAGATAGTACTGCTTGCCAACGGAATCTGTGCCTTGTGCGAGTACTTTCATCAGTCCCGCGTTGATAGCAGGCTGACGAGCAATAAACATACTGTCGTTGATGATATCGACAGTTTTGGCTTTGCCTGCCAACTGACTGACAGTCGTACCGAGGAACACATCAGCATTACGCCCCACATTATCCTTAGCCTTGCCACTGCTGGTAGAGATACGGTCGGTGGTAGTAAAGGTGTAGTTATATTTATATCCCCATTTCCACTCGTGTGTGATAGGCAGGGTGAAACTCAATTGTCGGCCGGTTTCGAAATTCGCGCCGAGATACGTACCTATTCCTTCAGGAGCAGTTATTGCACCGATGTCCTGCGAGATGCTGACACCCCATTTTGGCATCAGTTCAATACCTATATTCCAATCATAACTGTCGGTGTAAGCAAAGTTATAAGTTGTTCCGCTTTCCACCCATGCCGATGAGCCGTTTCCTCCCGGGTCGCGGACAATATCAAGTAGCACTACTCCGCTCGGGGTAGAAGTCATTTCGCCGATCTGTATGTCGGTTCCACTCACAAAGGCTTGGAACACATCTGTCTCTACATAGTTATCATCTACTTGCAGCACGGTGCTGACGGTGCGTAGTGCGTTCTCGCCGCTGTTCTCCGTGTCTATATCTGCCACTTCGAGCATTACAGACTTATTCTGCCCTTTGTCGTCAAGAGTATAGTCTTGATATGTGGTTGCCGACTTCAAACCATTATGTATTCTGACGCTACCACCGCGCTGCGGTACTTCATCTACTTCGCTCGACTGCAGATTGTTGTTGTAGTAATAACGCTCAAAGGCACGGGCTATAAACTGGTACTTGCGGTTGGCAACGAAAACAGGATGACCGAGCAGATAAGTAACCGAGCCGTCATTATGTTTCTCATAAAGTCTCACTTTCTGCTTGCTGTGGAGGCTCAGGCTGTTCACATCCATCTCTTCCTCACCATAGCCGGCTTTGTCTAAACCATATAGCACTTGTTTGAGGGTAACAATTACCGGTGAGTGATAGATGCGGTCATATACAGCATTGTAGTGAATGGAATCGCCGTCTAACAGTCCCCCTTGTGATGCGATTCCGCCACTATAAGGATACTTGGTTGTGGAGCCTTGCTCACTGACTATGTCTTTCCGCTCAACCGTTATTTCTTTGGCAGTCATATTGCATCTGCCTACATACTCTGTCAGAGGCGCATTGGTAAGGTCGAAAGTCTCCGACCCTTGTCCCGAGCCAAACAGAGTTGCATATCCTGTGGCTGTCGCTTGCACAACCTTATATTTCACAGGGAACAAGTCAACTGCGAACTCACCTGTAGCAGAATCGGGGTGAATAGTGATTCGCTTCTTCTCGAACAGAGTGCGAGTTGTGCCAACGATGGCGGAATCAGCCATGTATGGCTGATATACAACATGCGGTATGGTTTGCTGAATAGTGTCGCGAGTGAGATCGTTGGGGTCATACACTATATGTGCAGTATTGTCGCCTTCGAGTTGCAAGACGAGTTGCACATTGTCGCCGAGGTTATTTTTGCCTAAGCCAAAAGCACGTGGCAAGTCTCTTTGGTCGTTACCACCTGCCACACGGCCGACAAGACGAACCTTTGTCATATCATAGAAACGCACACCGTCCTGCGGTTTGTCAAGTGCGAACTCCTCTTTATCTTCCTCAAGGCGCAGAATTCCATCACCCTCAAAGATATGCCCTTGCTTGAATACTTGCAAGCGGCATGGCTGACGCAGCGGCAGAATCAACTCGAAGTTGCCGTCTATACCGCTTTTGAGCGGCATGTTGCCACGACGCACTGTGTCACCGTTCAGAAGGAACATCACGCCACTGACAGGAATACTACTATTTTTATACAATACCCTACCCGTAAGTCTTGTAGTAGAAGCGTTCATAAAGTCAATCCCCGAAGCCACGGCACTATTTGGCGACAGCGTAATGCTTGCCGTTCCTGTAGATGTGTTATTGTACGAGAAGATGCCATACTGATGAGTCGGCATAACGACATAATTCGATTGAATGACTTCTTTACACTTACATTCTGTCTGTTCGCTCGCTGATACTTTGAAACTATATTTGTAATTCGTACCGCTTTTCTGACGACCATAGAAGCAATCGAGGGTGACATGTCCGTTGATGGTAAAGGAGCTGATTGCATCGCCTACTTCTGTTAGAATGGATTTTACTTCTAATATCGTACCTATCGGATATTCGTAAATACCTTCATTTTTGTTGTGCCAATCTTCAAGCACATTGCCGTCGGCATTCAGCACACGGAATAGTGTTTGCCTTTCGGGTGCCCAAATACTAAAATCATAAGAATAAGTTATTTTTACCTTAGGCTTCTCACACTTTATAGCGATATATTCCAAACTGTCAAACTTATATTCGCCGCTTGCATTGGTGGTTATTGTGCGTATGACATTGTTATTACCATCTTGCAGTGCCACTTTCACTCCTGCCATACCTGTGTTGTCAGGCATAAGTATGGTTCCGCTTATCTCGCCGTAAGGAGTACGCCAACCTTCCGCAGTAGAAGTATTGACAGTAGTCTTACCATTGCAAGTGTAATGTGCTTCGATGGTATATTCGTAATGAGTGCTTGGCATTGCACTGCGGTCAAGATAATAATAGTCGTTACCTTGATATATAGTATCTGCAGCGACATCACTATCCTTAGGTCTGCGCAGTAGCACATACTTGTCCACAGCGTTACTGCTTGCCACCCAGCGCAGCAACACACCCGCTTTCATATCTGTTTTTGCATCACTCTGAGTTGCTTCAAAACTCGTTATCTTAGCAGCCTCGTCAATATATATACTCGGACCGTTTATCTGCATTGGTTTTAGCGAAGCAGAGTCTTGTACATGCAAATCCGCCCTCGATTGGTCAATACGGACAGCATACTTGTAGTGCGAGCACCCTTGGTCGGCTATGTCCGTATAGTTGGCTATCCACGAACCATCTGCCTGACGTTTGATACTATCCTGAGGAATGATAAACTCCATTGTCTGCCCGGTCTCTTCAATGGTTCGTTGCAGAATGAGTTGTGCCGTACGGTCCCACATGCAACGACCTAATTTTGTAAAAGTTTGGTTCGTGTAATAGTCAGTTGCCAATGTGTACAAACTATCTTTCAAATAACTCTGCAACTCGTCTGTCATGTATTTTGACACATTATCAGGGATATAGTTTTCAAAATTGATAGATGTTATCTCGAACCAACCACTCATATAAGCGGAATGAGCCTCAGTATTGAACCACACTCTACTACTTGAATATAAGTTATATGTCCTTACATTGCCATTTTTGGTGGTAGAGTCGTAGGTTACTGTCAATATAGAACCTGTTGGAACCTTAAACTCTTTTGGTGATATTACTC
>CAMHOK010000041.1 GCA_946186735.1 uncultured Bacteroidales bacterium
AAACAACGAAAAAACGCTTTTGCTTGTCTGTTTCGGAAAAATTATGTATCTTTGCACCTCAGAGTAAAACACCTAACAAAATATATAATATCATGAAACGAGACACACAAATCTTCGACATCATCCGTCGAGAGAGAGAGCGTCAGATGCGTGGCATTGAGCTTATCGCGTCTGAGAATTTCGTAAGCGATCAAGTAATGGAGGCTATGGGCTCAGTGCTCACCAACAAGTACGCCGAAGGCTACCCCGGCAAACGCTATTATGGCGGCTGTCAAGTGGTTGACGAGAGTGAGAACTTAGCCATTTCCCGTCTCAAAGAACTATATGGTGCTTGCTGGGCAAATGTCCAGCCACACTCCGGTGCGCAAGCCAACATGGCAGTCTTTATGGCGTGCTTGAAGGCAGGTGATAAGTTCTTAGGGCTCAACCTCAGTCATGGAGGTCACTTGAGTCATGGTTCGCCCGTCAATTTCTCAGGACTGATGTTCAAAGCTTTAGAATATAATGTAAAGGAGAGTGATGGTCGTGTTGACTACGATCAGTTAGAGCAAGTGGCCAAAGCTGAGCGTCCCAAACTCATCATCGCCGGAGCTTCGGCATATAGTCGTGAGTGGGATTATGCCCGCATACGCAAGGTAGCCGATGAGATAGGTGCTATCTTCATGGTGGACATGGCACACCCAGCCGGCCTGATTGCAGCGGGCTTGCTCAACAACCCCGTACGCTATGCACATATCGTTACCACTACCACGCACAAGACCCTTCGCGGTCCCCGTGGCGGAGCTATCATGATGGGGCAAGACTTCCCCAACCCATGGGGCAAGACCACTCCTAAGGGTGAGATAAAGATGATGTCGGCATTGCTTGACTCTGCCGTCTTCCCCGGCACTCAAGGCGGTCCGTTAGAGCATGTCATAGCTGCCAAAGCCGTGGCTTTCGGCGAGGCTCTCGAAGAAGACTTCAAGACTTATCAGCAACAAGTAAAGACCAATGCAGCAGCTATGGCACAAGCGTTTATTGACAAGGGATATAAGATCATCTCGGGCGGAACCGACAACCATTGTATGCTTGTTGACTTGAGAACTAAGTTCCCTGACCTCACCGGCAAGCTGGCAGAGAAAGCACTCGTTGCCGCCGACATAACCACCAACAAGAACATGGTACCCTTCGACTCTCGTTCAGCTTTCCAGACCTCAGGTCTGCGTTTCGGCACACCTGCCATCACCACCCGTGGTGTCAAAGAAGATAAGATGGGACTGATTGTCGAGCTCATCGACCAAGTGCTGCATGCACCTGAAGATGAGACGAACATCAGCAAGGTGCGCGAACAAGTGAATAACATGATGAAACAGTACCCGCTGTTTGTAAGGATATTGGGTATGGACAAACTGCTTGGCAAATCATTAGAACAACTTCAGGAGGTAGCCCTCAGTGTGGGGCTACCTCGTTTTGCCGGTAAGCAACTTGCCGAATGGATCTATCAAAAGCGCGCCACCACCTTCATGGAGATGACCAACATCTCCGGAAAGGGACGACAGGCTCTTGCCGAACGATATACCATTGGCAGAGAAGAGCCGATAGCCCATATCGAATCAGAAGATGGTACCACCAAATACCTGTTTGAGGTTCAGACAGCCAACGGCAAACAGTTTATTGAGACCGTTTATATCCCCGAAGCCGACCGAGCCACCCTTTGCGTGAGCACCCAAGCGGGTTGCAAGATGGGATGTCGTTTCTGCATGACAGGCACACTTGGTTTTCATGGTAACCTCAGCACTACTGATATTCTCAATCAGATCTTCTCCATCCCTCAGAGTGCAGAGCTGAGCAACATCGTGTATATGGGCGAAGGTGAGCCTTGCGACAATATCAGCAGCACTCTTGACTCTATCAACGTCTTAACCTCCTCTTGGGGTTGTGCATGGAGTCCCCGACGCATCACCGTCTCATCGGTAGGCTATTTGCCACACCTCAAAGAGTTACTCGACCGGACCGACTGCCATATAGCTATCAGTCTGCACAACCCTATCAGCACCGAGCGACAAGAGATCATGCCTATTGAGAGAGCCTACCCCATGACCTCTGTTCTACAGCTGCTTAAACAATACGATTGGCAGCATCAGAGACGGTTGTCGTTCGAATATATCTGTTTTGGCGGCAAGAACGACACCATGCGTCATGCCAATGCACTTAGGCGGTTGCTCAGTGAGCTCAACTGCCGCATTAACCTCATTCGCTTTCATGAAGACCCGCAGAACCCGCATACAACACTCCACCCTTCCTCTGACGAACAAATGGTTTGGTTGAGAGACTATCTCACCTCCAATGGTATCATCACAACCATCCGTCGGTCACGCGGCGAAGATATCTTGGCGGCATGCGGCATGTTGGTCAACTCGCTGAAAGACAAATGACATCCTTCCCGAAGAATATTCTAATTCACTCTCTAAGATCGCTCATTGCTGTTCTTGCGCTTCTTCTTATGTCCGGTATTGATGCTTTCGGACAGGAGCAGGTCGGCGAGAGCCGATATGTCAGCATTGTGTCGTATAATGTAGAGAACCTCTTCGACACCGCACACGACACGCTAAAGGCGGATAGTGCTTTCCTTCCCGAATCGACACGACACTGGACCAAAGATAAGTATTTGAGGAAGGTGGAAAGTATAGCTCGTGTCATTGTGTCGATAGGCGGTTTTCAGTCGCCTGCCGTTGTCGGGCTATGTGAGGTTGAGAACGAGACGTGTCTGAAAGACTTGCTCTATAGGGGTGGTCTGAAGAACCTCGGGTACCGATATATCCAACATGAGAGCAACGACACGAGAGGTATCGACTGTGCCATGTTGTACGACCCTCTTCAGTTTCGTCTGCTTGAGCACCGAGCATGGCGGATAGATGGTCTTGCGCGCCCCACCCGCGACCTGCTTTACGCCAAGGGGATATGTCTTGACGATACGCTCAACATCATCTTATGCCATCTGCCGTCACAGATCTTAGGCAGAGAAGCAGAAGAGAGACGAATGGTGGTGGAGCGGGTGCTGCAGCAGAAGACCGACAGCCTCATAGCCAACAACCAAGATGCCCGCATCATTGTGATGGGCGACATGAACACCTCGCCAAGGAACAATCTGAGCGGACTGAGCAACATGATGGTGGGCAAAAAGATGAATCACGAGGGCACTTATCGATATAAGGGAGAGTGGTCGATGCTTGATCAGTTTTATGTATCTCAGGCGCTACTACCTTTTTGCGATGCCCACATATTCTACGCCTCATGGATGATAGAGACAGACGAGCAATATACAGGTTTTCGCCCCAAGCGCACTTATCGCGGAATGAGATATACGGGTGGTGTGTCAGACCATCTGCCCATCGTTCTGAACATATACGACAAAGAACAGCAATAGAGCACAAATTTATTTCTCGTTTTATTTTGCCATACCATCAAAAAGCAGTATCTTTGTGGGCTGAAATGAAAAAATAAACAAACAAGATATGAATAGTACAGCAATTTTTCTGAGCATAGGCGTCTTTTTAGGCGTTATATTGCTTCTTGTAGTAGTGTTGCTTGTTGCCAAACGATATCTGGTAGCGAGCGGCAATGTTAAGGTAACTATCAATGGTGACAAACAGGTGGAGATACCTGCAGGCGGCAGTTTGCTTGGTTCGCTGGGCAATGCCGGTGTTTTCCTTCCCTCAGCATGTGGTGGTAAAGGCTCGTGCGGTCAGTGCAAGTGCCAAGTGCTTGAGGGTGGTGGTGAGATCCTTCCTACCGAGCAGGTTCATTTCACTCGCAAACAGCAGAAAGACCATTGGCGTCTGGGTTGCCAAGTAAAAGTTAAACAAGACCTCTCCATCAAGATTGACGAGTCGATCTTAGGTGTTAAGGAATATGAGTGCACCGTTATCAGCAACAAGAATGTGGCTACCTTCATCAAAGAGTTCAAGGTTCAGTTGCCCGCCGGTGCTCACATGGACTTCCTCCCCGGTTCGTATGCACAGATTCGCATACCTAAGTTCGATTGTATCAACTATGCTGACTACGACCGTTCACTCATAGGCGAAGAGTATCTGCCGTCATGGGAGAAATTCAAGATGTTCGACCTCAAGTGCAAGAACCCTGAAGACACCATCCGTGCTTATTCGATGGCCAACTATCCTGCCGAAGGTGATGTTTTTATGCTCACCGTTCGTATTGCCACCCCGCCTTTCAAGCCCGACCGTAGCGGTTTTATGGATGTTAACCCGGGTATAGCCTCATCGTATATCTTCTCGCTCAAACCCGGAGACAAGGTTATCATGTCAGGTCCTTATGGTGAGTTCCACCCGCATTTCGACACAAAGAACGAGATGATATGGGTTGGTGGCGGTGCCGGTATGGCTCCTCTGCGTGCTCAGATCATGCACATGACCAAGACTCTTCATACTACCGACCGCGAGATGCACTATTTCTATGGTGCACGAGCTCTCAATGAAGTGTTCTACTTGGAAGATTTCCTTGAGTTAGAGAAAGAGTTTAGCAATTTCCATTTCCACTTGGCTCTTGACCGTCCTGACCCTGCAGCCGATGCAGCAGGGGTGAAATACACTCCGGGCTTTGTACATAATGTGATGTACGAGACCTACCTCAAGTACCACGAAGCTCCTGAGGATGTAGAGTACTACATGTGCGGTCCCGGTCCGATGTCGAAAGCTGTTACCACCATGCTCGACTCGTTAGGCGTTGCACCTGAGTCGATCATGTACGACAACTTCGGAGGCTAACATCGCATCAGTAAAGAGATCTTGAAACGAACATAAATCTAAAACGAACATAAAAAGAGAAGGCGCTTGATGGCGCCTTCTCTTTTGTTTATAAAGTCGTTAGCGATGGGATAGCTAACATAGGGATTACCGTTAACACTTAGATTGCATATTGCTGATGCACACGCGTAGCGAATCTACCCAATATGGTATGGAGAGGTTGAATGTATGTTTGATCTTCGACTTGTCGAACACAGAATAATGTGGCCGATGCACCTTGCTGGGGAACTCCGAAGAGAGGCATGGTTGAATATCACAAGCGGTATGAGCTGCTAACCGAGCAATCGTCTTTGTAAAGTCGTACCAAGAGCACACACCTTCGTTAGAATAGTGGTAGATGCCGGAATTGCCCACATACTTCTTTTTCTCCACTATCTCAACGATAGCCCGAGCCAGGTCAAGTGCGTAAGTAGGCGTTCCTACTTGGTCGTACACCACTTTCAACTCGGGTTTGGTGGCAGTGAGAGAGAGCATCGTCTTTACGAAGTTCTTACCATATTCGCTATAGAGCCATGCGGTACGGATAATGATATAGGAGCACCCTGACGAGAGGATCTTCTTCTCTCCGGCAAGTTTGGTCTCTCCGTAAACTCCGGTAGGAGTGCCGACCATATCTTCACGACATGGAGTGTTGTAGGTCTCTTTACCATAGACATAGTCGGTAGAGATATGTATGAGCAGTCCCCCACTCTTTCTCATCTGCTCGGCTAACAACTCCGGTGCTTGAGCATTGAGACGATAAGCCGTCTCGTAGTTATCTTCGGCGGCATCAACATTGGTGTAAGCCGCACAGTTGATGATAACTTCAATCTTGAGCGATTCCACCGCTAAACGGATGGCTTCTTCGTCAGTGATGTCGAGCAAAAAAGTGTCAACACCATCGGCTTGGATGACATCAGAAAAGATATAATGATTGTCGGACTGAGGAAGTGAACCTACTATGTTTCTGAGCTCATTGCCAAGTTGTCCGTTGGCTCCGGTTACAAGTATATTCATAGCTTAAAGGGATTGTTGCAGGGAAGATAGCTAAAAGGGATTGTCTTGGCAAAACTGCAAGAACGATGGGTGGTTCTGGTCTTTCTGCGATAGTATGACATCTTCTTTGGGCAGTTGCCAATCGATATTGAGTTGCTCATCGTTCCAAGCGATAGCTCCCTCTGCCTGAGGCTGATAAAACTCATCGCATTTATATTGAAAGATAGCGGTCTGACTGAGTACGGCAAAGCCATGTGCCATTCCCTTAGGTAAGAAGAACTGCAGATGGTTCTCTTCGCTGAGCTCCACTGCCGTCCATTGTCCGAAAGTAGGGCTCGCTTTTCTCAGGTCAACCGCCACATCGAGCACTCTGCCTTTAACCACTCGCACCAGCTTTGATTGTGTGAAAGGTGGTTTCTGGAAATGCAGTCCTCTGAGTACGCCGTACGATGATTGACTCTCGTTGTCCTGAACGAAGCGAATATTTCCTATTTTATCTTGGAAGTCCCGTTCGTTGAAAGATTCGAAGAAATAACCTCGCTGATCGGTGAAGATGCGTGGTGTGATGACAAACACACCGTCTATGTTAGTCTTTGAAATATCCATATACTGAGTTTAGAAAATGAAGAAAAGTGCAAGACATAATTGAGGAAAAGAGCAAGACTTATCTATTGGCATACATCTTTTCGTAGTAGGTCTGATAGTCGCCGGAGGTAACAGAGTCGAGCCACTCTTGATTGTTGAGGTACCACCTGACGGTTTTCTCTATACCCTCTTCAAACTGCAACGAGGGTTCCCATCCGAGTTCTTTCTGCAACTTACGGGAGTCGATAGCATAGCGCATGTCATGTCCTTGACGGTCGGTAACGAAAGTGATGAGATTGAGGTCTTCACCTTCTTTGCGTCCTAACTGACGGTCAACAGTCTTGATGAGCACACGGATGATATCTATGTTTTTCCACTCATTGAAGCCCCCTATATTATAAGTATCAGCCACTCGCCCTTGATGGAAGATAAGGTCAATAGCCCTCGCATGGTCTTCAACATAAAGCCAGTCTCTCACGTTCTCACCCTTTCCATAAACGGGCAGAGGTTTGCGATGACGGATATTATTGATGAACAGGGGTATCAGTTTCTCGGGGAACTGATAAGGACCATAGTTGTTAGAGCAGTTGGTAACAATGGTAGGCATACCATAAGTGTCGTGAAAAGCTCTTACGAAATGGTCGGATGATGCTTTTGAGGCTGAATACGGAGAGTGCGGGTTATACTTGGTGGTCTCCACGAAGAACTCTGTTCCGTATGCCAAGTGGTGTTCTGAAGACGATGCCTTGGTGGTAAACGGCGGACGGACACCTTCCGGATCAGTTATTTCCAATGCGCCATAGACCTCATCGGTTGATATATGGTAGAAGCGTTTGCCTTCGTATTTTTCAGGCAGCGACTCCCAATAGAGTTTAGCAGCTTGAAGCATACTGAGTGTGCCGAGCACATTAGTGCGTGCAAAAGTGAACGGGTCTTTGATTGACCTATCCACATGGCTCTCGGCTGCGAGGTGGATGATGCCATCCACATGTTCGTTTTGCATCAGGCTATAGATAGTATCGAAATCGCAGATGTCAGCCTTAACAAACATATAATTGGGAGCGTTCTCTATATCTTTGAGGTTAGCTAAGTTGCCTGCATAGGTGAGTTTGTCAACATTGATAATCTTGGTCTGCGGATATTTCCGGACAAAGAGTCGGACCACATGACTACCTATAAATCCGGCGCCACCGGTTATGATGATTGATTTCATATAGATTATACTATTCTTAAAGTTTTACTCCAGGTTAGCCCAACCTGTTTCTTTGAGTTCATCGATTACTTTTATCAGGTATTGTCCATATTGATTTTTGAGCATAGGTTGCGCTATCTGTCGCATTTTCTGCTCGTCTATCCATCCCATTCTAAAGGCTATGCCCTCAAGACATGCTATCTTCAAGCCTTGCCTTTTCTCAATCACTTCGACGAAAGTGGAAGCCTCGCTCAGCGAATCGTGCGTACCTGTGTCGAGCCATGCGAAGCCTCGTCCGAGTGTCTGCACTTTCAGCTCACCTTGTTTGAGGAACTCCTGATTGACAGTGGTTATCTCCAACTCACCTCTTGCCGAGGGTTTGATCGACTTGGCTACCTTGACCACCTTGTTGGGGTAGAAATACAGTCCCACCACTGCATAGTTCGATTTTGGGTTCTTTGGTTTTTCTTCTATGGACAAGCAGTTGCCCTCTTTGTCGAACTCAGCCACTCCGTATCTCTCGGGGTCGATAACCCAATAGCCGAACACTGTAGCTTTGCCGTCTTGTTCGGCTGTTCTGAGAGCTTCTCTGAGCAGTTGAGTGAACCCTGCACCATGGAAGATATTGTCTCCCAGAACCAGACAAGCCGCATCGTCTCCGATAAACTTTTCGCCTATGATGAAGGCCTGCGCCAGTCCGTCAGGCGAGGGTTGCTCGGCATAAGAGAACCTCACACCGTAGTCGCTACCATCGCCCAGCAACCGACGGAAGGCGGGCAGGTCTTGAGGCGTTGAGATGATGAGTATATCTCTTATCCCTGCCAACATCAGTGTTGAGATAGGATAATAGACCATTGGTTTGTCATAGATAGGGAGCAATTGTTTGCTCACTCCTTTGGTTATCGGATAGAGGCGGGTACCTGAACCGCCTGCCAAGACAATGCCTTTCATGATGATATGTATTTTCGTTGATTAACTATTGTAGCACTATTGCTTTTATTCCATCGCGTTCGAGGATAGCATCTATTGTAGGCTCTCCTCCGCGGAAACGCTTGTACAGCTCCATGGGGTCTTCGGTGCCGCCGCGCTCAAGGATGTTCTTACGGAAGAGGTCAGCCGCTTTCTTATCGAAGATAGAGCCATTCTTTTTTGCAGCCTCTTTGAACACTGCGAAAGCATCAGCATCGAGCAGCTCCGACCACTTATACGAATAGTATCCGGCAGCATAACCACCTGAGAAGATATGTGTGAAAGCCGTCTCCATCTGCGTACCTGTCACAAGAGGCATCAGTTGTACATCAGCCATAGCTTGGTTGCCGAACTTAATAACAGCCTCTTCGGTGGTGAGTGTTGAAGGAACGACGAAAGGCTCGGTGAGCGTATGCCATGCCATATCCAGATAACCGAAGGAGAGCTGACGAGCACAAGCGTAAGCTGCGTGATAGGTCTGCGAAGCATGCATCTTGTCAAGCAGTTCTTGCGGCAAAGTCTCGCCGGTCAGATAATGTTTTGCGAAAGTATCAAGGAACTCTTTCTCATCAACGAAGTTCTCGTTGAACTGCGAAGGGAGCTCTACGAAGTCGCGAGGCACATTTGTACCCGACATCGACGAATACTGACATTGTGTGAGCATACCATGTAGTCCGTGTCCGAACTCATGCAGAAAAGTGCGGACCTCGTCATAGGTAAGCAGAGCGGGCTTATCGTCGGTGGCACGAGTAAAGTTCATGACATTGACTATATGCGGACGCGAGTTGGTCCTGCCTTCCATCCATTGCGGCTTGAAGTCGTTCATCCAAGCACCGCCACGCTTACCGTCGCGCGGATGAAAATCGCAATAATAGACGGCAAGGAACTTACCTTTCTCGTCAAACACCTCGTAAGCCGACACCTCGGGGTTATATACCTGGATATTCTTGTTCTCTTTGAAGCTTAGACCATACAGGCGCTTGGCCAAGCCGAACACACCTTTCTTCACATTCTCGAGCTTGAAATAAGGACGCAGGTCATCATCGGTGATTGAATATTTCTCGGCTTTGAGTTGTTTGCTATAGAAGCTGAAGTCCCAAGGTTGGAGTGTGGAATAGAGTCCGTGCTCAGAAGCATATTGCTGCATCTCTTGTATCTCTTGTTTTGCCACGGGCATATATGCATCGCGCATCTGGTCAAGGAGGCGATAGACATGCTCTTTGTCTTTTGCCATAGTCTTTACCAAAGCCTTGTCGGCATAGCAGCTCTTGCCAAACAGCTGAGCTATCTGAAGTCGAGTATTGGCTATATCTATTATGATTTGTGTGTTGTCAAACTCGCCACCTATACAACGCGAGTTGTAAGCGGTGTAAAGCTCACGACGGATATCGCGGTTCTTGCAGTCTTGCATGACGGGGATATAAGTGGTGGGTTTGAGGTCGAGAAGATAACCGCTCATACCTTTCTTCTCTGCGTTTTTCTGAAGCATCTTCTTCGTATCGTCATTCAATCCGTCAAGCAGAGCTTCATCTTTAATGAGCATGGTCCATGCGTTAGTAGCTTTGAGCACATTCTGACCATACTGAAGTGTGAGTTTCGACAGACGAGCCGTGAGCTCTTTATATACCTGCTTATCTTCTTGAGAGAGGTTAGCTCCGTTGTTAGCAAAACTGTCGTAGATATCTTGCAGCATCTTTTGCTCCTCTTTGGTCAGGCGCAGCTTATCTTTCTGGTCATACACAGCTTTGATGCGTTTGAACAGACCCTCGTTGAGGCGAATGGTTGACGAGTATTCCGACATCATGGGTGACAGCTCCATCTCAATCTTCTGCAACTCGTCGTTGGTCTCTGCGTTAGTGAGGTTATAGAAACAAGAGGCTACCACTGAGAGCAGTTGTCCAGACTTCTCGTAGGGCACTATTGTATTCTCGAAAGTGGGCGCTTTGGGGTTATTAACTATCGCATCTATCTCAGCCAACCCTTGACGCATACCCTCTTTGAAAGCCGGCATATAGTCAGAAGTCTTGATTTCATTAAACGGATAAGTTCCATGAGGAGTCTTCCAGTTTTTGTAGTTGAAGAACGGATTTGTCTCTGCCTGTGCAGACATTGTAGTTATCGCCACCATAATAGCAACAAGATGTTTGATTTTCATTGTTTTATAAGTTTTGCAGTTAATTTCTCTTTATTAGTTTAGCAGCAAAGGTCTGCTTTGCTGTTTTGACAACGAGCATATAGATGCCACCCGGATATCCGGTGAGGTCGAGCATGTTTGGTTGGTTGGTTTTGCCCTCCAGCAGTTTGACTCCGGTCTGAGAGACGATGCTCCAACTCTCCACCTGCTTAGGCCAATCTACAAAGAACATGCCATCTGAAGGATTGGGTGATACTCTGAGTGCTGACTCTTGCGTGGAAACATTGTCTATCCCTACTCCGCTATGTAGGCGTTCCACTTCGAGTCGATGTCCATACCACATAGGCAAGCTATTCCGGAGAGTGAACGAATGTGGAACGAGCACATCTTGATACTGAGGTAGATCTTCAGCCCAGAAAGAGACGGTGTTCTGAGCTAAGATAGGCGAGTTGCCATAGATATCGAGAGTGCACATACTGCGCCATTTATGCAGCAGACCGGCGCTCAGGTCTATCTCCGTCAGCTCTTGTTTTTCGTCATAAGAATAAGTGTATCTGAGGGTATTACTCCAGAACAGGGTATTCCATTGCGAATAGACGGCAGAAGAGAGCAGACCATCGGAGTACTCGTTGGTGAGCCGTTGTGCATTAAGCCATTGTTCCTC
Source organism: uncultured Bacteroidales bacterium (assembly GCA_946186735.1). Taxonomy (GTDB): domain Bacteria; phylum Bacteroidota; class Bacteroidia; order Bacteroidales; family Paludibacteraceae; genus Colicola. The sequence continues at coordinate 11,322 of CAMHOK010000041.1, forward strand.
ACCGTTCTTCATTCCCCAATAATCCACTTTCTCGCGCAACACATAGCGACGAGTGATGTCGTAATAGGTGGTGAACTGCATATCGTTGACCCACTCTGCACCCTCTTTTTTCTGCAGTGTTTCCACTCTCTGTTGCCTTGTCGGGTTCTGCATAAGCAAACGCCACGAGCCGTCAGCTGTCTGATACTCTATGCCAATCAGTTCTCCCAAAAGGCTATAAGAGAGGGTCTCTTTGTAGGAATAGCGCGATGAGCCGGTGATGGTATGGCGGCGTTCCGACTGAGAGAAGACGGCATAAGAGTAGTCAACCGAATGAGTAAGCCCCGTCTCATGATCAACGGTTATTTCTCGACTAAGGATATTGTTCAGTCCGCCGTATTCATACTGCTTACGCCATGTCTCCGTCCAAGCATCACCATCTTTCTTTTGTTCAACCACACTCAAGAGCCCCGCATCGCCATAAGAACGTAGCTGACGAGACAAGGGCTGCCAATCGTCATCAATCAGCTCAGAGAGCAGAATCTCGTTTATGAGGTTAGTTGAATTGTAGGTGTAATCATACTTAAAGATACGATCACCTTGATATACAACAACAGAGGAAATATCCACAGCTTTTGCCGACAGGCATGATATGCAAAAAGCCAATAGGACAACAAATCTATTTGCCGCTTTTACCTTCATCATACGAATTGTTCTTGATTATAGTGCCACACTAAAGCACGCTGCAAAGATAATAAAATTATCTTACACAGGAAAGAGTTTTACAAAGTGTTTTCTCAAAACCAATCAAAAAGCATATATTTACTTGCATAAAACAAAAGAAATGCATACCTTTGCGGTCATAATAGAAGAAACAACCAAGCCATGAAAACCATCAAAGTTCCTTTTTTGAAAGATGTTCAACAGATGAGTCTTGAGCAGATCAGTGCTCTGCTTGACGAGACGGGTAGTCGTTTGAGTATTGACCAAGTGAATTGGAAGAAGCAATATCCATACATGCCCTTCACCTCAGCCTATCTGCTTCACGACTCAGAATACATCTACATCAAATGGCATGTTAACGGCATCATGCTCAAAGGTGTATATACCGAAGATCTGCAACCCGTGCACGAAGATTCGTGTGTAGAGTTTTTCTGCAAGCAGGCCGACTCCGACCATTATATCAACTTTGAGTTCAACTGCTTGGGCACTTGTTCTGCGAGTCTGAGACTATCGAAGACTGAAGATGTCAAGCGCTTGAGCAAAGATGAGCTTGAGTCTATCAAGCGTTTTTCGACACTGGGTCGTCGTCCGTTCTGCGAGATCAACGGACAGTTTGTTTGGAGTTTGTGCGTAGCTATACCGCTGAGTCTGATACATGTAGGAACAGAAGACCTGCGAGAGTCGGATGTGGTTTTGCAAGGCAATTTCTATAAATGTGCGGACGACACGTCATCGAAGCATTATGTTAGCTGGTCTGCCATCAACACACCGAGTCCGTCCTTCCACGAACCAAAGTTTTTCGGAAAGATTGTTCTTGAGAGCATCGGCGAGTGAGTTCAAGCCAATGACCAATGGAGTATTTGCAGATTTCTCAATGAAGGATTTTGTAGATAAGCTCTTGCCACAGCGCTTTCTCATCAGCCGATGGGTTGTCGATACCTTTGGAGCGAGCATCTGTTTGGCGTATATATCCTATTATTCTAAGAGTCTTTGAAGCTGTGTACCGCTTTGCCGCCAAAGCATAATCTTTGGCAAAATGCGGATTGATACCCAACTTTGACGATACCACAAACGAGTCTTTATCCGGCAGATAATGATATAAGAGCAAGTTCTGGAAGAAAGAGAAGAGAACCACCAACTCTTTTTGTATCGGGTGATCTTTACTGTCCGCAAAATAATAGGCTATTCGGTTGGCTTTAACCACATCGTTGTTGATGATAGCTTTCTCCAACTCGAAGATATTATAGTCTTTGGATATACCTATGTTTCGCTCAACTATCTCCGGTGTGATCTCCGTTACCCCTTGCGGCATAGCAATAATCAGTTTGTTGATATCTGACACTATCTTCTCCAAGTCTTCGCCCAAGCTATCGGAGATGAGCATCACTGCCATAGGGGTGATAGAGAGTCGGATATGATGAGAATCGGCATACTGCTTGACATACTCGGGTATCCACTTCTGCACTTGGTAGTCGCGCATCTTAGGCGACTCCATCATCACCCCACCCTTCTTCTCGATGTTCTTGAAAACATTGAGTCTTCCGTCCGGCTTACCATATTTGTAGCAGAAGACGAGAATGGTAGTGCTCATTGGTTTTTCCATATAGAACCCCAACGCCTCCCATTTCTTTATGTTCTGCGCCTCGCGAACGATGATGACCTGCTTTTGTCCCATCATCGGGAAGCGCCGTGCAGCCGACACCACCGGAGCGACATCTGCCCCTTGCAGGTCGCGCCCATAGATGATGGTGAGGTCGAACTCACGCGCCATCTCATCAAGCACATTATTCTCGATATAGTCGGCAACCACATCAATAAAATATGGTTCTTCGCCACACAGGAAATATACCGGAGCATAATCTGAGCGACGCAAAGCCGGCATTATGTCTTCAAATTTTTTCATTCGAACCTCAGGTGCTTGATTGTTCTTGAGTTATGCTGTATTGACATGAGCGATTTGATGCCAATCATCAGATGTTCTTCGACGAAGGAAGCCGTTGTTTTCTTATCTCCTTCGGCTGTTTTTATTCCATTATCTTTCAGCGGCATATCGCTCACCAAGAGTAGTGCTCCTGTGGCTATCCCGTTATGGAAGCCGACGGAGAATAGAGTGGCTGTCTCCATATCAAC
>CAMHOK010000042.1 GCA_946186735.1 uncultured Bacteroidales bacterium
GTATATCAAGAAAAATAAGTACCTTTGCATGCTCTAAGTAGTGCCTTCGCTCAACAGCGACACACCGCACTGCTTAGCAGCCGCTTTTGATAATTATAATTACAAACAAATCATAATGTTATGAGCAAACTTATTAAATTAACCCGTGGTTTGGACATCAAGATGACGGGCGAGGCGCAGAAAGAGTTGAGCCCTCTTACTCGCCCTGCCGTCTTCGAGATTGTTCCTGACCATTTCGCCGGCATCACTCCCAAACTGGATGTGCATGTTGACGATCATGTGAAGGCAGGTCAGAGCCTGTTTCACGACAAGCTATTTGCCGACATGTGTTTTGCATCTCCTGTGAGCGGAAAAATCATCGCCATCAACCGTGGTGAGCGCCGCAAGGTGATGTCAATATCGATAGAGGCAGATGCTCAGACCGAGTACGAGAAGTACGACCTCAAGCTCGATGCCCTCAGCGCATCCGAGGTGAAGAGTGCTATCCTCAAAGCCGGTCTGTGGTTCCTCATCAAGCAGCGTCCTTACGACTGCATAGCCAACCCGCAGAAAGAAGCGAAAGCAGTGTTCGTCTCTGCTTTCGACAGTGCCCCATTGGCTCCCGACTATCAGTTCATCCTTCAGCACGAGCAGGCAGCTCTGCAAGCCGGTTTCTCAGCGCTGGCAAAGATGGTGGGCTCGCCCGTTCAGCTCGGCGTACGCCACGGCGGATGGATACCCCAACTCAAGGATGTGGAAGTGACTGAGTTCGCCGGACCGCACCCCGCAGGCAATGTAGGCATACAGATTAACCATGTGTGCCCCGTCAACAAAGGCGAGATGGTCCTAACCGTCAATATCCAAGATGTGGCAGTGCTCGGACGCCTCTTCACCAAAGGTGTGGTTGACATGCACAAAGCAGTGGCTGTCACCGGTCCGATGGTCATCGAGCCTCATTACCTGAGCGTGCTGCCCGGCATGAGCGTGAAGGATGTGTTCAAGTGCAACATACAGAGAGGTCTGCCTATCCGTTATATAGCAGGCAATGTGCTGAGCGGTCATCAGGTGAGTCTCGACGAGTTCGTCTCACCTTACGACAACCAGTTCACCGCTATCGACGAGGGCTCAGAGACCCACGAGTTCATGGGCTGGATAGCACCGCGCTTCAAGACTTTCTCGCAGAACCGCACCGTGCCTTCTTTCTTCCTCAAATGCCTCATGAAAGCCGAGGACTACAAATACGATGCTCGTATGCTTGGCGGTAGGCGCGCTATCATCGTCAGCGGTGAGTACGACAAAGTGCTGCCGATGGATATCTACCCCGAGTACCTCATCAAAGCAATGATTGCCGGCAATATCGACAAGATGGAGCAGCTGGGCGCTTACGAGGTGGCTCCCGAAGACTTCGCTCTTCCCGAGTTCGTCTGCACCTCAAAAATGCCGCTGCAGGCTATCGTTCGCCAAGCACTCGATAATATGAAATCAGAATTAGAATAAGCGTATGAAATGGTTATATAACATAGTAGAAAAACTGCGTCCTCAGTTCGATGAGGGTGGTAAGTTCCATGCCTTCCATTCGTTATTCGATGGATTCGACACATTCTTGTTTACGCCTAACACCACCTCCAAGCGCCTTGGTGTGCAGATACACGATGCCACCGACTCTAAGCGTACGATGATCATCGTGGTGCTGGCTTTGGTTCCTGCCATGTTGTTCGGTATGTTCAACATTGGTTATCAACACTTCCTTGCCACCGGCGAGTTGGTATCCGGCTCGATGACATGTGCTTTGTTCTGGAAAGCTTTTGCTTTCGGACTGCTGGCCCTGCTGCCCCTCATCATCGTTAGTTATGTAGTGGGTCTGGGTATAGAGTTCACCGTTGCTCAGTGGAAACATGAAGAGATAGCCGAGGGTTTCCTCGTCACAGGTTTCATCATCCCTCTCATCGTACCTATCGACACCCCTCTGTGGATGGTAGCCTTAGCTACAGCTTTCGCTGTCATCTTCGCCAAAGAGATCTTCGGTGGTACAGGCTACAACATCTTCAACGTAGCTCTCATCGCTCGCGCCTTCCTCTTCTTCGCATATCCGTCGAAGATGTCGGGCGACCAGGTCTTCGTCCGCACCGACGGCACATGGGGCTGGGATGGCGGTCATAGCTTGGTTGACGGCTTCTCGGGCGCCACACCGCTCGGTCAGTTAGCCACCGCTACCGACCCCACCGTAGCTATCACCAACACCGTAGGCGAGCCTATCTCGCTGCTCGGCGCTATGAACGGACTCTACCCGGGCTCCGTGGGTGAGACCTGCGTATGGGCTATCCTGCTCGGCGCTTGCCTGCTGCTCACCACCGGCGTGGCTTCGTGGAAGACTATGCTCTCCGTCTTCGTCGGAGGCGGACTGATGGCTTTCATCCTCAACTGCTGCGGCATAGACAACGCTGCCGCTAACACTCCATGGTACATGCACCTCGCTCTCGGTGGCTTCGCCTTCGGTGCCGTCTTCATGGCTACCGACCCCGTCACCTCAGCAAGAACAGAAGTGGGTAAGTGGATATACGGACTGCTCATCGGCGTCATGGCTATTCTCGTGCGCTGCTTCAACCCCGGATACCCCGAGGGCATGATGCTCGCCATACTCTTCGGTAACCTCATGGCACCGCTCATCGACTGGTGCGTGGTTCAAGTGAACATAAAGAAAAGAATGAAACGTGCAACCGTTAAAAAACAATAGATTATGAAACTCAATACGAACAGTAATGTTTACACGATAATCTATGCAACGGTTATCGTAGTTATAGTGGCTCTGCTTCTGGCCGTTGTCTCATCGGCACTCAAGCCTCGTCAGGCAGCCAATGTAGAGCTCGACCGCAAGAAACAGGTGCTCTCATCGCTCAATATCGACCTCAAGGGTCAGGACGCTGAAGCGCTGTATGAGAAGATGATCTCAGAGACCGAGGCGGATGGCAAGCAAGTGTTCATCGCCACCATGGACGATGGTCATACCAAGTATATCATTCCCATGCGCGGTGCCGGTCTGTGGGGACCCATCTGGGGCTATGTAGCACTCAACGACGACAAGAACACAATCTTCGGCACCTTCTTCAACCACGAGTCGGAGACGCCGGGTCTGGGTGGCGAGATAACCACTCGCGCTTTCCAGACACGCTTCAACGGCAAGCATATACGCCAAGCCGACGGCTTCTCGGTAGAGATAGTCAAGGGTGAGGCACAGGGCGAACAGGTGCAGGCTATCTCAGGAGCCACCATCACATCGAAAGGTGTGGAGTCGATGGTCAACCTCGCACTCAAAGAGTATGAGCCTTTCCTCAACCAAGCCGCTAAGGTAGCTCCGGCAGCCGAACAAACAGCTGAAGAGGCTCCCGCTCAACAAGACAACAATAATGTAGAACAAACAAAAGAGGAGGTTTAATCATGGCACTTTCACAAAAAACAAAAGAGACCCTGCTTGGTCCTCTCAGTCAGAACAACCCCGTCATCGTTCAGATCCTCGGTATATGCTCGGCATTGGCCGTCACCGTACAGCTCAAACCGGCACTCGTCATGGGTATAGCAGTAACTATCATCGTGGCAATGTCTAACGTGGTTATCTCTCTTCTGAGAAACACCATACCGATGCGTATCCGTATCATCGTTCAACTGGTGGTGGTAGCCGCTCTGGTTACCCTCGTGAGCGAGGTGCTGAAAGCTTTCGCCTACGATGTGGCAGTACAGCTCTCTGTCTATATCGGACTCATCATCACCAACTGTATCCTCATGGGACGCCTCGAGGCTTTCGCCATGACCAACAAGCCATGGGACTCGCTGCTCGACGGACTGGGTAACGGACTGGGTTATGCTATCATCCTCATCATCGTAGCTTTCTTCCGCGAACTGCTCGGTTCGGGCACTCTGCTCGGCTTCCAAGTCATACCACAATGGTGCTACGAGCACGGTTATATGAACAACGGCATGATGATGATGCCCGCCATGGCACTCATCCTCGTAGGTTGTATCATCTGGGTTCATAGAAGTATCAATAAATAGAACGCTACGCTGTTAGAACGTTGCACTGTTAGAAACTAGAACGCTACGCTGTTAGATAATATGCACAACTTCAATAATCTTAAGATATGGCAGTTGGCGATAGAATTGGCCAAAGAGATCTATCGCGCAACCGAATCTTATCCAAAGGAAGAGATTTATGCATTAATCTCACAAATGCAGCGTGCAGCAGTTTCAATACCTTCTAATATAGCAGAGGGAGCAGGAAGAGAGACCGACAAAGATTTCTCACATTTCCTGAGCATTGCATTAGGGTCATCTTTCGAACTATACACTCAAATCGTTCTATCAAAAGAAATCGGCTATATCGATCATACTCAAACTGAGAAACTACAGAAAATGACGATAGAGCTGCAAAAGATGATAAGTGCATATAAGAAAAAAATTGACAATAATAGTCAAACAACGAAATGATCTAACAACGAAGTGGTCTAACAACGAAGTGGTCTAACAACGAAGTGGTCTAACAACTAAAACATTTAATTATGGAACACGCATTTGGTTTATTCGTTCGCTCTATTTTTGCGGACAACATGATATTCGCATACTTCCTTGGTATGTGTTCTTATCTGGCAGTATCAAAGAACGTGAAGACGAGCGCCGGTCTGGGCGTAGCCGTCACTTTCGTTCTCTTGGTTACCCTGCCCGTCAACTACCTGCTTCAGGTCTATGTGCTCGGTCCCAACTGCTTGGTTGAGGGTGTTGATCTGAGTTATCTGAGCTTCATCATCTTCATCGCCGTCATCGCTGCTATCGTTCAGATAGTGGAGATGGTGGTTGAGCGTTTCGCACCGTCGCTCTATGCCTCACTGGGTATCTTCTTGCCTCTGATAGCTGTCAACTGCGCCATCATGGGTGCCTCGCTGTTCATGCAACAGCGTGTCGGACTCGATGCAGCCGACCCCAAAGCTATCACCTCTTTCGGCGACTCACTGATGTACGCCCTCGGTTCGGGTTTAGGATGGATGCTCGCTATCTGCGCACTGGCAGGCATACGCGAGAAGATGGAGTATAACGATGTACCCAAGCCCCTGCAAGGACTGGGTATCACCTTCATCACCGTCGGCCTGATGGCTATGGCGTTCATGTGCTTCAGCGGCATCAGCATAGGCTAAACACAACCCGTAGCATAGGTAACACTACTATTCTCCCGTAGGGAATTTCATTTATAGCAAAGGAGGGCATTAACGCCCTCCTTTGCCGTAAGGAATGTCGCTCAATAGCCAATAGGACACCACCATCCGCCCCCTTTCCTTTCCCGTAGGGAATGTCGTTCAATAGCACAGAAGAACACCACCCCACCCCTTTTCCCGTAGGGAATGTCGTTCAATAGCACAGAACAACACCCTCGCATGGGCCCTCCGCCGCATAGTTTCCCCCTCCATGATAAGGAGGGGAGCACCATGCGGCTGAGACGCCTCTGAGCGCAGCGGTCTAACAGCGCAGCGGTTTATTCAGCCATTGCTCGATGCCTATCACTGATATCTTATATCCGTCTTCTTCTATGATCTGTTCTCTCTCGCGTGTTACAATAGTTAGTTGCTCACACTTAGTCTTTCTGGCAGCCTCTTTTATACCGTCCAGCTCGCGTTTGCGAGTATCAGCACCTGCCATATCCCATGTTACCTGTATCAGCTCCTCCACGCGATCTTCACGCTGAACAACGAAGTCGCACTCATGTCCCTCCTGCCAATAGAAGATCTTCCTATCTGAGCCTCGACGACGGAACAACTCCACCGCCACTATGTTTTCCAACAACTTACCCCTATCCTCTGATTGAGGCATCAACACAGCCTGCCGCATCCCTGTGTCTATCACATAGTACTTACGCAACGACTGGTTCTCTTTAACAAGCGATGAGCTGTATTTAGGAAAACGTACAAACATATACGACTCCACCGCCCAATCGGCCCAGTTGTACAGATCGTCTTTGCTTACCGCTACGCCATTGGAGCGCATATCGTTCACTATGGCATTGATGGATGTTGCCTTAGTCAGATTGAGCATCACGCGCTTGAGGAAATAGCGCAGAGCTTCTATGTTTTTTATCTTATGTCGCTCTACCAAGTCTCTGAATAACATCGCATTAAAATAGCCTTGTAGCAAGCGCAGTTTGAGCGAATTATCTCTCGCCAGCACCACTTTAGGGAAGGCTCCGTAGTGAATATACTCTTCCATAGCTGCATGACGTTGCGCTTTGTCGCTCTCCAAATAGCTGTTCGCATCAACCGACCTAAATCGGCAGAACTCACGGAAGCTCAATGGTAACATCTCATAATCCAACGTCCAGCCGCGCAGTGCCGTTGATATCTCTGACGAGAGCATCTTGGCATTACTTCCCGTCACATATACATGCGGACAATAAGACTTGAACACCCGCAGCACAAACAGATCCCAGCCTACAACATTCTGTATCTCATCGAAGAACATATACACACTCTTCAAGTCCACCTCCGGATACAACTCCCGGTAAGCTTGCAGCACATCGTCTAACTCTTCGGTAGGCATAGCATCTAATCGCTCATCGTCGAAGTTGACATAGAGTATCTGCTCACGCTTGACGCCTGAGGATAACAACTTGTTCACTGCCAACATCATCAACGAAGACTTACCTGCACGACGCACTCCCGGAACCGTTATTATCATTTCCGGATCATCAGGTAACACTACCTCTCGCTCTATACGCTCGAACGGCAACTCTACCTGACTCAACGCTATCAGCGACTTGAATAATTCTTTTCTTTCCATAACCTTCCGTTTTAGTCTTAAAATACGGAAACATCTCAGAAATCTTTCCGTATTTTGAAGAAACTTGTGCAAAAGTACACTTTTCTAACCAAACACACAAGAGAAAAGTATGTTTTTCTCAAATTATTCTCCCCTCTGCAAGAAAAGAGTTGAAGAGTTGAATGGTTGAAGAGTTGAACAGTTGAATGCCCTCCGCCGCATGGTTTCCCCCTCCCTATGGTAGGGAGGGGGTGAGGGGGCGGGTGATAAGAAAAACTATTCGTCTACCCTATTAAACGAAAATCCCTACGGGATAGGCCAGGTACCGCGTTATTGTGGAGACGCATTCACATGCATCTCTACATAGGGTATCTAACAGCAACGCGGTCTAACAGCTAACAGCAACGCGGTCCATCAGCATCGCGGTCTAACATCTAAAACTGTCTCCAGAACTCGTCATCGGTGGCTCTCTGTCTTGTTATCTCTGCCGACTCGGGGTATTTCTCGATGAACCATGTGAAGAAGGCTGTCACGTCAATCTTATCATTTAGCATACGAATACGCCGTTGTTGCCATTCGCTGCGCAGGTCGGGCATCGCCAGCAGCTCTGCTACTTTCTCATAGAGCTGCTCGGGTGCTGCTGATGCTATGCCATAGGTGAGCTCGTAGTCGTGCTCTAACTCCTCGAGCACACTTATCTTCTTCGCTCCCACGAAGTCGTTGAAGCGTAACGAGGGTACACCGAGCATGGCTGCCTCTACCGCCATCGACTGCGAGTCGCCAAGATAGAGGGTGGCGTATGCCATCACATGGTGTATGTCTAACGGATTGATATGTAGTCTGTACTGTTCGAACTGCGGTTCTAACTCACGCTCAGAGGTTATCAGCACCCGTCCGTGAGGAGTGAGCATGTCGATAAGATGTTGTGCCACCTCGGTCGTTATGCCGTGTATGCCTCCGTCGTGGTGTGCTTTCAGACTGGCGAACCGAAGCAGGAAATAAGGCTTATCTGCCTCAATGCCATACTTCTCCACCACCTCTCTAACCGGCACGAACCGCTTCGGATGCAGATACGCCAACTTCTGATACCCCGGATACTTAACCGACTTGCGCTCTAACTTACCGCTTTTGCAGGCAATAGGCGCGAGAAAACACTGAATGAACGGACCTGCTACTTTCCCAAAGGCAGGCACGATAGACAGATCATCTTCACCAGTGTTTATAGAATATTTATGAAGCAACCAACTCACATGCGCTACTTCAGGAGTTGAACCTGTGAGTAAGTCAATCTTATTCTTCTTGCAATAAACCATTATCCTCCAATCACGCACAAGCATATCCCAGAATATACCTAATTTGCTTTTCCTATGAGCATTACGAAGGATATTATAATAAGGCAGATTAGCGTGTTGCAGCAAATCTTCAAGAATATCTTTGGTCTTGATGATTATATGAACTTGATGACCATCATCAATCAAGTTTTTAGCTACATTCTTATATAAGTGAAAATGAGCCGGATGAGATAACTGTATTAAAATATTCATTCTATATCACCAATCTTAAAGCACGAGAAACAGGGTATGTTCTCTGTTTTATTTATCTTCTTTGAGTCTGACTATCAGTTCGAGTCCTAAGACATCGCATAGTTTGTTGATGGTTGAGAGCGAGGGGTCGGTGGTGCCGCGCTCAACAGCAACGATAGTGTTCACGCTCATCTGTGCTAACATTGCCAGTGTGTGTTGGTCAACGCCGAGCTGTTTTCGGCGCTGCTTGAGCATCTTTCCTATGTCGGTGGGTTCTACCATGTGAGTGTCAATCGTCTATAATCAAATGATTTCCAATACTGTGTTTTCAACTCATCGCTCAGTCGACTATTCTCTATCATCTCTCTCGCCTGAGCATGCTCCTTGCCGAAGAAGGTGAGCTCACGGTCCACTATCCTATCCGTCAGACCTATCTTTTTGCCGAACAGAGCGAAAGTGGCGCGGTTGATGGGATAGACGTCTCCCTTAGGCATGCCTTCGCGGAACAGCCCTTTGGTCAGAGCAAAGATCTGAGGCTTAGGCAGATGAAGACTGGTGTTAAGCAGGTCGTACGCCGGCGACAACACATAATCGCCGTTCCTTGGGGCTATGAGTGAGAAGTTCTTCAGATGAGCGTCGTCGTTGAGCGTGAGATAGTTGAACACTACTAATCGGAAGAAACGCAACTTCTCCACCATAGCTGCCTTAACATGCTTGTCAATGAGCGCCGCGCAGTCCTCATAACTGAGTGCTTCATACTTATAATCATCACCATGAGTAGCTTTTGAGACGCCGGCGATAGAGGCAAAATCTTCCTGTTGCAGTTTCTGTCCCTCCTGATCGATGTCGAAGCGCCTTGTCAGATAAGCCTCCGTACCATCGCCGAAAAAGCACAGGCAGCAGGCGGCCGTAGGAATCTTATACACCTCACGTGCAAGCTGCATCGTCAGATATTCGTTGGCAGGACAGTACTGTCGGTCGAAAAGGAACGAAGCCGTGGGAGCCGGCTTGAGTATGTATGTGCCTCTCTCACCTTCTTTGGTGAAACGCAGTTGACCGTCATCCACCACCATAGCATACTTGGGCTGTACGCCTGAGAGCGACACCCTACCTATGCCCTCGGTTATCTGTGCTATAGCCTCGCGGTCGTCCACTAAGTTGGTGTAAGGTAAGACCGGCGACACCTCCTTGCCGTCAAACATGTCGCGCAACACACGATGATCATATCTGCTTATGGCACTCATTCGATTGGTCTGACTGTAACGGCTCCTATCGTGTCGTCCTTGGCGGTGAGGAGCAAGATTCCAAAATCGTCGTCTGCGTCAATATGCAGCACACGCGACTGCATCTGACGGTTATAACCCTCTGAGAGCATGTTAGCAAAGAAAGGGAAGAGGTACGGCGAGGAGTACTCCTCGCTCGTCTTAGGCAGACTCAGCGCCACAGCAGGGGCACCGTTATCATTGAGATAGTCAGCATCATACCTGAAGACATAGCTGCTCTGGCTCACCTCTGTGAGTGTACCTGCCAAACGCTCCCTCATATATATATTGCACTGACGCATAAGCTATGTTCGCAACAACTCGTATGTTACGAAATACCAACATACTGTTATTTGAGCATGCAAAAGTACGAAAACAATTTCGTTTCTGCAAGAAAATCTCAATAAATTGTGATTTTCAATATAATAATTATTCAGGAAAGGAATGAATGAAATGAAAAACTTCGTTTTTCTCACTTCTTTTGTGGTCAAAAATTACCAAAAAAACTCAAAATTTAAAGGCTCACTTAACTTGCGCCCTTCACCGCAGATGGGTTTTCTCTTTACCGCAGATGGCTTTTCTTATAACCGCAGATTGTTTTTTAACCGCAGATTTGACAGATTATTGCAGATTTTTTACCGCAGATTGTCCTATTTAACCGCAGATTTAGCTGATTTATACAGATTTATACAGATTTTTCACTGAATGATTTCCCGTAGGGAATGTCGTTCAATAGCATTTTGGCATATAATCAATCACCCTTTCCCGTAGGGAATTTCGTTCAATAGCCGAGGATATCTCCCGCAGATACCATAATTGAATCCCCCACAGATTTAGCAGATTCCTCAGATTTAACAGATGGGCAGAAAAGTTGAACAGTTGAATACCCTCCGCCGCATGGTTTCCCCCTCCCTATGGTAGGGAGGGGGTGAGGGGGCGGGTGATAAGAAAAACTATTCGTCTATTCTATTAAACGAAAATCCCTACGGGATAGGCCAGGTACCGCGTTGTGTGGAGACGCATTCACATGCGTCTCTACATAAGGGTATCTAACAGCGCAGCAGTCTAACCTCTAAAACTCTCACTTGATGGCGCAGACGGTCTCGTCGGTGACGCGTCCTAAGTTGACGGGTCGTTCCGGCAATGTCATATAGTCGTTGTACCACACTCGCAAGAAAGCATCATATTGCGGTATGACAGGCAACAGATGACCTTCGAAGTTCATCTCTATTGGTTCGCCTAACAGCAATCCGTACTCGTGTCTGACGAGCATATCATGCGGTCCGCCTGTTCGATAGAGGCACACCATATCTTCAGGTTTCATCTCTTTGGGACTGAGCCATAGAGACATACGCTCTTTCCAACTGACGAGTGTGGACATAGAGAATGGTAGGGCTAACGGGAGGAAGACGAACCATGGCTTAGGTCTCTTGTAGTGGTGTGAGATGATGCGGTTCTTACATTTGATGAGTATGGACAGCAGCATACATGTGCCTGTCTTTATCCAATCAAGACATCGGTTATGGGGCACATAGTCGTAGATAAAGATATCAATGATACCCTTCCCAGCTTTGTGTATCTCTGGATGGACTGTTCCTTTGATATATAAGGTCTCAGATATCTGCCCGTCGTCTTTGATGAACTGTTTGAGGTTGTTCCACTGGTCTCGAGTCATCATGATATCGGCATCGTCATCCCACGGGATGAAGCCTTGATGACGCACAGCGCCAATGAGTGTACCGTATGAGATAGAATAGACGATATGATGCTGCCGTGCAAATTGGTCGAAATCGACTAAGATGTCTAAGAGTCCTAATTGCAACTTTCTCAGAGCCGACCCATCCGGATTATATCTCGCACGCAAAGCGTCTTGTAAGTCCTTGTCCATATTATTCGTTTTGTGTTTTGTTAAAGTCCTTAATGAACGACCATACAACTAATAATAGTAATATTCCCACCGGGAATGCAGCAATTATTGTTACTGATTGCAGGCTATACAAAGTGTTTTCTGCGAACAATAAAGCTATCGGGAAAATAATAAAAAGTACACTCCACAATGCTCTAATATATCTACTTGGTTCCTCTTCCGGTTTTAAGTATTTATAAGAATAAGCAGATGCAACATAAGTAATGCCATCTAATGTTGTACTATAGAAAGCAATCATAGTTATAACCAATAAAATCAAAGCTACAGATGGTAAAGGTAAGGTATCAAAAATCATCATAATTGCGTTATACATATCACCATTCTGCACCTCTCCTATAATATCAATCCCATGTTTCATCTGTTGAGCCAGACCATAGTTCCCTATGATAATGAACGACATGAAGGTGCCTGCAAGTCCATAGCCGAAAGTCCCGAGCACTACATTTTTAATTGTTCGTCCCTTGCTGATAATAGCGATAAAGAAAGGTGTTGCGATGCTCCAGACCAACCAATATGCCCAATAATATATGGTCCAATCTTGGGCAAAAGTATCGTTTCTTAGAGGATCAATGTAAGTCGATAATCCTATAAAGTTCTGTACCAGATTGCCTATTGAGGCGAATCCTGTTTCTATGATGTATCGTGTTTCTCCTCCTAAGAAAAGGAAATAAAATAAAAGTGCGAAGAAAAGATAAGAACAGATAGAAGCCAATTTTGATATACCCGTCAAGCCAAAGAGGACTGTGATAGTATATACTGTACAAATCAAGAGAAGGACAATAATTACCATTGTTGTAGAAGAAGGGATACCGAGCACAACAGAAAGGGCTTTTGTCAGAAGCGGTGTAGCTAATGAGAAAGTTGTAGCTGTGGCACATACTATAGCGAACACGGCAGTTATATCTACTATATATCCTAACGCTCCATCCACTTTGTTGCCTAACAATGGTCGCATGGCTTCCGAGAATCGTTGTCGCTCGCGTTTCTTCACATGAATCATATATGCAAAACAAACAGCTAAAACGACATAACTTGCCCAAGCTATTGGTCCCCAATGAAAAAGAGTAAATGTTGGTCCCCATGTTTGTAAACTACCCAAAGACTGTACATGCTGTTCGCCTCCATACAATGCCCACTCACACAACGAGTAGAACAATATATCTGCTGCCATTGTAGATGTGAATATCATCGTTCCCCATTTGAAATTACTATATAAAGGCTTACGATATTCACCTAAAACCACATTACCATATTTCTTAGAGAACGCCCAATACAAAGCTATGAGGACACAACCTATTCCTATAAATGAATAGTATAATCCGATAGTATCGCCAAAGAAAGAGCGCCAAGTATCTACCGTATTCTTTGATTGTTCCGGATAAAGCATGAAAATGCCCATCAAACATAGTACGATAATAAAAGGTACTATAGTCGTTACCCAATCAATTCGTTGAGACCAATGTGTATTATTGCCTTTCATAATAATTGAATATTTTTTAAAGCACGTTCAAACCTCATTCTACCATAAGCACCAAAATCATCACCTTTGGATTCCTTGATGACAGTCCACTGAGCCCACAGATAATCCCATAGAATTTGATAAATAAGAATACGTTCTTGCGTATCGGAAGGAATTATATGTTCAAAATAACTATTAAGTATGTAATTTTGATTATCTTGGCTAAACTCACTTTCCAAAAACAATGCTGCAAGGTCAGCTATAGGGTCATTCATTCCACTATACTCCCAGTCAATAAGATACATCCGGTTTCCGGACCTTAGAAAATTTTCAGGGACACCATCGTTATGACATGCACAGAGTTTTACTCCAATTTCATTTAATCTCCTTTCTAAATGGGGCAACCTATGATATATATTATCTGGCTCATACATTTTTGCACCATACTGTTTAATCAAGCCATTATATTTCTCAATTTCAGAAAAAAGGTTGAAATCGTTTCTTAGTCTGATACCTGAGTTGTGTAACTTCCTATATAGTGAAGCTATTAGATTGAGATTTTCGGGTTGCTGTATTAGTTCTGCATCAAGAGTCTGAGCATCAGAAACATATTCTACCATCTTTATCCCTACTTTTTCATCAAAATATGCTATAGGTGGATTAATATTCAATTGACTTGCTATTAAAGAGTTGCGTTTTTCATCTGCACGAACAACCATTCCTTCGGAAGCTGTCCCGGGAATTCGAAGGACATACTTCTTTTCTTCAATATCAACTAAATAATTGATATTACTCATCCCGCCAATCCTATGAAAATCAATCTTACGAGATGAAATATCAGGAAAGATATTGGCAAGATAACCTATTATAACACTATCTTTTAACATAGTTTTATATCTCCATTTATATATGCATATTTTTTGTCAGATATGCAAAACTCAAATGAATGTTCCTCATTTATCTTCTTTATCTTGTTTATCTCAGACTCTGAACAATTGAGGCTATTACAAATCTGCTTTAGTATCTCAGAATGGGGATTTAAGATATATGATGAGTCAAA
>CAMHOK010000043.1 GCA_946186735.1 uncultured Bacteroidales bacterium
TTCCGTGAGATCCGTACATAAAAAACAATTCGTAAGATTCGTGTTATTCGTACAGCATAAGAACATCCGTGACAGTCCGTGTTCGTTAGAAAGAATCCGTGTAGAAAGCGTTCGTGTTGTTCAGTGTACTCAGATTAAACCTTTCTGAGCAGCTATCTTAATGAGATAGTCTTTGGCGGCATCGTGTTCGTTGGGGATGGTACCGTCGAGGATAGCATCTTTGATGGCAGCTTTCAGTTCGCCCACTGTCTGACAGGGCTCTAAATGGAGCAGTTCCATGATCTCGTTGCCTGCCACCGGTGGTTGGAAATTGCGGATGCGGTCTTTCTCTTCCAGCTCAACCATCTTGCGTTTGACGAGTTGGTAGTTGTCGTGAAAACGCTTCACTTTCTCTTGGTTCTTCGAGGTGATGTCAGCATCACAAAGCAGCATGAGGTCGTCGATATCATCGCCTGCATCGAAGAGCATACGCCTAACAGCGGAGTCGGTGACGGTGTCTTCTATGAGGTTCTGCGGGCGCATGTGCAGGTCCACCAACTTGCGTACATAGTCCATCTTCTCGTTCTGCGGCAACTTCATCTGTCGGAAGATGGCGGGTATCATCTTCGCGCCTATGTAGTTGTGGTTGCGGAAGGTCCAACCCGTCCCTTCTTCCCACTGCTTGGTCTTGGGCTTGCCTATGTCGTGCAGAAGAGCCGCCCAACGCAACCATAAGCGTTTATCATCGCTCACGGCGGAGTCGGTAGCCGCCACGTTGTCGAGCACCTGCAAGGTATGAACGAACACATCCTTGTGTCCCCGTCCCTCTTTGGTCTCCACTCCCTTGAGCTGGGCAACGGCAGGGCAGACGAGCGGCAACAGACCTGTCTTGTCGAGCAGCAGCCATCCTACTGAAGGCTTGCGCGAGAGCATGATCTTGTTCAGCTCGTCGGCTATGCGCTCGCGAGTGATGATGTTGATACGCTCTTTGTTACGGACTATAGCATCGAAAGTGTCGGGATGAAGGTAGAAGCCGAGCTGCGTGGCAAAACGTATGCCCCGCATCATCCTCAGCGGGTCGTCAGAGAAAGTGATGTCGGGATCGAGAGGAGTGCGTATGGTCAACTCTTCTAAGTCGTCTATACCACCGAAGGGGTCGACCAACTCGCCATAGCGGTCGTTATTGAGGCAGATAGCCATGGCGTTGATGGTAAAGTCGCGACGGTTCTGATCGTCCTCTAAGGTGCCGACCTCCACTATGGGGTTGCGACTGTCGTGATGATAACTCTCTCTGCGGGCACCCACAAACTCCAACTCCATGTCACCGCGTTTCACCTGAGCCGTACCATAGGTCTTGAACACACTCAGATGTGACCCCTTCAGTACCTTGGCTACGGCATGAGCCAATTCGATACCGCTGCCCACAACAACGATGTCGATATCTTTGGACGGACGGTGAAGGATAAGGTCGCGCACATAACCGCCTATCACATAGCACTCCAGACCTAACTCATCGGCTTCCTTGCCGATGAGGTGAAGAACGGGTAACTCTATTTTGTCGGAACGGATAATCATAAGTCGGGGCAAAGGTAATATTTTTTTCTCAAATACCTCTCAATGCCTCCCTTAAAATTGCGAAAAAAGCAGTATCTTTGCAGGCTCTTTTTGAAAAAATGTTTTAGAAATAAGATTTTACATACAATGAAAGGTCTTTATACCGTCTTGTTATTGCTGTGCTCTAATGTGTTTATGACATTGGCATGGTACGGACATCTGAAGATGTCGGAATGGAGTTGGTTCAAGTCGTTACCTCTGATAGCTGTCATAGTGCTGAGTTGGGGTGTGGCTTTCTTCGAGTATTGCCTTCAAGTGCCTGCCAATCGTATTGGTTTTGCAGGCAATGGCGGTCCGTTCAACCTCATGCAGCTCAAGGTTATTCAGGAGGTTATCACCCTCACTGTCTTCGTCCTCTTCTCTGTTATTGCTTTCAAGATGCAGCTGCGCTGGAACCACATAGTGGCTGCCGTACTGCTCGTCCTTGCCGTCTATTTCGTCTTCCGCAGTTAACGGACACAGAACGGCACGGAGGTAAAAAACATCTGCGTTATCTGCAAAATCTGTGTCATCTGTGTGAATTTCCATTTCACCCATCTGAAGTATCTGCAATGGCGAAGCCAATCGAAAAGACAAAAAAGATCTGTTTTTAATCTGCGGTTAAAAATATCTGAGGTAAATAAGATTAGCGGATAAAGTAGGCTGTTCTGCGTTAATCTTCGGCATGCGCTTCTTTATTACAATTTTTTTTTGTAACTTTGCAGCGCTTAATTTTGACCAACCACACCAAACACAATATCCTTTTTTGATCGAGAAGATGTTACCTGTTGACTTCATAGATAGTATGACCGATGTCTTTCCCACTGAGTTAGACGCTTTCTGTCGTGCTTTGCGCGAGCCCCCTGTGGTGTCGATAAGGCTCAACGACAAATGTGCAGGGTCTGACTTAGAGGTGATGCGCGATAGCGACGGCAGAGTACCATGGACTACCGATGGTTATTATCTTACACATCGTCCGGCGTTCACGCTCGACCCTCTTCTGCATGCCGGTTGCTACTATGTGCAGGACGCCAGCTCGATGTTCTTGGAGCATGTACTCAGGCATAACCTCCAACCACAGAGCGTAGTGCTCGACCTCTGTGCCGCACCCGGAGGTAAGGCAACGCTCATCAGCCGGTTCTTAGGCGAACAGGGACTATTGGTGGCCAACGAAGTGGTGCGCCAGCGAGTGTTCGTCCTCTCCGAGAACATACAGAAATGGGGCAACGGCAACACCGTGGTTACTCATAACCAGCCCGCTGTCTTCTCCTCGCTCCTGCCTTATGCTTTCGATTGTATGGTGGTGGATGCGCCTTGCTCGGGCGAGGGCATGTTCCGCAAAGATGAGAAAGCGGTGGACGAGTGGTCGCTTGATAATGTGAAGATGTGTCAGCAGAGACAGAAGCAGATACTCACCGATGCGTGGGGCTGCCTCAAGCCCGGCGGACTGCTTGTCTATTCCACCTGCACCTTCAACCCCTTAGAGAACGAGCAAGTGGCACATTTCATCGCCGACGAGCTCGGAGCCGAGTATGTGTCGGTACCTATAGAGCCGCAGTGGGGCATACAAGAGACCTACGGATACCATTTCTATCCGCATAAAGTAAGGGGAGAGGGCTTATATATGGCTGTCTTCCGCAAACGCAGCGTGCCGTTCCTTAGCCCCAAGCTCAAACTGGATAAGCGTCGCATAAGCGGTAAGGTGGAACAGGAAAGCTTGCTTCGCTCGTGGCTCAAAAACCCCGATAAATGGGCTATCAGACAGACCGAACGCTTCACCAATGCCTATCCCGCTAAGTTCAAAGAGCTGATCGATTATATATCCTCATGCTTCACTTGCATCTCCGTAGGCTTCGGCTTGAGCGAGTTGCGCGGACGCATGCCCGCACCGCAACATAGCCTCAGCATGGCCAAAGATTTCCGTCAGGAGATGTTCAAGACCGTGGAGTTAGACCTGCCCACAGCCCTTAGCTACCTGCGTTGCGAGGCAATAGTGCTCGACCAATGTCCCATAGGCTTCCTCTTGCTCACTTATAAGAACATACCCTTAGGCTTCACCAAGAACATAGGTAATCATTGCAACAACCTCTATCCCAAGGAATGGAGGATAAGAAAAGCCGAATAACTACTGATAGCTCATGTCATCTCGTTGCTTACATATACTCGTGCTCTTCTTGTTGGTGTCGCTCAGCGTCAGCGCTCAGCAGTGGTACACCAATATCGATGTCCGTCAACCCGCCCCCAAACCGCTGCCGGCAGGTGTGAGCAACCTGCTCTTGGTGAACAACACCGTGGAGCAACCCCTTGATTTCGCACATGTAACGAAGCTCTCGCTCGACAAAGAGGAGGAGCGCCAGATAGAGCTCGACCTCAGTCAGGCACCATTCTATTGCCTGATAGGCGCAACAGAGGTGCTCGATGAGTCGGGTGAGCTGGAGTCGGTGAGCATGATCGACCGCTCAGTGAACACCACAGCGCAGTTCTTCACACGCCATCTGCTCTCGGCACAGAAAGCAGATAGCCTGATGAACTTCTATCAGGCAGACGCTATCCTTGCCCTCAACCAACTCACCACCTACGACATCCTCGAGGTATTCCTTACCGATGCAGGCGACTATTATGCCTCGTTGCTGGTCTATCAGAACAGCGCATGGTCTTACCACTACCCCGCATCATCGAAGCGTACGACGACCATGCAGCGCACCGACACCCTGTTATGGGAAGGTCGAGGATGGACCTATGAGGCGGCGGTAGGAAAGCTGCCGGAACGAAGAGAGGCTATCTTAGACATGAGCCGATGGGTAGGAGAGCAGATAGCACAACAGATGCTGCCATCATGGGAGACACAGACACGCTATTTCTACGAAGATAAGAACGAGGATGTGAAAGCAGGATTAGAAGCTTTCCGGCATTATCGTTTAGCCGAGGCCATCGACTGCTGGACCAAGGCGTACAATACCGTTGGTGAGAAGACAAAGACTCGCCGCACGAGAGCTTATGCAGCGGCTAACCTATCGAACATCTATGAGATACAGGGCGATAAAGCTGCCGCTCTATTATGGGCTCAACGCTCCGCCGAGCAGTTCGGTGCTATCAACTCCCCCGACGACCAACAGCAATATGTCAATATGCAATATCGTATAAGCACACTCAGATGAACAGCGAAATAACACGATCGATTTATAAGATAACCGGTATAGCTATAGGCGTTATATTAGGTGTGGCTCTTCTGTGCTCGGTGGTGGCGACTATTGTGGTCAAGACCCGCTCGCTCTCGCTGATAGGCCGACGAGTTGATGTGAGCTATGTCTATCTCAATCCTATCACCGGCTCGCTCAGCGTTCAGGACCTTAGTTGTCTGGAAGCCGACACTCTCACCCCTTTCCTTCATGCCGACCGCCTGCATGTGCGCGTCAATCCCTTAGCGTTGATAGGCAAGAAGCTGCGCATCAGCCGCATATCGTTGACAGGACTCGACGTGAACATCATCAACAGCAAGAACGGCTTTAACTTCTCAGACATAACGGCTCGTTTCTCGTCCGACTCAACAGAGGTTGACACCACCTCGTCGGCTTGGACTCTTGACCTCAACCGTATCCGGCTGAGAAAAGCGTCAGTGGGCTATTACGACAAGATCGGCAACCATCATTGGCAGCTCGACAACCTCAGTCTGAGCGTACCGCACCTTGGGTTAGGAGGCGAGAAGACCGATGCCGGCGTCCGTCTTGACCTGCCTAACCGCGGTGGCACACTCGTCATCAACGGTGAGTACAGCGAACCTAACAACATCTTCAAGGTAGAAGTCAAGCCCGAACAGTTGGACATACATCGTTTCTTACCTTTCATACAGAGCTATCTCAACATACGTTCAGTGGATGCCACTATCGACGGACATCTGTTAGCCTCAGGCTCTCTTAACGACATTGCAGCCACCCGCATAAGAGGTGAGCTGAGTCTCTTGGGGCTCGACCTCAAGGATCATAACCGCCATTCGATAGCTCTATGCGACACCTGTCTCCTTCTTGTGCGCAACATCTCACTCGGCACGATGCAAGTGGATATAGATAAGCTGCAGTTGGACGGACTACGACTCGATCTGCGCCGGACCAAGGATGGCAACACGCTTGGCGACCTCTTAGCTGTTGAGAGCACTGCGGATTCGACACAAGTGGTCCAAGAGAGCGCAGACGATGAGCCTGACGGGTCTGACGAACCTCTTACCATCAACGGTGAGGCGGTGAGCAGAGAGCGACTGCATGCCCGTATAGGTAGGCTGAGCCTCAACAACGGACAGATAAGATACATGGACAAGACCATGCCTTCTGACTTCAAGTATCAGATCACCGACCTCAATCTTCAAGGTACAGAGATAGACACACGCTCCACTTCTAACCATATAGTGCTCAACGGCTCGTTGCCGGGCGGCGGCACTCTCATGCTCAATTTCCGTGGCGGGACCCACCTCGAGACAGCCAATGCGCGCATCGTGGCTATGGTGAGGAACGCACAACTGAGCGACCTCTCACCATGGGTAGAGTCGATGTTCGGATACCCCGTCAAGAGCGGCACCCTCTCGCTGTCAAGCGATAATAGCCTGATACATGGCACTCTGGACGCCACCGAGGTGCTTAATATCTACAAACCCGTATTAGGGAAGAAACGGAAGAGGTATGAGCCTAAAGCAGGCAATATCCCACTCAAGATGGCAATCGACATCATGCAAGATGTGAAAGGCAATATAGAGCTTACGGTGCCTGTCGCGGGTGATGTCAGCTCGCCCGAGTTCCGTCTGTCGGATGTGATAGGCAAAGCTCTCGGACAAGTGTTCTTGAAAGCTACTGCAGCACCCTTCCTCGCTATGGCTAAAGCTAAGAATAAGAATATCGACCTCAGCCAAATACTTATCGACCCGCTCGACATGGATTTTCAACTCGACCAATATCAGAAACTCGACCTCATAGCTGAGGTCATGTCCGACAAACAAGACATCCGCCTCAGACTCGTTCAGCAGTTCAATCTTGAGGACGCCATTGCTCAGAGAGCCCTCTTCGACCTCAAGAAAGAGTTCTATGAGAAACAGACCGCCGATAAGCTGGGCGAGCTCACTTTGGTGGATATAGCTAAGATAAGAGCAATAAAGAACAATAATGCTGAGTTCCAAGCGTATCATAAACAGGTGCTCAGCGGCAAGGGAACACTCACCGATAAAGCCATTGAGTATTTTGGCAAAGACCAACTCAGAGACGAGGTGATGGCATCTGCAGAGCAACGAAACGAGTTTGTGGTACACTATTTGACGGAACAGAAGAAGCTGGACAAAAGCAGGCTCAGCGTCCTTAGTATGGATCAAGAACAGTTGCTCACCTACAAAGGTAAGCCGCAATACTCTGTGAGTGCCGAGATGGAAGAGTGAAAAGTTGAATAGTGGAAAAGTTGAATAGTTGAAGGTTTTGAGTACACGCCAACGACATATAGTCTTTTTGTTAATGATAGTGGTCGGTCTTCTGTCCGCTGTCAGTGTTCATGGTGCCTCCAAGCAGAAGTATGTGCCTACTCGTATGAAGCTCTGGCACTTCAACAACGACTTCTCTAATCCTGACACTGTCGGTATCGATACCTCTTATCTCAACCTGCCGCTCCAAGAGTTGCCGCACACCTACTCGATAGCCAACGCCTACAACGGCAACCTCGTGTCGCCTCTGCAGTCGAAGATCTATTTCGACCGACAGGAGAAGTTCTCGTTCATCTTCGCCGATGCGTACGCTCCTTACATCACCACCATGAGCGATGTGAGGTTCTTCAACTCCACCACGCCCTACAGCACCATAGCCTACAAACGCGGTTTTACTACCTATCGCGAGGAACATGACCTCGACTTCTTCTTCACCGGAAACATCAACAAACGACTTAACTTAGGAGTCGGTCTGAACTATCTCAACGGCGTAGGACACTACGAGTATCAGGCAGGTAAACGCTTCCAAGGACATATCTTCGGTTCGTACAACGGCAACCACTACTCTTTCCAAGGAGCAGTAGTCTTCAATCAGCTCACCAACCAAGAGAACGGTGGTCTGCAGGACGTTACAGAATTGGGAGGCAAACTGAAGTCCTACGACTTGGCTTACAACATGGAGGCAATGTCGGCGCTCCGACATATAACAGGCTTCTTCAACCATTATTACAGCATCACCGTTGAGCGTGAGCATACCAAACCCCTGCCCGAACCGAAGGGCGGATGGCAAGACAATCAGGCAAGAGACACCACCATCATCGAGTACATACCCGTCACTACCTTCAAGCATACTTTCGAATGTAACCAGACATGTAAACGATACGACGAACAGACAGCACAGACCTCTTTCTATCAGAACACTTTCTTCGACCACAAACAGACCAACGACACCGCCAACATACTCAATATACGCAACACCCTGAGCGTCACTTTCGAAGAAGAGTTCAACAAATGGTTACATTTCGGTGCTACCGTGTATGCCACCAACGAGTTCCAGCGTTATGGTTACCATACGGCCGACAAGAAAGCTTTCTTCTCAGCCCGTGTGATGAACAACCCCGAATGGCTGCTCAGACAGTCTGTGTATGCTCTCACCGACACCACTATGGGGCACCATTGGGTGAACAACACTATGATTGGCGCGTCTATCTATAAGAACAACGGTAAATGGGTTAAGTTCGGCTTCGACGGAGAGGTGTGTCTGGCAGGGTATAAGTTAGGCGAGTTCCGAGTCAACGGACGCATGACGGGAGAGTTCCCTATCGTGCATGACACTTTGTCAGTTACAGCCAACGCATATCTGAGAAACGAACAACCCGATTATTTCCTCCAACACTACCGCTCCAACCACTTCGTCTGGGACAACGATTTTAACAAGATATATCGCTTCTTCGTAGGCGGAGAGGTCAAATATCCGACTAAATATGTTAAGCCCTCAGTCAAGGTGGGCTTCGAGAATATCACCCGACATATCTATTTCGGTAGCGATGGTATGCCTCATCAGACTGACAAAAACATACAGGTCTTGTCAGTCGATGCACGCCTCAACATACTCACCAAACGGTTTGGCATGGAAAATGAAGTAGTGTATCAGATGACATCGTCAGAGTTCATACCTTTGCCCACGCTGTCCCTCTTCCATAATATCTACTATCATGATTGGTGGTTCAAGAAGGCAATGGGTGTACAGATGGGACTGACATTGAGATACCATACCGCCTACTACGCCCCCGTGCTCAATCCTGCTACAGCCCAGTTCTGCATACAGGACAAAGAGAAAGTGGGCAACTATCCGGTGCTTGACATGTATGCCAACTTCTATGTGCGCTTACTCAAACTGAAGTTCTTTGCACATTGGACACATTTCAACTATTTCTTCATGAAGCACCATACCTATCTGTCGATGCCGTCTTACCCGCTCAATCCGTCGGTCTTCCGTGCAGGAGTGGCGTGGCATTTTTACAGATAATGATTTTCGGTACGGCAGTACCATTAACTCAATTGATTGTTGTTTGACTTGACCTACACACTCTCTCTAAATAATGTACTACGCTATGCCAAGCAGGAGGCAGAGCGTATAGGCAGCGGCAGCGTTGGCTCGCTGCATCTGCTGTTGGCATTGCTCAGAGAAGACAACTCTTTAGGACTCGGACTGCTTCGCGACTCAGGAGTTGACCTCTTCAAACTCAGGACCGATGTGGAGATGGCAGCACGACTCATGAAGAAGAACGACATGCCTTCAACCGAGGCGGGATATACAGAACCGGCAAACAGGGTGATCCGCTTCATCGACCTGGAGACGATAGCTACCAAGCAGAAAGAGTCAAACACCAAACATCTAATCTTAGCCATTATGAAAGAATCAGAAAATAAAGCAGGACAGATCTTGCGCGGTGAGTTCAATCTCACCTATGACGATCTCTTCGAAAAAGCGACAGTGTCGTCTCAGACTATGTCGTTGCACCAGCAAGAGGAGATCCGCAACAGCGGTTTCCTTGATGCCGAAGACGATGACGACGATGACATGCCTTCAGACAACAAACCCTCATCCACTACGCAACAGACAGGAAAGAAGACTGCGTCAAAGACACCTGCTCTCGATAAGTTCGGTATCAACCTCACCCAGCGTGCCGCCGACGGCAAGCTTGACCCCGTCATCGGAAGGCAGAAAGAGATAGAACGCGTCGTGCAGATACTCTCACGCCGAAAGAAGAACAACCCCGTGCTCATAGGCGAGCCCGGTGTGGGCAAGTCGTCGATAGTCGAAGGCTTGGCACTACGCATAGTCAACAAAGAGGTGTCGCCTATGCTCTTTAATAAACGTATCTATACCCTCGACCTTGCCAATATGGTCGCCGGTACTAAGTACCGCGGACAGTTCGAAGAGCGAATGAAGTCGGTGCTCAACGACCTGCAACAGAACCCCGATGTTATTCTCTTCATTGACGAGATACATACCATCATCGGAGCCGGCAACGCTTCCGGTTCGCTCGATGCTGCCAATATCCTCAAGCCCGCACTCTCGCGGGGAGACATACAGTGTATAGGTGCCACCACCCTCAACGAGTATCGTCAGAGCATAGAGAAAGATGGGGCTCTGGAACGCCGCTTCCAGAAAGTGATTGTTCCGCAGACCACCAAAGAAGAGACCATTGAGATACTCCGTCAGTTGGCTTCACATTATGCTCAGCACCACCATGTCACTTATACCGACGACGCTCTGGTGGCATGTGTCAACCTTACCGACCGCTATATCACCGACCGTGCCTTCCCCGACAAGGCTATCGATGCCCTCGACGAGGCAGGAGCAAGCATGCGTATAGGTCTCACTCCACCAGCTGAGACCTCTACCATCAAAGAGATACAGGCGCAGATAGATAGTATCAAAGCTCAGAAACAAGAAGTGCTGCTCAAGCAAGACTTCGAGACCGCTGTCATCCTGCGCGACAAAGAGCAAGACCTTAACCTCGCCCTTCAAGGCGAGATGATGCGACTCAAAGAGCAGAGCGAGGCAGAGAGACCGGAGGTGACGGAGGACGATATAGCTCGGGTCGTCTCACTCATGTCGGGAGTGCCTATCGAAAGACTAAGAGAGAAAGAGACTATCCGTCTGCGTGAACTCGGTAAACGCCTACAAGCAAAAGTTATAGGTCAGGACGAGGCTATCGACCATGTCGTTCGCGCCATCCAGCGCAGCCGCGTAGGATTAGGTCAACCCACACACCCCATCGGCACTTTCCTCTTCTTAGGCCCCACCGGCGTGGGAAAGACCTATCTGGCTCAGTGTCTGGCTGAAGAGATGTTCGGCTCGCGTGATGCGCTCATACGCATCGACATGTCAGAGTATATGGAGAAGCATGCCGTGAGTCTGCTCGTGGGAGCACCTCCGGGATATGTGGGACATGAAGATGGAGGCAAGCTCACTGAGGCGGTACGACGCCGACCATACTCTATCGTACTCTTCGATGAGATAGAGAAAGCACACCCCGATGTGTTTAATATCCTTCTCCAACTGCTCGACGAAGGACGACTCACCGACCGGCAAGGCAGAGTGGTCGATTTCCGACAGACAGTCATCATACTCACCTCTAACTCCGGCACCAGACAACTGCGAGAGTTCGGCAACGGCATAGGCTTCCATTCGGCTACAAGCATCGATAAGAAGAACGCAGAGGGCATACTCCGTAAGTCGCTGCACAAGACTTTCGCACCCGAGTTCCTCAACCGTATCGACAACATCGTTATCTTCGACCAACTCTCTGACGAGGCTATCAACCGTATCGTTGACCTCGAGCTGGAGCAACCCCGCCGACAGCTGCGCGACCTCGGTTACGACTTGCTCATCTCCGACGATGCTCGCGCCTTCCTCAGAAAGAAAGGATACGATGTGCAATATGGTGCCCGACCCATCAAAAGAGCTATCCAGACTTATGTGCTCGATGCCGTTACCGACGCTCTGCTCTCCCTTCAAGGCGAGACGAAAGCAGAAAGCGAGCTCAAGAAGATGTACATAGAGGCTGACGGCGATGATAAACTCAGAGTCAGAATAGAGTAAGTCGGACCATGCACAAACAACAATAAAGAGAAGTAAAACTAAATATTTTAAGATTATGACATTAGAAGTAACCGATTCCAATTTCAAAGAGTTGCTCCAATCAGGAGAACCGTTGGTAGTAGATTTCTGGGCACCTTGGTGCGGTCCGTGCCGCATGATGTCGCCTATCGTTGATGAGATGGCAGAGCTGTTCGATGGAAAGATCCGTGTAGGTAAGCTCAATGTGGACGAGAACGAAGAGGTGCCTGCTGAGTTCGGCATCATGAGTATCCCGACGATGCTTATGTTCAAAGACTCTAAGCTGGTCAACACTCATGTAGGTGCTTGCTCCAAGGCTGCCCTGCAAGAACAACTCAATGCTCTGCTCTAACTCCAAGTGCATCACTAACGCAACGACAACATGTACGCACTCATTACAGGTGGCAGTCGCGGCATAGGCAGAGCCATCGCTATACGCTTGGCGGCTGATGGACACTCAGTCATCATCAACTACAACTCCAACGAGCAAGACGCTCTGCTGACCCGACAGACCATTGAGCAGGCAGGAGGCAAGGCCGAGTTGCTGCGCTTCGATGTGTCTGACCCCGTGATGGTCAGAGAGGCTATAGCACAATGGCAGAAAGAGCATCAGGATGATTATATAGGCATACTCGTCAATAACGCAGGTATATGTCGCGACTCCTTGCTCGCTTTTATGGAAGATGAGGATGTGGAGAAGGTCATCTCAACCAACCTCTACTCGTTCTTCTACCTCACTCGACCCTTGCTCACGGGCATGGTGGCTCATCGTTGGGGACGCATCGTTAACATGGCATCGCTCTCCGGACTCAAAGGGCTGCCCGGACAGACCAACTATGCGGCATCGAAAGGCGGCATCATCGCAGCCACCAAAGCCTTAGCTCAGGAAGTAGCCAAACGCAAGATAACCGTCAATGCCGTCGCCCCGGGGTTTATTGAGACCGACATGACCGCATCGCTCAACCAACAAGACATCAAAGCTCAGATACCCATCGGGCGATTGGGCAAGCCCGAAGAGGTGGCGGCTCTTGTCGCTTTCCTCGTCTCCGACAGCGCTGCGTACATAACAGGCGAGTGCATCAATATCAATGGCGGACTATACTCATGATAGTCCGCCATTGATGTATAAAAAGCTATCTATTTAAAAAGCTCTCTATTTGAGGTAGTTCTGCGCCTCTATCGCTGCTTTGCAGCCCGAAGCGGCAGCAGTGATGGCCTGACGATAGTGCGGGTCAGCCACATCACCCGCGGCAAACACACCACTGATGTTGGTGATGGGAGTACCCGGACGAGTAACGATATAACCCTGCTCGTCGGTCTCAACGAAGTCTTTGAACAATGTGGAGTTGGGGTGATGACCGATAGCAAGGAAGAACCCGCTGATATCGATATGCACCTCTTTCTCGTCGCTCTCGCCCTTGCGATAGACAAGGTCGGCTCCTTCTACTCGACCATCGCCGGTCAGACGCAAGGTGTTGTGTTCGAAAAGGACTTCTATCTTCGGGTCTTGGAAGACGCGTTGCTGCATGATGTCGGAAGCACGCAGGAAGGGTTTGCGCACAATCATATACACTTTCTCACATAGTCCGGCAAGATACAACGCTTCTTCACAAGCCGTGTCGCCACCACCCACTACGGCTACTCTCTTCTTCCTGTAGAAGAAACCATCGCAGGTGGCACAAGCACTCACTCCCTTACCCTTATACTCGCGTTCCGACGGTATGCCCAAATACTTGGCGGCAGCACCCGTGGCGATGATGACCGTGTCGGCGACAATCTCTTCACCATCATCGGTGAAGGCATGCTTCAGCTCTGACGAGAAATCTACTTTCACTATCTCACCTGCGCGGATGTCGGCTCCGAAACGCAAGGCCTGACGTTTCATGTCGTCCATCATCCGGAAAGGCTCGACACCATCAGGGTAACCCGGGAAATTCTCTACTTCGGTGGTAGTGGTCAGTTGACCACCGGGCTGCATACCCTCATATAAGATAGGTTGCAGGTTGGCTCTGGACGCATAGATGGCTGCAGTATAACCTGCAGGACCCGAGCCGATAATAAGACATTTAGTTCGTATCATAGATGTGAGATGTTAGACCGCTTTGCTGTTAGACCGCTTTGCTGTTAGATCGCTTCGCTGTTAGATCGCTTCGCTGTTAGA
>CAMHOK010000044.1 GCA_946186735.1 uncultured Bacteroidales bacterium
GCATTAAATAAGTCTGTTAATATTCAAGGCTACAAAAATACTGCTTTTTTTTTGATTGTGCAAGAAGTAGGTGCAAATTCCTTTTTTCATGCACCGGAAAGTGCTATTCTCTGCTGACAGCCAAACAGACATCTTGGGGGTTGACGAGTGGTTCCCAGACGGAGTATATCTCAGCTGTTTTCTGTTGGTTTTCAGAGGTGAGAACGTGAACAAAGGTGTTCTCCTCGGCTCCCTCGGGGCGAATGAGTGAGCATGTGAGAGTGTCGTCAAGATAAGTCTCGTGCAACCAATGGATGACCATTCTGACGGGAGTCATGGTGTTGAGGAACTCGTCGGTGGCGGTGAGCAGTGCGATGCTCAGGTAACTGCGGTTGTTGACGTGCATGTTGAAGTCGAGATCGAGCAGATTGACTTTGTGTCGGATGGTCTTGAGGGTGATACCTTCAGAGTTGAAATGTTCTTTTTTATGTGGTGCGCTATCCTGTCTCTGAGCCACGGGTATGGGCATGGAGTCGAGTCGTTCGAGTCGTTTGCTGTTGATATTAAGCAGCGACCAAGCGGCATATCCGTTGGCTATGAGTGCCCCGCACTCATGTTCTTGAGCGGTATCTCTCTTGTATATATGGAAGTCGGCATACACTCTGGCGGGTGTGAGTTGTGAGTTCCAAATCTCAACTGTTATCTGGTCGGACCAGAAGGTGTTGACTTGGCTCATGTTAGCTTCGAACTCGGTGACGACCCAAATCTTTTGTTGTTTGACCACGTCGAAGGCGGCCATGTGTTGGTTGGACATGAGTCGTGCCCATGCGTCTTGATAATAGAGTAGGATAGCGTTAGGAGTGATACGAAACTGTTTGTTCATATCGGCAGCAGTGATGCTGTAGTGGTGGTAGTAGGTTTTATTTTGAGCGTCGTACATACTTGAGGTCTTTATCGAATCGGAGGTTATATTCTATTCTGCCTTTCTGGAAATAGTATCTTGATACTATCTCGCTGCCCAGATACATCTGTATGTTGGTCTTGTTGCGTTGGATGGCATCATGAACAGAAGGTATGAGCATAGGTCGGAGTGCTTCTACTTGCTGATAGACGGTGGAGTCGAGGTCTTCTTGTCGGATGAGTTGCAAGAACTCGTTAAGATATTTCGACGACTCGGTCTCGTAGGTGAAGTTGCGTTGTTGCAGGAAAGTCTCAAAATCGTTGATGAGTGTATCTTCGACTACGAAGTCGGCGGGTAGTGGCAGTGCGGCGTGGGTGGCACGATAGTGAGTGGCATAGTCGAAGAAGAGGTTGTTGATGAACAGCGAGTAAGAGATGTCCACTTTGCTGAGTGTATCTTCGGTGTTGATGTCGGGCACTATGCCTCCTCCGTCACGCACTATCCGTCCTTTTTTTGTTTTGAACTCGTGGGTGAGGCTGTCGGGTACTCTCTCTACAGAGCCGTCGTTGCGTCTCTTGGAGTAGTCGATGGCTTGAATGCAGCGCCCTGAAGGTATATAATACTTTGCCGTTGTTACTTTGAGGTGTCCGTCGTAGCTGATGGAGCGTATGTTTTGTACGAGTCCTTTGCCGTAGGTCCGTGTTCCGATGAGAGTGGCACGGTCTAAGTCTTGTAGTGCGCCACAGAGTATCTCGCTTGCCGATGCCGATTGGCTATTGACCAGTACATAGAGCGGCATGTCGGGGTAGGCAGGTTCGCTGATGGTCTTGTAGATGCGGTTTTTAGTCGGATCTTTACCTTTGGTCTCAACTACGGTTGTTCCTTTCTCGACGAAGAGTGAGAGTATCTTCACCGCCTCGTCAATGATACCTCCTCCGTTTCCTCTGAGGTCAATGACGAGCGAGTCGATACGATTCTTCTCAACCAAGGTCTGCAGTGCTCTGCGAAAATCGTCTGCCGATTTCTCTGTGAACTCGGTGAACGAGATATAACCCAGATGGTCGGGTAGGGCGGTGTAGAAATCCACGGCGGGCAGTTTGATCTCTTTGCGGATCAAGGTCTTGACTATCGGTTCGGTCTGTCCTTCTCTGAGCAGGGTTATCTTCAGTTCTGTTTCGGGCACGCCGCGGAGCATGTCGCTGACCTCTTTGACCGACTTGTTGATGGTTGATTTGCCATCGATATTGATAATCTTGTCGCCTGCTCTGATGTCAGCTTGTTGTGCCGGCATACCCTCGTATGGGTCAGAGATGTAGATGTATCTTGTCTCTTTGGCTTTTGTCTCTTTGTTTTTCGAGTCTTTGTTTTTCGAGTCTTTATTGGCAGCATCATCGGTTTTGCTCTCTTTGTCGTTTCGTTGAGCGATGACGGCTCCCACACCACCATATTTGCCGGTGGTCATCATGCGCAGGTCGTCTTCTTTCTGCTTAGGATAATAGATGGTGTAGGGGTCTATCTTGCGTAGCATACTATTGATAGCTGTCTCGGTGAGAGTCTCGTAGGGGAGGCTGTCCACATAGTTCATGTCGAGCTGACGAAGCACATCGTTGTAGATGTTGATTGATTTCTCGGCTCGTGTATATTTCTGCTCTTTGTTTGCTTTGTTTTGAGCAGAAGTCCCGAGTACGAATGTGATGATGAGAGCTGTGGTTAAGAATAGTCTTGTTTTCATTATCTGTAAAGTGATGTGGTTATACTATATATGGTGTGATGTCTTTTCCGTGTTTATGAAGGTCTCTGATGAGAGAGGATGATATATGTGCAAGTTGTGGTTTGGTAAAGAAGATCAAGGTTTCTATACCTGATAGTTGCAGGTTAGCGTCCGCCATGTTTTTCTCATATTCGAAGTCGGCGACATTGCGAACGCCTCTGATTATGTAGTTTGCATCAAGTTCGCGTGCCGCATCCACCGTCAGATTAGTATATGTGATGACGGAGACCTTAGGTTCGGCTGCAAAGAAGGCTTTTATACGCTCCACTCTTTGTTCGAGCGGAAAGGCAGGCTGTTTGTCAATATTCAAGCCGATAGCGATGACTATTTGGTCGAAGAGCGGCAATGCTCTTTTGACGATGTCGGCATGTCCGATAGTGAAGGGGTCGAACGAGCCGGGGAAAATAGCGATATTCATATCGTTAGAGGATAAACACGAAGCGAACTATCTATACCTTTGAATGACAAACACAAAAAGTGAAAGGCAAAGATAGTCCGCCTGTGGTTAGTAAATCAACACAGATTTAGTAGGTCATTACCGGTGCCATTTCTTTAGCCTGGTCAATCATCTTCTGCAGTTCTTTCTGAGAAGGAGTGCGGCGTGTGAGGTGTTTTTGCTCGTTTACTTCAATCATTTTCTTTTCGAGGTTGGCAGCTACGCGATGTGAGAATTCCTTAACGGTGTCAACACCGGCAGCCTCGAGCAGCTCAGCGAATTGAGGACCAACACCTTTGATACGATACAAGTCGCAATGGTTTGCCCATTTGAGAATGAGAGCATCGCTGATGCCGGTCTTCTCAGCAAGAGCTTTGCGACCTGCGGGTTTAGCACACATTTCAAGGAGTTGGCTTGCTTTCTCTACTCCAACGGCTTGCAGTTTCTCAGCGTAAACAGGACCTACGCCTTCGATGTCAATAACTTTGTAATCCATAGTAAAAAATGTTGTGTTAAGTGCCTACTCTTTAACAAGGATTTTCGGCTTGCTCCTATATGGTTATAGTTTGTTATAGTTCTTTGTTGTCGTCGTCGTTTTTGTCGAAGCGATATGTGTTTTTGCTTCGAAAAGGTGCGGCAAAGATAATAAAAGTTTACTTAACACACAAACAAATAAAGAAAAATACAAAATAGTTTTTTCTTGTTGAGAGTCTTTCAGTGTGGTTAGTTCTTTTTCCTTTCGTTTGCTGTTTTGCAGGTTCGGAAAAATATTGTATCTTTGCGCTTTGATAGCGTGCTACTTGTTTGCAGATGTTTTGAGCACGATATCTTTTTATAACGAGCATGAACAAAGAAGTTAAGAAAACAGGAATGAAGAGGGGAACGATGATTGTTCTTCTCATGTGTCTTTCGTTGGCTGTCTCTGAGGTGATGGCAATAGACACTCGTGGTACTAATTTTATGGTAGTGTTTGGTTGGGTAGGTTCGTATAGGACTCTTTCAGACGCCACCAATAATAGTGTCAATCTGACGGCTGAGGAAGAGACTGATGTCGAGTTGTTGAACAGTTCCACGGGCTACTCGCTAAAGCTTAAGCTGCAAGCGGGTACCTCGACCGATGTGCAGTTGCCTGCAGAGCAGGTCTTTGTGTCGGCATTAGAGCAAGCCCAAGGCAGGGCGGTGCAGATAATATCTACCAAACCTATCTCTGTGGTGGCTCATTGCACATCTACTGATTTTGGTGGTGATGCCACATTAGTATTGCCTACCTCTTGTCTTTCTAACAACTATATCGTTCAGACGGGCAAGGGTTATACCACCATTGGTATTACTCATCAGGCATGGCTCATGGTGGTAGCTGTTAACGGCGATACCAAAGTGCGTATCAACCCCACGCAAACGACCACGACGGGCAACAAAGCAGGAGAGACTTTTACCGTTACGCTCAACAAAGGTGAGGTCTATATGGTGGCTGCGAAGGGTACGGAGAGTTTAGACGGAACTAAGATAATGAGCAATAAACCAATAGCTGTTTATTCGGGCAACACCTCGTCGAGAGTGCCGTCTAATGCCAACGATGCAAAGAATCCGCACACGATGTTTGATGTAACCTATCCGACCATCAACTGGGGTTGTAGGTTTATCTTACCACCCTCGGCAGAGGGGCACAGGACGATAGTCAAACTGACGGCACTTGTTGATAACACTCAGATACGGATGCGCGGCAACGTCATCGCTACTATCAATGCTCGTGAGACTTACGAATATGTGATGTTCAACTCGCAGGGTGCTACTTATATAGAGACGTCTTCTCCGACAGCTTGTTATCAGTATGTCTCTCTTTACGACAACTCGGGACAAGGTGAGCAGAACAACCTCAACTCGGAGCCGTCGTATATGTGGATAACACCTATGGAGCAGCGTAAGACCGATCTCTTGGTTCCTGTTCCTAAACTGTCGAGTGATGCAATGTATTACATCAACATCGTTGTTCCGACCGGTGATGTGGAGTCGGTTGTGTTGGATGGTATCAAATCGATCTCCAATCAGTTTCGCGTGTGCGAAGATGAGCCTCTGTGTTCTTATGCTATCGTACCTGTAGCCACGGGGCAACACATCTTGTCGTGTAAGGGTGGAGCAGTGGCATACGTGAGTGCTTTCTCCGCCAAATCGACCTATGCTTTTGCAGCGGAGAGCAAGACAGAAGTGCTCAACTATTTAGGTACCCTTCATATCAACTATGCTAAGACCCTCAAGGAGGATGTGGTGTGCGAGGGAATGATTTATGAATATGGCGACGACGAGTATAGTGAGGCCGGCGAATATATCGACACTATCCATAACGTCCTTGGCGACACCATCAGTACTCTCAATCTCAGGGCAGGCAAGCCGAGCGAGACGGAGTTTACTGACACTATCTGTTGGGGCGATATCTATCGTTGGGACGGGCGCGACTACTCTAACGAAGATGATTACACCTACCTCTATACCAATACTGACGGCTGCGACTCGCTTGTAACATTCCATCTGAAGGTATTGCCTATGTATAGTGATGTGAAAGATACGGTCAGGATATGCAGCGGAGAAAAGTATGTGTGGGAGGGCGATGAATATAAGGAGTCGGGCACCTACACCAAGAATCTTCATACCAAGCTGGGATGTGATAGCATTGTTACTCTTGTGCTGATGGTTGGTGATGCTATCCATTCGGAGTTCGATGCTTATACCTGTCCGCTCAGTGATTATGTGTGGGACGGCAGATATTATGCAGCAGCCGGCGACCACAATTGGACTTATGTGTCACAAAGCGGTTGCGACTCTGTCGTTACCATGCACCTAAGATATTTCCCCACCTACAAGGAGGACGATTATCGTCTGTTGTGTGATAACGAGAGTCTGACCTGGGAAGGCGATACCTACACAGCGGCGGGCGATTATGAGAAGACTCTCAAATCGGTCAATGGCTGCGACTCGATTGTTACACTGCATATAGCGCTCTTGCCCACTTATAAGGACACTATCGTAGATACCATCATCAGCGGTGAGACTTATTTATGGGACAATCGCACCTATCGTCAAGAGAGTCAGGAAGGCTATTTCCCTGAGATGTATAAGACCGTTGATGGTTGCGATTCACTTGTTACCCTTCATCTGTATGTCAACGATCTCAACAGTGCCACTATAGCGATAGCTGACGAGTGTGCCGATGTCGAAGTGATGAATATTGATGTGGAGGTCAATCGTGGTTGGTTTGACCATGTGAGTCTGCATTTCGATACTCAAGCCGCTGCTGCGGGCTTCCAAGATGCCGAGATCGACTGCTCTACGGCATCTACCTCAGTACCTCTTGTCTGCCCTGCTAACCTCAGAGCCGGCAGATACAAAGCTCAAGCCACCCTTATGTTCCATGGGCGCGCACTGCTGACAAGAGATGTCAATTTTATGTTGCTATATCCCTCGTCGGTGATAGAACAAGTAGATATACACACACTGGCCATACTGACCAAGGCTTACAACGGCGGTTACGATTTTGTGTCGTGCCAATGGTATGAGAACGGACAAGAGATAGCGGGCGCCAATCGGTTCTACTTGCGAGGAGAGTTGAGTGTGGGCAGTGCATACACCGCCCTCTTGACTGATGATAGAGGTGTGGAGTTGATGTCGTGTCCGTTCTATCCTGATGCTACCACCGACATAAGTTATATTGATAATGATGAGTTGAGTATCTATCCTACTGTTGCTCAGTCGGGACAGATGATTACTCTGAGCCGCGAGGCTGATATCTTAGTGCTGGATATAGGAGGCAAGCTTGTTGAGTCGATGAAGTCAGCAACGGCGTTCACTGCTCCTTGGCAACAAGGTATCTATCAAGTAGTGATCAGCGACGGTAAGAGTCGAAAAGTTAAACGACTGATGGTAGTTGGGGGCCGATAATAGTTAAGAGTAACTCACTATGTTAAGGAAAGAACTGACATATTTTTTCTCAAGTCCGATAGCCTATATCGTTGTCGGAGTATATGTGTTGTCGATGGCACTCTTCTTATGGATAGTGCCGGGCGAATATAATATAGCTGACTCAGGTTATGCTCAGATGGATGGCATGTTCCGTCTGTCTCCGTGGCTGTTCATGCTTCTGTGTCCGGCATTGACGATGCACCTTATCTCAGAAGAGAGGAGTAGCGGTACATGGGACTTAGTGGTGAGTAAGCCTTATCCATTGTGGCGGATATATGTTGAGAAATTGACGGCTGCTTGGATCGTCGTCTTGCTGGCTGTGATGTTGACACTGGTGAGTGTCTTCTTTGTGTATCTAATGGCTGAACCTAAAGGAAATATTGATAGT
The DNA here is from genome assembly GCA_946186735.1 of uncultured Bacteroidales bacterium. GTDB lineage: Bacteria > Bacteroidota > Bacteroidia > Bacteroidales > Paludibacteraceae > Colicola. The sequence goes on from CAMHOK010000044.1 coordinate 7,430, forward strand.
GGCGCTCTCATTGGTTCGGTGATGGGTCTTATGCTTATCTCTCTGGCTTTCTGTTCGGTGGGACTGTGGGCTTCGACGCTGTCGAAGAGACAGGTGATATGCTTTGTCTTGGCGGCAACAGCTTGTTTTCTGCTCTTTTACGGTTTTGACTTGTTGTCGATGTTGTTAGGGCAGGGTAAGGCTGTGAGAGTGGTTGAGCAGATAGGCATGAATAGTCATTATGAGTCTATCTCACGAGGCGTGATTGACTTGGGTGATGTGATTTATTTTCTTTCAGTGACTGTTTTGTTTGTTGTCTTCTCAATAGGACGAAAAAGATGAGACGTATAGGATTGCTTTCAGATACTCACGGACTGCTTGACAGTCGAGTGTTAGAACATTTTGCTTCTGTGGATGAGATATGGCATGCCGGAGATATAGGCACCGAGGATGTGCTTCGTCGTTTGCGTGAGTTCAAGCCCACTCGTGCCGTTTATGGCAACTGCGACTATGGCGATGTGCGTCAGTCATTGAGCGAGTTCTATCGTTTCAAGGTGGAGCAGGTGGATGTGCTCATGACACATATCGGTGGTTATCCGGGCAACTACAACCCGTTGGCAAGGCGTATGATTCAGGCCGAACCGCCTCAACTCTTTGTCTGCGGACACTCGCACATACTCAAAGTGCAATACGACCCTATGTTCCACATGCTCTGCATGAACCCGGGCGCAGCAGGTAAGTATGGCTTTCATACAGTCCAGACGCTTTTGAGGTTCGTTATCGACAAAGATCAGATCAAAGACTTAGAAGTGATTGAACTGGAAAGACATTAGACAACTTTTAAACATCGTGTATATGCAAGCCCCCATTGTTTTTCATCTTCGTCAAGACGAAGAGTTTATTCCTCTTATCTCGCTTTTGAAAGCGACCAACCTGGTAGAGACGGGCAGCGAAGCCCAAGATGCCGTCAGTAGCGGACAGGTACAGAGAAACGGCATCATCGAGTTGCGCAAGCGTGCCAAGATCCGCTCAGGAGAGACAATAGAATATAATCATCAGATCATCAATATTATCTAACCTACAAACAATATCTACTATCATGAACGATATCAAGTCATACATCACAGCGAACATGCCCCGTTTCATTAAGGAGTGGGGCAGTCTGATAAGTATCCCTTCTGTCTCCTGTCAGCAGGAGCACCATCCCGACATGCTTCGTTGTGCCGAGCGTTGGCGCGAGTTGCTCTTAGATGCCGGTGTTGACCAAGCCGAGGTCATGCCCTCAGAGGGTAACCCCATGGTTTATGCAGAGTATAGAGTGAAGGACGTCGATAAGCACCCTACAGTGCTCGTCTATGCCCACTACGATGTTATGCCGGTAGAACCGTTAGAAGAGTGGAAGTCAGACCCATGGAAGGCCGATATCCGCGATGGCAGACTCTATGCCCGTGGGGCTGACGATGACAAAGGGCAGGCTATGATTCAAGCCAAAGCATTCGAATATCTGCGTCGTAACGACCTGCTCAAGTGTAATGTTAAGTTTATCTTCGAAGGTGAGGAAGAGATAGGTTCGCCCTCGCTTGATAAGTTCCTCAGAGACCATCGCGAGTTGTTACGGTCAGACATCATTCTTGTCAGCGACACCTCAATGATAGGTAAGCAGACTCCATCTATCACTACCGGACTGCGCGGACTGGCTTATTGGCAGATAGAGCTCACCGGCCCTAACCGCGACCTCCATTCCGGCCATTTCGGCGGAGCAGTGGCAAACCCGATCAACGAGTTGTGTAAGTTGCTCGCCCGAGTGACCGATGAGCACGGGCGCATAACCATACCGCATTTCTATGATAAGGTGTTGCCCATCCCTCAAGCCGAGCGCGACATGATTGCTCAGATACCGTTCTCGCTCGACGATTATAAACGTGCTATCGATGTTGACGAGGTGTCCGGTGAAGAAGGTTACTCTACGCTTGAGCGCAACTCTTGCCGTCCGTCGTTTGATATATGTGGTATATGGGGCGGTTACACGGGCGAAGGTTCAAAGACGGTACTGCCAAGCAAGGCCTTCGCGAAGGTCTCATGCCGACTTGTAGCTAATCAAGACCACGAAGAGATATCTAAGGCTTTTGTCGATTATATGCAGCAGTTAGCACCTAAGAGCGTCAAAATAAAAGTAACACCTATGCATGGCGGTCAGGGTTATGTGTGCCCCATCGACCTTGATGCATACAAGGCAGCAGAGAAAGGTTTTGAGAAAGCATTTGGAAAGAAACCTTTGGCAGCCCGACGAGGAGGAAGCATACCTATCATCTCTACCTTCGAGCAGGTGCTCGGACAGAAGACTATTCTCATGGGCTTCGGATTAGAGCAGAACGCTATTCACTCACCCAACGAGAGCTTCGACTTAGAGGTCTTCGAGAAAGGAATAGAAGCAGTGGTCGGCTTCTATACGGAGTACGCACAGATGGTATGAGCGGATACGGGAAAAGAGAAAACCATTACTTTGATAAAACACAATGAGAAGAGTCGTTTCATTTGGTATATGCCTGTTGATGTGCTTGTGTAGCACCATGGCAACTACCTTGTTCCCATCTCGTACAGATTTTCGTGACGAGCAGATCTATTTTGTTATTACCACTCGTTTCTATGACGGCGATCCGTCAAACAACACACAGTGCTGGGATAATCAGTCGAAGAATGTAGGCGACCCTGCATGGCGCGGCGATTTCAAGGGACTGATTGATAAGCTTGACTATATCAAGGCTTTGGGGTTTACGGCAATATGGATAACACCTGTAGTGGAGAACGCTTCAGGTTACGATTATCATGGTTATCACGCAGCGGACTTCTCAAGAGTTGACCATCGCTATGAGTCGGAAGATGTGACACTGCAAACACTTATTGATGAGGTCCACCAAAGAGGAATGAAACTTATCCTTGACATTGTTCTCAACCATACCGGCAACTTCGGCGAAGCTAATCTGTGCCGTCTGTTCAACCGCGATTGGGAGGCCGATCAGGCGCAGATAGGCGAATGTATGGTGCCATTTACTCAGTCAGAGGGTGGGGTGCTGCCGGATAATTATCTCTCGCTGGCGGGAGGTAGTCAGTATGCAGCTCGACTCTCGAAGATGAAGAACTCCTCAGATGAGAATGGTAGCAAGAAGAACTACGACTCACATAACTATTGGCACCATTACGGAAACTTCAATTGGGACGAGCCTAACCGCTGGTTTGCTCAGATAGCAGGCGATTGTGTTGATCTCAATACAGAGAACCCTGCCGTTTATAACTATCTGATAAAGTGCTATACCACCTTCATTCAGATGGGTGTTGACGGGTTCCGAATAGACACCGGAGGACACATACCTCGACTCACTTTCAATAAAGCGTTCATCCCTGCTTTTATCTCAGCGGCTGAGGCTAACAAAGCCAAGCGTGGTGGCGCACCTTTTTATATGTTTGCAGAGATATGTGCTCGTTATAACGATATCCTTTATCGCGGTCAGTCGTGCTTGAGTCCTTTCTATTACACCTGGGCGGAGAGTCGTTCATACGCTTGGGACGACTCCGCCGACTCATGGGACAATATAGTTGAGATGGAGGGCTCGGTGTGCACTTCGCATCAGAATTGGCAGTCGTGCTGGCAACAAGGTAAGGACGATGGCGGCGGACTATCTACTCAGCCCACCTCACAGAACGCGTTGCTCAGCGGAAACAACTACCACACACCCGACTACTCGAAAGCCTCAGGTCTTCATGTCATCGACTTCCCTGTTCATTGGAACTTCGCAAGCGCTTCAGGTGCATGGAACACAGCCAAGCCCTCTAACGACAAGTATTATAACGACGCTACATGGAATGTGGTGTATGTCGATTCGCACGACTATGCTCCTGATGAGGTTCAACGATATAGGTTCTCGAAATCGCAAGACACATGGGCAGAGAACCTCTCACTCATGTACACCTATCGCGGTATTCCATGTGTCTATTACGGCTCTGAGGTGGAGTTTCAGAAAGGAAAGATTATTGATGAGGGAACAAACATCGCTCTTCAGGAATCAGGCAGAGCCTATTTCGGAGGCTATCTGAAAGGTGAAGTCAAGACAACAGATTTTGCTGAGTATCAGTCAGCCACAGGCAACCTCGCTGCCACACTCTCTCACCCTCTTGCACAACATATCCGTCGTCTGAGTAAGATAAGGATGGCTGTGCCCGCCTTGCGCAAAGGACAATATTCGTTAGACGGTTGTTCCGGCTCTTTTGCTTTCAAGCGCCGCTATACTGACGCCACCACCGATAGTTATGCTTTGGTGTGTATATCAGGGAATGCCACTTTCTCGAACATACTCAACGGTACTTATACCGATTGTGTTACGGGTGATGTAAAGACGGTGAGCAACAACACACTGAGCGTCTCGTGCAGCGGTAAGGGTAATCTCCGCGTTTATGTGTTATCCACCTCGCTCACTCCGTCACCTGGGAAGATAGGAGAGGATGGTAAGTATATCTATACCTCATCTGCTGCCTCTATCCCTAATCCTCAATGGGACGGCACCGAGATGGAGCTGACCGAAGATACGGGCGGTACTACGCCCTCTAACCCAATAGAGCCCTGTCTGACCGATGAGAACGAGCATGCCGTCTTCTTCCGTAAGTCTGCCGATTTTGGTTCCGCCATCTATTGCTATATATGGCACACCGGCACCGGCAAGACGGTGCAAGTGAACGGCGACTGGCCGGGGAAAAAAGCTATTGCTTTAGGCAATGATTGCTATAAGTTCATCGTCCCATCGACAGCCGGCACTATCGACAACTCATGGAAGATTATATGGAACGACGGGAGCGGCAATCAGACGGCAGACCTCAACTATGCCGACCACTATCTCTACTCAGGGCAGAACAAGGGCAGCATCAAACCAACCGAGGTGATAACCGCTATTTGCGAACCAACCACTGACTTAGACAACACTAAAGCACCCGCTGCTTCTCTGATGAGAGCTAAGAAAGTGATGATAGACGGACAGCTGTTGATCATCCTTCCGGATGGCAGAGCTTACAATATCTTGGGTGAACAAATCGCTCCAAAGAAAGATAATCAATAAACAAAAAGCAAAAAACATCACAAAGTAATATGAATTTTCCTATTGAACGATTCTTGCAACTCAAGACACCTTTCTATTATTATGACATGGATTTGTTAAAGGCAACACTTGTCCGGCTCAGAGACTCTCTTCCCGATGAGAGATTTATAGTACATTATGCCATCAAAGCCTGCTCAACAGAGCCTGTGGTAAAGCAGATAGCCTCTTTCGGTATAGGTGCCGATTGTGTATCGGGAGGCGAAGTAGAGGCTTCTATCAATGCCGGCATATCGCCTGATAAGATAGTCTTTGCAGGTGTCGCCAAAGCTGATTGGGAGATACTCGTGGGACTGAGGAATAATATCTTCTGCTTCAATGTAGAGTCAGAGGAAGAGCTCGTTAATATCAACACATTGGCTCAACAAGAGGGAGTGACGGCACGTGTGTGTCTGCGTATCAACCCCGATATCGACCCTCACACTCATAAAAACATATCTACCGGTCTGGCCGAAGATAAGTTCGGCATACAGATAGAAGACTTAGAATCGACCCTACACATGTTCGACAACCTCGGTAACCTCCATTTCCTCGGGCTGCATTTCCATATCGGTTCGCAGTTGCTTGATATGGAGCCGTATAGACAACTCGCACAGAAAGTCAATGAGGTGGTGTGTCAGACCGAGAAACTTGGTTATGCGGTCAAGGTCATCAATGTGGGCGGAGGCTTGGGTATCAATTACCATGAGCCTGATAAAGAGCCTATAGCAGATTTTAAGACATATTTCGGAATCTTCAAAGATATTATCCGTCTGAGAGATAATCAGACTCTTCATTTCGAGCTCGGGCGAGCTATAGTGGCTCAGTGTGGTTCGCTCATCACACGAGTTCTATATAACAAACACTCGCACACCCGCGAGTATGTGATGGCAGATGCAGGTATGAACGATCTTATCCGCCCCGCTCTCTACGAGGCTTATCACAGTATTGATAACCTCTCTAACGACGAGCCTAAGACTCACAGATACGATGTTGTCGGACCCGTTTGCGAGTCATCGGATGTGTTCCAGAGAGACTATCTCATGCCGCTCACACGGCGCGGCGACTTGCTCGCCATCCGCTCTGCCGGTGCTTATGGAGAAACGATGGCAAGCCGATATAACCTCCGACCCCTACCGCTACACTATACCTCTGAAGAGTTGAAGAAACACCAGCGCTGAGATGAACAGTTGAATATTTGGCAGATTTAAAAAAAAGTATTACCTTTGCGCGCTTTTTTCAAGCATCTACACAAACGTCT
>CAMHOK010000045.1 GCA_946186735.1 uncultured Bacteroidales bacterium
ATTAGAAATATGGGGTAAAAATAAGAAGATGGATATGTACTGAGAAGTAGCTTATCACACCTCATTTAGCCCGAAAAAAAGTTATTAACCATCTCTATTTTGAATATACCGATATTTTTTTGTAACTTTGCATGCTTGAATCCGAAGTCCTTAGGATTCGCCCTAATAAGATAAACATTACTCAACATGGCAGACGATAACAACACCCCTCAAGTACAGTACAACGACGACAACATCATCCATCTTGACGACCGCGAGCATATCCGCAGGCGTCCGGGTATGTACATCGGTAAGTTAGGAGACGGTTCGCATTCAGACGACGGTATCTATGTGCTCATCAAAGAGACCATCGACAACTCTATCGACGAGTATCGCATGGGCGAAGGCAAGATTATCGAGGTGAGCGTTATAGAGGGCAAGGTGCGCGTCAGAGATTATGGTCGCGGCATACCTTTAGGCAAGCTCATTGAGGCTGTATCGATTCTTAACACCGGCGGCAAGTACGACACTAAGGCTTTCAAAAAGTCAGTAGGTCTGAACGGTGTAGGTACAAAGGCTGTGAATGCCCTTTCTATGTCGTTCGTGGTTGAGTCGTATAGAGAAGGAAAGAGACGGCGCGTCGAGTTCAAGCAAGGACAACTGCTCAACGACAGCGGCATCATCGATAACACCGAGAACATAGCCAGAGGCACGCTCATCGAGTTTGTTCCGGACAGCTCGCACGGACTGTTCGAGAACTATATGTTTCGCGACGATTTCATCGAGTCGATGCTCAAGAACTACGCCTATCTCAACACCGGCCTCACCATCGTTTACAACGGTAAGAAGTTCGTCTCTAAGAATGGTCTTCTCGACCTTCTGAGCGAGAACATGACCGTTGACCCGCTCTACCCCATCATCCATCTCAAGGGTGAGGACATAGAGATTGCCCTCACTCATACCGACCAGAACAACGACGAATATTACTCTTTCGTCAACGGTCAGCACACCATACAAGGAGGCACACACCAAACAGCCTATCGCGAAGCTATCGGTAAGACCATCAAAGACTTCTTCGGTAAGAACTTCGAGCTGTCAGACATACGCAACGGTGTGGTGGGCGCTATCGCTATCAACGTAGAAGAACCCACCTTCGAATCGCAGACCAAGATCAAGCTTGGCTCGAGAGACATGTCGCCCGAGAAAGGCAGTATCACCGTTAATAAGTTCGTCAATGATTTTGTGGCTCATGAGTTAGACAATTATCTCCACAAGCATCCCGAGATCACCGAGGTGATGCTCAAGAAGATACAAGACTCAGAGAGAGAGCGTAAGGCTATACAAGGCATCAGCAAGCTGCAGCGTGAGCGAGCAAAGAAAAACATGCTCAACAACCCTAAGTTGCGCGACTGCCGCATCCATTATAACGATGCCAAGCCAACCAGCTCATCGAAAGAGGCGCAAGACGACCTTAGGTTAGACAGCTCTATCTTCATCACCGAGGGTTTGTCAGCATCGGGCTCTATCACCAAGTCCAGAGATGTCAACACCCAGGCGGTGTTCTCGCTCCGAGGTAAGCCGCTCAACAGTTACGGACTGACCAAGAAAGTGGTGTACGAGAACGAGGAGTTCAACTGTCTGCAGTCTGCTCTTAATATCGAAGACGGGCTTGACGACCTCCGATACAACAAGGTCATCATCGCTACCGATGCCGATGTGGATGGTATGCATATCCGTCTGCTCATGCTCACATTCTTCTTGCAGTTCTTCCCCGACTTGGTAAAGAAAGGACACGTCTATATCCTGCAGACACCACTCTTCCGCGTAAAGAACAAGAAAGAGGTACGCTATTGCTACTCTGAGGAAGAGCGCGTTGCTGCCATCACCGACCTCTCTCCCAACCCCGAGATAACCCGATTCAAAGGACTCGGAGAGATATCGCCTGACGAGTTCAAAGGGTTTATCGGCAAAGATATACGGCTCGACCAAGTAACACTACGCAAAGAAGACACTGTGGCCGACCTCTTGGAGTTCTACATGGGCAAGAACAGCCAAGACCGCCAACAGTTTATCATCGACAACCTCGTAGTTGAGGAAGACAAAGCCGACGAAGATTAACGCCCTTAGGCATCAAAAGCAACAGAGATAGACACCGATGATTGCACTTATCATCTTCATATTGTTATCTGTCACTATCGTCATTCTCATAGAGTGGCGTGAGCGGCGCAGGATAAAGAGCGGCACTAAGGAGCAGTCTCAGCCGTTGAGCGCTGATGGCTCCGTGTGCTGCGGACAGCACCTCGTGTGTGAGCGAGAAACGCTGCTCAACTCTTCCGACCAACCCGTCTATTACGACGACGAAGAGCTCGATGCCCTTGCCGGCATCGACCCCGACATCTTCTCCTCACTCAGAGAAGAAGATGTGAGCGGTTGGTGCCGTAGCTTGCAACTAAGAGACATCCGTCTCCCTCAAGACATACGAGAAGAAGCGTTGCTCATCGTCAGAGAGCGTCGGCAGAGATAGACGCCGACACCTATCAACAACAGACTTACTATACCCATCCACAGAGTTGAACCGGAGCCGAAGTGGTCAAGCACTTCGGTGTCCCACGCGTGTTGCTTGAAGATATAGTAGAGCAAAACGACCGACACATTATTGATGAAATGGGCAGTAATAGGCAGCCAAAGGGTGCCAGACCACAAGAGCAGATAACCGAAGAAAACGCCCATCAACATCCTCGGTATGAACCCGTAGAACTGGAAGTGTATAGCAGAGAAGATGATAGCAGACACCCAGATGGCGGCATGCTTGTTCATCTTCTCATAGAAGAGCTGCTGGAGTGTCCCACGGAACAAGAGCTCTTCCGACAATGCCGGCAGGAGAGCTATAACCAGCACATTGATAAGCATACCCCCTATCGAACTCACATCCATAAACCGTTCTATCAACGCTTCTGCCCGCAACTCATAATCACGCATCACCTCTTCCAAACCGCTCAAAAACGCGGGTAGGCTCATCTGCTGGTTGAGCCACGAGAGGAGGTTGATACCCGGCAGAGATACTATCATGAACACAACAATCAGCAGATATTGCTTCCAATCGGCTGTCGATGAGAGTCGCAGATAATCACAAGCGTGCTCAGAGGTCAGCCATGCCAAGCACAGACACGGTACACAGAAAGTGCCTAAGGTCTGCAGCGCCTGCATCAGTTTGAGTGACGACACAGATGAGCTATCGCCCCCGTACAGCAGCACCCATAGCCCCATAAACACAATTGTTGATAGCACAATGAGCGCTATCAACAATAGTATCTTCGACCAGAAAGAGGCATTGCTCCATCGGCCCTTGAGTGGCGAGAAAAGCATCATTATTTGCTTGTATGTTCTTTAACTTCGGTTGCCAAGAACGGGTCAACGAGTATTCGTCCGCAATATTCGCAAACGATAATCTTCTTTCTAAGACGTATATCCAACTGGCGTTGAGCCGGTATCTTATTGAAGCAACCGGCACATGAGTCGCGCTCTACCGTTACCACTGCCAAGCCGTTATGAGCGTTCTTGCGGATACGGTTGAAAGCGGTAAGATAGCGCTCGTCGATGTTCTTCTCGAGCTCGAGAGCGCGAGTCTTCAGGTTCTCTGCCTCCTGCTTGGTCTCTGAGAGGATATCGTTCAGCTCAGCTTTCTTCTGGTTAAGGTCAACGGTGCTCTCTTCTATCGACGAGATAGTCTTGGCCTTGTCGGCTTGACGAGCCTCGAGGGCAGCTGTATGCTCCTTGATACGCTTCTGGCAGAGCTCAATCTCGTAGGTCTGATACTCAATCTCCTTGGTGAGGTTGTCGTACTCGCGGTTGTTACGCACGTTGTCTTGTTGCTCTTTGTACTTAGTGATGGCAGCGTTGGCCTGCTCAATGGCTACACGACGCTCACTGATCTGCGACTCAAGAGTCTTGATCTCTGCCTCAATATTCTGCAGACGAGTCCTCAAACCTTCGATTTCATCGCCCATGTCTTTCACTTCTTGGGGCAACTCGCCCTGAAGAACACGAAGACGGTCGATCTCTGAATCAACTTGCTGCAACTCGTAGAGCGATTTGAGTTTGTCCTCTACGGTAATCTCTTTTTCTTGTTTTTCTTTTGCCATAGTATGTTGTATTTTTAGTTGTTTGCTTAATAACTTGTAATAGACAATGTTGTGTGGTTAATAGATAAGTACCGGGCTCTTGTCTGACTCAGCCATACAACAGGTTATATGGTCTGATAGAAGCTCCGAGAAGATCTCTTTGGTGTATTGCTCCGACTCGAAATGACCGATATCGGCAATCATTATCCTGCCATCAGCCATCTGAAACTCATGATATTTGAAGTCAGCAGAGATATATGCATCAGCTCCTGCGCTCACGGCTTGTTCCAAGAACTCGCTGCCGGCACCTCCGCACATAGCCACACGCTTGATGAGGCGATGGTCGGACTTAGTATATTTGACCACCGGAGCGGCAAAGACCTGCTTGAGGAGTCCGAGGAAAGCCATAGGTTCTAAGGGCTCTTTGAGGTTGCCTACCACTCCTAATCCTACACCCTCACCTGTGGACGACAAGATCTCATAATCATTGATACCCAACTTAAGAGCCATACGACCACTCACACCTTTGAGGTAGGTGTCCATGGAGGTGTGCGAGGAGTAAATAACAAGGTCGTGCTTGATAGCATATTTGGTGCAGCGCTCTTGCGGGGTTAATCCGCACAGATGCTTCAGGCCATGGAAGAGAAGAGGGTGGTGGGAGATAACCATCCCGCAACCGCGACTCACCGCTTCCTCCAAGACTGCCTCCGTTATATCGGTACACAAAAGAGCAGAGGTGATCTCTACATCTCTCTGCCCTATCTGTAAGCCCGAATTGTCCCAACTCTGCTGTTGCGACAGCGGCGCCACTTTTTCTATAATATCTATTATCTCTCCTGCGAGCACTTATCCTTTTTTTGCCCCCACTCCGGTCTTCACCTTGACGGCTGACGATTTCTGCGTTTTAACCTGAGTCTTGGCTGCTGTTTTCTTTTCCGTTTTCTTCTCTTCTTGCGCCACCTGAGGAGCCTCTGCTTCGGCCTCTTCCTCTACGCTGAAGTCAGTGATACCGGCTTTGATGAGTTGGTTATACCACAAGATGAGCTTGCGTATGTCCGACGGATAGACTCTGTCACGGTCAAAATCCGGAACGATGAGTGCAAAGAACTCGCGCAACTCATCGTTGCTCACTTTCTTCACCTCCATGTCAACCTCAGCACCCGACTGATGCTCCGACAAACGCGTAAGCACCTCGTGCAAAGGGATGTCTTCTCCTTCGGTGAACATGCTTATATCTGCCAGACTGACAATCTTATCACGAGCATAGGTAGGCATACGCTTACCGTCTTCAAGAGATTCAATAATCAACATGTTGTTGCCTCGACTGACAAGGCGGAACAAACCGGACTTACCGGTTATTGCTAAAATGTTCTTTAACATAAACTGCTGTTTTCTTCATTATTCTGATTTCGTGCCGCAAAATTACTTGTTTTTTTTCATTTACGCAAATATATGACTTTTTTTTACTACCTTTGCAGCGCTTTTTACGGGCTGAGAACGAAAACCTAAGCAACAACGTTTCAATCAACAACCGTCACATGCTTCAATCATCGCAAGTCAACATAAAAAATCGTAGAGCATCGTTCGACTATCATATCCTCTACCGTTACACCGCAGGTATTCAGCTTGTGGGCACCGAGATTAAGTCTATCCGCGAAAGCAAGGCGAGTCTCACGGACACCTATTGTGTGTTCATCGACCATGAGCTCTGGGTCAAGCAGATGCATATAGCCGAGTATAGGTTCGGCAGTTTCTATAATCATATTGCCAAGCGCGATCGCAAGTTGCTCTTGCAGAAGAAAGAGCTGAGGAAGTTAGAGCGCGACACCAAAGAGTCGGGTAAGACCATCGTGCCCCTCAGTCTCTTTATCGATGAGAACGGTCGTGCCAAGCTTGAGATAGCTCTCTGTCAAGGTAAGCACCACTACGATAAGCGCGAGGCTCTCAAAGAGAAAGAAGATAAGCGCACCATCGACCGACTGATGAAGCGATAAGAGGCTCAACAGCAGCAGCGAATGGCTCACCCAACCAATTGAAACCCTTGGACAACAAAAACACAAAAGATATGAAAAAAGCATTATTGATGATTCTCGACGGCTGGGGAATCGGACACAAAGACAAAGCCGATGTTATCTCATGCACCTCCACTCCTCACTGGGACGCCCTTCTAAAGAACTACCCTAATTCTCAACTGCAAGCTTCGGGCGAGAATGTGGGTCTGCCTGATGGACAGATGGGCAACTCTGAGGTAGGCCACCTCAACATTGGTGCCGGAAGAGTGGTCTATCAAGACCTCGTTAAGATCAACCGCGCCTGCAAGGATGGCAGTATCCTGCTCAATCCGGAGATACAGAACGCCTACTCATACGCGCAGCGCACCGGTAAGAACCTGCATATCATGGGTCTGACCTCTGATGGCGGTGTACACTCGTCGCTTGACCATCTGTTCTATCTCTGCGACATCGCAAAGAAATACGGACTGGAGGGACACACCTTCATCCATTGCTTCATGGATGGTCGCGACACCGACCCGCGCTCGGGCATCGGTTTTATCGACGCTCTTGAGGCTCACTGCAAAGAGTCGGCAGGCGAGATTGCCTCTATCTGCGGACGCTTCTATGCTATGGACCGCGACAAACGCTGGGAGCGCATCAAGCAAGCCTACGACCTGCTCGTTGAGGGTAAGGGTGATGCTTTCGAAGACATGCACGAGGCCATGCAACAGAGCTATAACAACGATGTAACCGATGAGTTCATCAAGCCTATTGTTCACATACGCAACAACCAACCGCTTGCCACTATCTCTGAAGGCGATGTGGTTATCTTCTTCAACTATCGCAACGACCGCGCCAAAGAGATAACCATTGCTCTCACTCAGCAGGACATGCAGGAGAACGGTATGCACACCATCAAAGACCTGCAATACTACTGCATGACACCCTACGACTCATCGTTCACCGGACTACACATACTCTTCCCCAAAGAGAACGTGACCAACACCCTTGGTGAAGTGGTAGCCAAAGCCGGACTCAAACAGCTGCGTATCGCCGAGACCGAGAAGTTCGCGCACGTTACTTTCTTCTTCTCGGGCGGTAGAGAGGCCGAGTTCGAAGGTGAGGACCGCATACTCATCCCCTCTCCCAAGGTAGCCACCTACGACTTACAACCTATGATGTCGGCACCGGAGGTAACAATAGCACTGCGTGACGCGCTCAACTCGCAGAAGTACGACTGTATCATCCTCAACTATGCCAATGGCGACATGGTGGGTCATACCGGCGTTTACAAGGCTATAGAGCAAGCCGTTACCACTATCGATATCTGCGTTAACGAGATAGTAGAGGCAGCCCGACGCAACGATTATGAGGTTATCATCATCGCCGACCACGGCAACTGCGACCACGCCATCAACGACGACGGCACACCTAACACCGCACACTCGCTCAACCCCGTTCCTTTCGTCTATATCAGCAACAACAAAGATGCTAAGGTGGAAGACGGCATTCTTGCCGATGTGGCTCCGTCGCTACTGCATATCTTAGGTATAAAGCAGCCTGAAGAGATGACAGGACACTGCCTCATACACTAACCAACCTTACACATGAGACGAGCGGCTCACTATATTCCAACCATGCTCGTGGCAGTGCTCATCACTTGCATGAGCCTGCTACGCGAGCCGCCTGAGATAGTGCCCGACAAGCTGCTGCACATAAGACATATAGACAAGTACGTACACTTCGTGATGTACCTTTGCTGGTCTGTTTGTTTTGCTCTCGATTATAGCCGCGACCACAAGAAAAAAGAAAATATACGTTTTCTCGTCCTCGGTCTTGTCTGTATTGCTCTATATGGAGGACTGATGGAGTTGCTCCAACAAGCGTTTTGCGCTCCGCGCACAGGTGATTGGCTGGATTTCGCCGCCGATGTTTTGGGACTGCTCATTACGCTAACACTCGTTCTATATAAGCTAAAAAGAAGTAGATATGCAAGATAGCGAAATGCTCAGATACCTCATCGCTCTCCCTCTGCTCCAAGAGGTGGGTAACAAACGCTCTAAAGAGTTCTACGATTTCTTCGGAGATGCAAAGAGTGTGTTTCAAGCGAGTGCCCAAGACCTTGAGACTATCCCTAACATAGGGAGGCAGACCATCAGTGCCATCCTCTCGAGTCGCGAACAAGCCCTGAGGAGAGCCGACGAGGAGCTTAGGTTCATCGACAAGCATAAGATACAACCTCTCTTCCTTGAAGATGAGGCTTATCCGGCTCGCCTACGTGAGTGTCAAGACGCTCCGCTACTGCTTTTTGCCAAAGGAAATGTAGATGCCAACAGGACACACATGCTCTCCGTCGTAGGCACACGCATGCCCTCCGACCGCGGCAAAGAGCGTTGCCGCAAGATCATACTTGAGTTGGCTGAGCGGGTGAAAGACTTGGTCATAGTGAGCGGTCTGGCTTACGGCATCGATGTGACGGCTCATAAAGCAGCCTTGGAAGCAAAGATACCAACCATCATCATTCCCGGACACGGATTAGACCGTATCTATCCTGCGGTACACCGACAAGTGGCTATCGACTCGCTCGAGAGAGGCGGCATACTCACAGAGTATATGTCAGGAACATCGCCCGACCGTCAGAACTTCGTAGCAAGGAACAGGATTATTGCCGGACTGTCGGATGCCACATTAGTGGTGGAATCGAAAGAAAAAGGAGGGTCTCTCATCACCGCCGACATGGCATGGGGATACGACAGAGACGTCCTCACTTTCCCCGGTCGCCCCGAAGACCCGTGCTCTAAGGGGTGCAACCAACTCATCAAGCAACAAAAAGCCGCTCTCATCGAGGATGCTAACGACTTGTTGGCTACACTCAGATGGGAGGAGTCGCAGGTAACAAAGAGCCCTCAGCAGACCGAACTCTTCACACAACTCAGCGACGAAGAGCTTCAGATCGTCGAGTTGCTCAGCCAATACGAAGACGGTCTGCAGGTCAACAGGCTTGCCATGGAAGTGAAAGTGGCGTTCAGCAAGCTCACCTCTATGCTCTTCAACCTCGAGCTGTCGGGCATAGTCAAGTCGCTTCCGGGAGGTATCTACCGACTGCGCACACCATAAGATAGCGAGCAGAAAGCTCAGACAGCACTCAACAAAAAGACATTTACGAAGAGTCTATTTATTGAGAAGCAGTCTGTCAACCAGCATCGGTACGCCCACCGATGCTTTTTCTTTGATATGCTCTACATCATTAAACCCTGAGAGGTCGGGCTGCCCCGGGTCAACAACATAAATCTTGGCATCGGCTTTGGTATAATGGAGCAGCGACGCTGCCGGATAGACCACAAGAGAGGTGCCTATCACGATAAAGATGTCGGCGGTAGATGCTATCTCACATGCTTTCGAGAAATAAGGCACCCCTTCTCCGAAAAACACTATGTACGGACGGAGTAGCGAGCCGTCAGGATGACGGTCACCATAATGCTGTTCCCACCCCTGTAGCTCGACCGTTGCCAACTCATCGCGTTCACTGCGAAGCTTGGTTATCTCCCCATGGAGATGGGTGATGTTCTTGCTCCCTGCTCTCTCGTGCAGGTTGTCGATGTTCTGGGTGATGATCTCGAGCGTCGGATAAGCCTGCTGCAGACGAGTGATAGCCAGATGAGCTGCATTAGGTTGAGCTGCCAGAGTGTCTCTGCGGCGGGCATTATAGAACTCAACACACAACTCAGGGTTGCGCAGCCATGCCTCATGAGTGCAGACATCCTCTACTCGGTAGTTCTCCCACAGCCCGTCGCTGTCACGAAAAGTGCCGAGGCCGCTCTCTGCGGACACACCGGCTCCGGTAAAAACAACTATCTTTTTCATAATACATAAGATAAAAGAGTTAACCTTTACACCGTGCAAAAGTAACGAAAAAGTCTCGTTTTTGCAAGATTCAGAAAGATTTTGTAATTTTGTAGCGTGTGAGAAAGGCACATATAAAAATGTTAAACCAACGACCACAATTAATCCGACAGTAATAATGACTATTCTTAATCTTGAGACACACTCTGACATCTGCTCAGCCGCCATCGGTATTGACGGCAAGGTATGGGCAAGCAGGACAAGCGAGAAAGGAGCCAACCACGCCTCCGTTCTCCCCGTTTTCATCGAAAGCCTCTTAGCCGAGCTCCGCCAAGAAGGCAAGCCCCTGGACGCTGTTGCGGTGAGCGGCGGACCGGGTTCGTACACCGGACTGCGCATAGGTGTGTCAACCGCCAAAGGTATATGTTATGGCAGCGCCCTGCCTCTTATAGCCATCGATACCACTCAGATAATAGCATCTTCTATCTTACGGCATCTTACTGAGCCTCTTGACAATCAGACATTGCTTTGTCCGATGATCGATGCTCGCCGAATGGAAGTCTATACCGCCACCTACAACACTCGCCTTGAACGACTCAACGAGATAGAAGCGCTGGTCGTTGAAAGCGACAGTTACCACCAATACCCTGCCACTCAAAGACTCATCTTCGGAGGCGACGGAGCCGACAAATGTAAAGAGGTGATAACAAGAGACAATATTCTTGTCCTTGAAGGCATAAGGGCTAATGCCGAAGATATGTGTGCTTTGGCAGAGCAGCGGTTAAAGGCTATCAATGAAGGTAAGGCCCGGTCAGAAGATGTGGCATACTACACACCTTTCTATCTCAAAGAGTTCATCGCCGCACCAAGCCATGTGAAAGGATTAAAATAACTCAAGAGGATAAAAACAACTCCGAAGAATCAAAACAACTCCGATTATGAAACGACTACTCTATATCTTACCTGTTGCCATGGTGGCACTGCTCTCACTTGCTGCATGTTCAACTCAAAAGAACACTGCCGCCACTCGTGCCTTCCATTCCATGAAGACCAAGTATAACATCTACTTCAACGGCAACAACTCTTTCGAGGAGGGTCTGATAGCAACCAACGAGGCCAACAAAGACAACTATGCCGCCGTTCTGCCGCTCTACCCTCAGAGCAATCATGAGGCCGCCAAAGCTGCCACCTCGCAGATGGATAAGACGATAGAGAAATGTAGGAAGTGCATCAAGCTGCACTCTATCAAGAAGAAACCGACCATCGACCCTAAGAAACGCCAAGACCCTAAGTATCGTGCATGGCTCGAGCATGAGGAGTTTAACGAGAGCATGGATGAGGCGTGGCTGCTGCTGGGTATGGCAGAGTTCAATAAGGGTGAGTTTGAGAGCAGTATAGGCACCTTTAACTATATTATCAAACACTTCAGTTACGACAAAGACCTTGTTGCCCAATGTCAGTTATGGGTAGTAAGAGCATACGCCGAGTTGGGTTGGCTGTACGAAGCCGAAGACCTTCTGCAGAAGATCAACATCGAAGATCTTAAGTATAAGAACGCCTCGCTCTATGCCGCAGCCGCAGGCGACCTGAAGATGAAGACGGAGCAATATGCCGATGCCATTCCGTTCGTCAAGCTCCGTCTGCCGGATGAGAAACGCAAGCTCTATCGCCCACGGTTCCAGTATGCTCTTGGTCAGCTCTACGAAATAACGGGAGAGACCGACAAAGCCTCAGCAGCCTTCAAGAAAGTGAGCGACATGAATCCTAACTGGGAGATGGATTTCAACGCACGCCTCAAGTACAACCAGTTGTCTTCTAACCATCGTGCCGCCCTCAAGACACTCAACAAGATGGCCAAAGACTATAAATACAAGGACAAGCTCGACCAGATCTATGGCGCCATAGGCAATATCTACCTTGCTGACGGCGACACCGTGAAAGCACTGGAGTTCTTTGCCAAAGGCATAGAAGAGGGCACACAGAACGGTCAAGAGAAAGCGGCTCTGATGGTGCAGGCTGCCGACATGCTCTACGACCGACAGGAATATGCTCAAGCACTGCCCTACTATAAAGAGGCAGCCAACATCATCTCCGCCACCGAGAAAGATCACAAGCGCATCTCTAAACGAGCTGAGACCTTAGACCTGCTGGTTGCAGAACAGAAGGTTGTTTTACTGCAAGACTCACTGCAGCAGCTCTCTAAGTTGAGCGAAGAAGAACAGCTCGCCGTTGTCAACAAGATCATAAGCGACTTAGAAGAGCAAGAGAAAGCCGACAAGGAGAAAGCCGAACAAGCCGAGAGAGCTGCCAAGAACGGCGAGGGCGGACTGCGCTCGGTCAACACTCAGAACATGCTCGGAGGTAGCGTAGGGTCTGCCGACTGGTACTTCTATAACGCTCAACTGCTACGCTCAGGTCAACAGCAGTTTCAACAGAAATGGGGTAACCGTCAGTTAGAGGACAACTGGCGCCGTATCAACAAGATGGCAATGCCCAACCTGAGTGAGCCTACCGACACTCAGCTCGGCTCCACCGACTCCACCGCTCTAAACGATACTCTCCTCACACAACCCAAACTATCGACCGACACCCATGACCCACAGTTCTATCTGCAGCAGATACCTAAGACTGCGACAGACCTGCAGATGTCTGACTCACTCATCGCCACAGCTCTTTACAACATGGTTTATATCTACCAAGACCAAGTTGAAGATGCTAAGATGGCGCAACTCACTTTCGAGGAGTTTGAACAGCGTTTTCCTAACGACAGTCGCTTGCTCAACCTCTATTACTCACAGTATCTTAACTGTATCAAACATTCTGACGATGCTTGTGCCGACAGATACCGACTGCTCATTGCGAGCCGCTATCCCGACTCTGAGCAGGCACGCATAGTCAGCAATCCCGCATATTTCGACAACATCCGGCAGATGGCGCTCCAACAAGACTCTCTGTATGAAGCGCTATATAATGCATATACACGAAATGAATATGATTCCGTCAAACGGCAAAAAGAACACATTGAAAAGACCTATCCTTCCACACCGCTTATGCCCAAAGTTCTCTTTCTCAACGCTATCGCAGTTGCAAAGACCGAAGGTCAAACAGCTTTCGTCAGTGAGCTCAAAGATATGGTCAACCGTTATCCCGAGAGCGATGTAGGAGCAATGGCTAAAGACATGCTTGCCTTGATGAACGAAGGAATGGAAAGTCAACAGGGAGGTGGGGCTAATACGCTGAGCGAGAAGCGGCTAATAGCTGAGGATATTGTTGACTCAACGCTTATCTCCAAGTCGTTCTCCACTGAGCGACAACAAAGCACTTTGGTTGTTTTCATGCTTGATGCCGATGAGCAAAAGGTTTACGACCTGCTTTACGAAGTGGCCCTGTTCAACTTCTCACAGTTCATGATTAAAGACTTCGATCTGAAGATAGAGAACCCGCTCACGCTTAAGCTTAACATCGACATGTTCAACCAAACAGAGCAGAAGAGCAAAGCTGCCGTAGAGGTATTAGGCTTAGAGAGCTATGATGAGGGCCTATGGTACCAAAAACTTATCACCTCAAATGCCGACATGTCGCTCAAACTCAAAGAGAAAGGTGTAACCACATTGGTAATCACAGAAGAGAATTTCGAACTTATCAAAAAGAAATATACACTTGATGAGTATAATACGTTCGTAGAAACAGAGTTAAAATAAACGAGGTAATGAATAGGCAATCAATAATAATATTCGAGCTCCGTAAGTAATTGAAAAATATAGCTAACACGCAAAAAGTACAATGAAAACTATTGCACGTACATTACTCAAATTGATTTACGTGATATT
>CAMHOK010000046.1 GCA_946186735.1 uncultured Bacteroidales bacterium
ATTAGTTTGATTGTATCGTAACCATCAGGGAAAGGTGATTTTCTGGAGACTTTCATGTACCATTCTCCTGTTTGGTTATAAAAATTCAGCGGGTGATTTGTTGAAACATCTAACTTTGGTGCGCGGCGTATATTCCAATACCCGCTCAATCGATATTTGCGCAATCCGGATAGTAAAAAAGTGTACTGATAACATTCAGCATTCGGGTGAATTCGACATTCTTTTTTCAGACTATCTATGATCGACTCCTGGCGGTTAATCATTTGTTCTGCTTGCTCACATGATTTGCTCCAGCCTAACTCTATCCATGAACCTTCAAGTTTATCCCAAAGTTGGTTTTCTGTTAATACACCATCTGAGGGGTGTTGGCATGATGGCAGCAAAAATACTAATATGCCAATAGCATAAACAAGATGAAGTGTGTGTTTCATAATCATTCAGTAGTTTTATTAAAATAATAAGATGTTTCTATTTGGGTACTGTCAATATCCCATTTAATGGTAGATTCTTGGGTGCAAAGATACAAAAAATAAATGAAATGCTAAAAAATAACGACAAGAATCTGCTATTTATTGTTATCTTGGTATCAAATGGAGAGATGTCTTGTTTTTTTGTCAGATTTTTGTAGTTGCTCGTGCAGATTTTGAGAGAGAGGATTGTGTGTGTGTGGTTGTGTTCTTTTGATAGAAAAAAATAAGGGAGACGAATGTCTCCCTTATTAGATATATGTTGCCCTTTGTGTTTTTATTGAGCTACCACGAGGTTGGTTGCCGGGTGTTCGAGGATGTACTCAACCATAGGCATCTCTTTGACGAAGTGAACGTTGTGCACGGGTACGCGTGAAGCGTCTTGTGTGGGCAGTTCGCCGTACTCGTAGGTGTAGTCTTTGTAGTGTACGTTCTTGTCGGCCCATGATACCAAGCCGGTCTCTTCGTCTTGGTTCCAGTTGCAGCCCCAGTTCATGTCGAGGAAGCGAACTTTGAGTTGGCAGTAGTCGAGTCCGTACATGTAACTTGACACGTTGGTCTTCTTGTTCGCAGAGAAGACACCCGAAGGAACGATAGCGGTGTGGATACGGTTCATGAAGTAGCCGTCGCTTGGATAGCCTTCTTCGGTGGAGTGATACGAGAGTTCCATCATGGTAGCACCTGACATGTGCAGGTCGGCGCTATCGAGAGCGTCGTATGCTGTCATGCGCAGATCTCTATCTTGTGCCTCAACACCTTTGTTCCATGTGGTAACGAAGTAGTCCATAGCATTGATGAACTTCTCTTCGTCGATCTTGCCGGGAACGCATGCATGGTGAGTGGTATCCTGGCGTTCCATGATAGCATATTGTCCGAGTGAGAAGATGGTTCCACCTTCTTTGCCGGTCAGATAAGCTGATGCATAGTAGCAGGGGCATGTTACCTCGATGTAGGCGCCTTGTGTTGAACCGGTGAGTTTGCCCGACTCGTTCAAATAGAGTCCTTCGGTGTAGAGACGACCGGTCAAGAGAGCTTTGTACACTCTGTAAGTTGTCGAGTCGCTGGCAGTGATCTCATACACATCGCCGCCATATCCGAGGGTGTCAAGATCAAAGAGCATGAACTGAGTGAAGTTGACGGTCTCGAGATAGTCTTTGACGGTTACTTTGATAGATGCGGTGACGGTACCATTTTCGCAAGAAGCGGTGATAGTGGCCTCACCCGGGTAGATACCTTTAACGGTACCGTTGGTTGATACATCGGCAACGAGGGTATCGGAGGTTGACCATGTGAGGATAGAGGTTGTTCCTTCGGGTTCGAAGACAACGGTCAGACGCTCTGATTCGCCGGTAGCAAGGACCATCTCAGTGCCTTGACGGAAGCTGATGGCGCTCACTTTCTGTTCGACTTGGGTTCGTCCGCACGAGCTGAGAGCAAGAGCTCCGATGAGTGCGATGACTGCAAATAATGTCTTTTTCATAATCATAAAATGTTTTATGTGTTAATAATCATTTTTACTCGAGTGATACTGTTTTGGTGTCGATCCACGGGTTGTATCTTGACTCGGATGAAGGCAGTTGGAAGGTGTACCATATCTCGTGTGCGTCGATTTGTTCGCCGCCTTTAGCGCAGTGGTTTCCACCTCGTTTGATCTTGTCGTTTTCGAGCATGAGTGCTTGTATCTCGGGGTTGAGTCGTCTCATGGTCTGCATTGCATATCCTTCGCCCCAGAGCTCTATACGCCAGTTGTAATAGATAGCTTTGAGTAGTTCGTTGGGGTCGGACAGTGTGGTGAGCCAT
The DNA here is from genome assembly GCA_946186735.1 of uncultured Bacteroidales bacterium. Lineage (GTDB taxonomy): Bacteria > Bacteroidota > Bacteroidia > Bacteroidales > Paludibacteraceae > Colicola. The sequence goes on from CAMHOK010000046.1 coordinate 2,268, forward strand.
GCGGCATACTCAGCGTCGGCAGTTAAGGAGTTGATATCAACGCGGTCGGCGGTGAGTCGTGCGAGATAGACGATGGAGGTGGCGTAGTCTCCGAGTCGGTAAGCAGCTTCAGCGGCTATGAGGTAAGCGAGCTCGATACGCATATACACATTGTCGTTGAGCCATTCGCGGTCGAGGTCGTCCTGATCGGTGGATGTGGGGTTCTTCGAGCTGAAGAACTTCTTGTCGGGAGCGAGTCGGAAGGTAGGGTTGCCGGTCTTGCCGTCGTTGAACCAGCCTTTGCGTCCGTCCCATGAGGGTATGGAGTTGTAGAGGTTCTCGTCGCAAGCTTTGGTGTCGCCTATCCAAGCGTAGCTATAGCAGTGTATGTCAACATGTCCCCAGAAAGAGGCGAGTCCGGTATAGTTCTCGACGGTGGTCTGTGAGCCCCAAATCCACGAGTTGCTCGATACGCTGTTGAAGCCTGTTGAGTAGAGGTCTTCTTTAGGTATGATAGTGTACGGGCTCTCTATGATGAGGTCGTTGGCTACTGTAAGAGCTTTCTGATAGGGCTCTTTATTGGTGTTAGATGGTGCACCTTTGCTCAGGTAAGCGTATGCGAGCAGTCCGCGAGCGACGTTGATGTCAACCTCGAGTTTGTTCTGTCGGGGTGAGTACTTTTGGAAGGCTTTGAAGTAGTCGATAGCGTCGGTGAGGTCCATCTCGATGCGGTCGTACACCTCTTTGAGTGAGCTACGAGCGCGTGCTGAGTCCATGTCGAGCTCGGTATAGATAGGCACACATTTCTTGTCGGCCATGAGTGTTACCTGCGGATAGGTCTTGTTGGTGCCATGGATGAGCTCTTCGGGAGTGGGGCAGTAGTAGCGTGCGAGGTTAGAGTAGCAATAGCCGCGCATGGTCAGACATTGAGCATAGATGACAGCCACCTTGGCATCCTCTTCGGTGTATCTATAAACGGTGTCGGTGCCTACGACAACGGCAAGGTCGTTGGTTGGCAGTCCGTACTTAGCGATAGCGTCGAACACCTCGCTCTGCTTGCGAGCCATAGCCATGACGTTGTTGGTGTTGTGGATGATGTCGTAAAAGTAGCCCCAGAAGTAGGAGGTGCGTCCGCGTGTCTGCTGTTGTTCGTCGGTATAGTACCAGCCGTAGGCGTGGTTGGTGAGAGCCACATCGCCCGAGCAGATGTCGGTGAACAGGTCGATGGAGCGCTGTCCATAGTAGGCTTGATCTGAACCTGACTGATAGAGGAGCGAATAGACACCTGTCATCGTGCCGGCGAGGACGTTGTCGAGTTGCAGATATTGCGACTCCATGATCATGCTACCCTGAGGATATTGGTCAAGGAACTTGTCGGAGCAGGAACTGAGTATAAGACCCAAGCCGATGATTAGGCTAAGAATAATCTTTTTCATTGTAGTATCTCCTATGATTTAGAATTGGAACTTTATACCTCCCATGATGGTTGACAGAGGTGTGTATTGGCTGGACGACGATGTTCCGAGCATGCTCACTGTGGGGTTGTAGCCTCGGCGAGCGGTAGCTATAGCGAGGTTGTCGCCCGATACCCATATCTGCAGGTAGTTAAGTTTGATCTTCTCGATAAGTTTCTTTGGGAAGCTGTATCCTATCTTCACATTGTTGAGTGAGATGTAGTTGTTCTTCGTCAAGAATCGTGTAGAGACGCTGTTAGCGTAGAGGTCGTCGCCGTTGCTGAGTCGCGGAACGGTAGCATGTTGTTTCTGTTCGTCGGTCATCATGTAGTTCCATGCGTTTCTGATGTCGGTGTGCCAGTTTACTCGTCCGGCTCTGTCGGAGCTCATGAGGCGTGCATAGACATTGTCGTAGCCGTAGCCTCCGAGTTGGTAAGAGCATGTGGCTGAGATGGTGACGCCATACACTTCGAGGTCAACGCCGAAGCCGCCGGCGAAAGAGGGCAGCGCGTGATATTCTTTTCTGAAGTCGGTACCGCAGTACTGATAGTCGGAGATGATGGTGTCGCGCACATCGCAGTCGTTCTTGTGGTCTTGCTCATAGACATGCTTGTTGGTGATGTAGTTGGCACCTGTCATATTCTCGTCGCGAAGGGTGGTGGCGTTGTTGGCACGACCGAACGAACCGAGCTTAGCGTCGTAGTAAGCTTTGTAGAGAGCTGTACCATCTTCGGGGTTGACGCCCATGTACTCAACGAGCTGGTAGTCAAACGGCGAGTAGCCGACGGCATAAGCGCCGCTGTTCTCTAAGCCTGCGGGCAAGGATAGCACTTTGTTCTGATAGTGTGAGCCGTTGAAGCGGATATCCAGTTTGATGTTTCGTGTGTCAACAGCGTGAGCGTTGAGTTGGAGCTCCACACCTTGGTTCATCATCTCGCCTCCGTTGAAGTAGTAGTAGGAGTAGCCCAGTGACGGAGCCACATAGTAGGGGAAGAGCATGTTGTTGGTGAGCTTATAGAAATAGTCGATCTCCACATCCAAGTATTTCATCACCGAGAACTCTAAGCCTAAGTCGTATATCTGTGAGCTCTCCCAAGTGAGGTCGGGGTTACCTTTGAGCTCCCAGATGAAGCCCACCTGTCCGTTGACATAGTTGATGGAGTAGCGGTCTTCGTAGCGGAACTGTGCCACTTCTTGGTTACCGAGCATACCCCAGCTCACACGCAGCTTACCGTTCTTGAGATAGTCTTTGACGGGGTCCATGAAGCTCTCGTTGGTGAAGAGCCATGCTGCACCTACTGAACCGAAGTGTCCCCAGCGGTGTCCTTTAGCGAAGCGTGAGGAGCCGTCGGCACGGTAGTTGGCGGTGAAGAGGTAGCGCTCGTCGTAGGTATATTGCAGGTTAGCGAAGTAGCTGTCGAGCGAGTAGGTGGTGGTGTTAGAGCCTAAGTTGGTCATCTGTACGGCGTTGCTCAACTCAAGCGATGAGGGCACGCCCAACTTCGACTTACGTCCTACCATTGCGAACGAGCGCAGGTAGTGTATCTCGTGTCCGGCGAGGGCCGAGATATTGTGCTTGTCGAAGTTCTTGTTGTACTTGAGCAGCTGGTTGAAGTTGATGGTGAGCAGGTTAGACTGTCCTTTGGCTATACGTCCCATACCGGCGGCGTCGCCGTAGTAGGGGTTGGTGAGTTCCGACTCTGTCAGTCCCACATATTGAACACCGGCGTTGAGCTCGAACTTAAGATCTTTATAGAGCTTGAACTCGAGGTTGGCGGTACCAGAGAAGTGGTGTTGCTCTTGTTTGTAGCGGTCGTAACGGAGTGAGCCTGCGGGGTTGATGTTAGCGCCGTAGCCACGACCCTGACCTTCGTTGATACCATAGTCGAAAGCCATCTCGTGTGTCTTGGGGTCGATCTGTATGTTTCCGTTCTCGTCGTAGAGATAGACGGGATAGATAGGCGGGCACTCGTTGACATAGAGGAAGCCGTTGTTCATGGCGTCGTCTTCCTGTCCTGCCATGTTGAGCGAGGAGTAGGAGTAGGCCATGTTGAGCGAGCCTTTCAGCCACGGCTTGGCTTGGTGCTGTATGTTGGAGCGCACGTTGACGCGGTCGTAGTCAGAACCGATATAGTAGCCTTCGTCTTTGAGGTAACCGAAAGAGGTATAGTAGGTTGTCTTGTCGGAGCCGCCGCTGATCTTCACGGTAGCCTCTGCTTTCTGTCCTACACGGAAGATAGCATCTTCCCAGCTTGCCATATTCTTGAACTGGTTCTTACGGGCGATTTCCGGGTAGAAGTGTCCGGTAGCGTCGATGAGCTGGTTGCCGTCTAACTCCCACAGGTTATATGCGGGAGATATACCTTTGGAAGAGAAGAGGTTGTTGTTGGTGCTACGCACGCGGCTGTTCTCGCTGGTATATGCCAGGTACATAGAGTTGTATATACCCATCCACGAGAGCTCGACATACTCTTCGGGGCTTGTTATGACGTCGTAGAGAGGAAGCAGGTGCATGTTAGCGCCGTACTTTACGTCAACATCTATCTTGCCTTGCTCTCCGCTTGTACCATGCTTGGTGGTGATAAGGATGACACCGTTAGCACCGCGTGAGCCGTACAGTGAGGTGGCTGTTGCATCTTTGAGGACGGTGGTGGAGGCGATGTCGCTGGGGTCGATAGCCGAGAGGTCGCCGTCGTAGGGCATACCGTCAACTATGTAGAGCGGAGCCGATGAAGAGAGCACCGAGCCCACACCACGGATGCGGATGGAAGCGTTGGTACCGGGCTGACCTGAAGAATTGATGACTTGTACACCGGCTATCTCACCTGCCAGAGCCTTCGATACCTCGGTAGGGCTCTTGGTCTCGATAGTCTTGGCATCAACGGCCTGAGCCGATCCGGCGAAAGTACCTTTGACGGCAGTACCGTAAGGCACTTGGATGGTTACTTCCTCAAGTTGCTCGGAGTGCTCTTTGAGGACAATACGCAGGTTGTTGGCAATAGCCACTTCTTGCGCTTCGTAACCAATAGCAGTGACGTTGAGTGTCTTAGCGTCGGCAGGCACATTGAGAGTGAAGGTGCCGTCGTAGTTAGTAGCGGTACCGATAGTGGTTCCGACAACCATGACGGCTGCACCGATAACTCCTTCGCCTTGAGCATCGACAACGATACCGCTAATCTGCTTATTCTGAGCAAAGAGAGCAAAGCTCAGGAAGCAGAGCGAGAAGATTGTAGTGAAAATTTTTTTCATAAATAAAATGAGTTTAACTGTTTCTTCGTGTTTTGTCGTTGTATCAGATTTGGGGTTATTCTTTGTTTGTGCGAGTTCGTGCGCAGATTGCGTGGTGCAAAGGTACGCATTTTTTCTGAAATACAAAACAAAACATGAGTTTTTTTAATCTTTTGTGCTCAACATTTGTCAGAAATCAGGCTTTTTTATGTATAAGTGAGTTGTGCGATAGGTTGCGAGAAGAGCATGCGGGCCAGTTCGAGCAGTTGCTGTGGTGTGATGTTATTTATCTGTCGGTATGCTTGTTGGTAGTTGGTGAGTGGCAGTTGGTAGAGCACTTGTTTGGCCATATTGAGTGCGTTGTTCTCGTAGTTGAGGGCAGCGATGGCGAGTTGTGCGAAGAGCTGTCGTTTGTAGTGTTGGAGTGCGTTGTGGTGTAGTGGTTGTCGGGTGAGGGAGCTGAGTGTTTGGTTGATGAGCTCGGAGCACGAGCCGATATTGTGTTGGTCGGTAGAGTAGTAGATTGACCAGTAGCCGCAGTCGGACATAGGGTTGTGTGTCATCTCGATGTTATAGACCAGTCCGTGTTTCTCTCTGAGCGATAGGTTGAGTATAGAGTTCATGGAAGCTCCGCCTACGATATTGGTGAGCAGTTGCATGGTGTATTGCTCAGGGTGTGAGAGCGGCAGGCTCTTCCCTCCGAGCATGACATGTGCCTGATGTGTGCGTTTGCTCATGTTGCATGTGAGCGGTTGGGGGTCGGGTGGGAGCTGTCGGCTTGGGGCTTGTCGGGAGCGTGTGGCGGACCCCAGATATTGCTCTGCGAGTTGGCGAAGTGTGGAGAAGCGTATGTTGCCCAAGGCAAAGAGCACCATGTTGTCGGCAGTATAGTTGAGGTCAACGAACTCCCGTGCTTTTTTCTGTGTGATGCGTCGGAGCGACTGTTTGTTGCCCAGTATAGGAAGTGAGAGAGGGTGGTCGCGGAAGAGCAGTGCCTCGAAATCGTCGTAGATAAGGTCGGAGGGTGAGTCGTTGTAGGTCTCTATCTCGTCGAAGATGACTTGTCGCTCTTTGCGTGTCTCGTCGTCGGGGAAGGTGGGGTTGAGCACGAGTTGTGAGAGCAGCCGGATAGTGCGAGGCAGCATAGAGGGTAGGGTGGCGGCATAGAAGACAGTCTCTTCTTTGGTGGTATAAGCGTTCACCTCGCCGCCTATGAGCTCGGTCTGACGGATGATCTGTGAGGCTGAGTAGAGCGAGGTACCTTTGAACACACAGTGTTCGATATAGTGTGCCAGTCCGTTGAGCGGCTGTTGCTCGTCGCGAGTGCCACAGCCTACCATCAGTCCCACATACACCACCGGCAGGCGCCGTGGCATGAGGGCTATGCGGAGTTGGTTGTTGAGAGTGGAGAGATGGATATTGTTGTCGGGCATGTGAAATAGTTTTTGGTGGTTTGAAAAAAATGCTTTATCTTTGCAGCCGATTTTGCGGCATTGGCGTAATTGGTAGCCGCGCCAGACTTAGGATCTGGTGACGCAAGTCGTGTAGGTTCGAGTCCTATATGCCGCACTTTTAGACCGCTGCGCTGTTAGGGGTTAGACCGCTTCGCTGTTAGAGCGCTGCGCTGTTAGAACGCTTCGCTGTTAGGGGTTAGAGCGCCGGGCTGTTAGGTTCGATAATTTTTCTTTTCCTTATTCCTTATATATTCCTTATATATTATGTCTAAGAAAGTCTCTATATTACTGCTTGCGTTGTTGGCAGTGGTTTGTCAGTCGTGTCTGCGTTCGTCGGAGGACTATACTCCCACTATTGCCTGTTCGGTCTTTAAGGTGGGTGACAGCACGTTAGTGATGGGTTATGACACTGATGCCGACATGTACATGGTGGATACTATAGCGGTGGGCGACACAGTGGCATACGCTATTGCTTTTGCTACGTATTCCAACAACTTAGTGAGTGTGAGTGCTCAGTGGGACGAGAAGAGCCTTGAGCATAAGGCGGGCATCAACGACACCATCAAGCAGGTGTTGGATCTTGATAAGTCGGACCCTGACAAGTGTCAGCTCTCTTTTAAGGCGGGCTATAACGGAGTGGCTTTTCCTGTGCGAGTGGTGGCTCTGCGTGAGGGTGCCACCATACTTACTTACGAGGTGGTGAGCGACTCAAAGTTCCCTTCAGCCACCATGAAGTTCAGGTTCTATGTTGACTAAAAGAGTCGGGCGGCGGAGAGAGTCTCAGGCTTGTGTCTTAGCCTCTTGCCACAATTGCTCCATCTCGTCTAAAGTCATCTGATTGAGCGCGCGACCTTGTTCGTGCGCTTTTTGTTCTAAGTAGTTGAAGCGTCGTATGAACTTGAGGTTGGTGCGTTCGAGGGCGTTGTCGGGCTTGATCTTATAGAGTCGGGCGGCGTTGATGAGCGCGAACATAAGGTCGCCGAACTCCTGCTCCATCTTGTCGGAGTCCATGTTGTTCACCTCCACTTCGAACTCCCCTATCTCCTCTTTCACTTTGTCCCACACCTGCTCTCTCTGTTCCCAGTCGAAGCCGGCGTTGCGTGCTTTGTCTTGTATGCGATAGGCTTTGACGAGCGAGGGGAGCGACTCGGGTATGCCTGCGAGCACGGTCTTGTTTCCGCCTTTCTCTTGGAGCTTGACCTGTTCCCATGTCTTGGAGACGGCGTCCTCGGTGTCGGCATGTATATTGCCATAGACATGCGGATGACGGAAGATGAGCTTGTCGCACAGACGGTTGCACACATCGGCGATATCGAAACGGTCGGTCTCGGAGGCTATCTTGGCATAGAAGACGATATGGAGGAGCACGTCGCCGAGCTCTTTGCATATCTCGTCCATATCTTCTTTGAGTATGGCAGAGGTGAGCTCGTAGGTCTCTTCGATGGTGTTCTGACGGAGTGATTGGAAGGTTTGTTTTCTGTCCCACGGACATTTCTCGCGCAAGTCGTTCATGACGGTGAGTAAGCGGTCGAAAGCGGCGAGTTGTTCTTGACGGGTATGCATTGGTGTTTAGAGTTTAGAGTTTAGTGTTTAGAGGGTTTATTCAAAATTCATGAGGCTGAGGTTGCCTGTGTCGTCCATGCGGGCGTAGGTGAACTGCCGGAACATGTCACCAAGGATGATGACTCGTGCCTTGGTTGAGAGCTCGAGGTCGAGTTCGATATGTCGATGTCCGAAGATGTAGTAGTCGATATGTTCGGTGAGCTCTTTCTCTTTGGCGTAGAGCACCAGTTCTTCTTTGTCTTCGCCCTTATATCCGAAGGGGTGACGCAGCTCTTTCTCTCGGCTTTTTTTCGCCCACCCGTAGCCTATCTTGTTGCCCCAGGCGGGTGGGAGCAGAGCAAAGAGGCGTTGCAGGACGGGGTTATGGAAGACTCGGCGTAGGAAGATGAACTGTCGTATCCGTTTCTGTACTTTTTTGGGATAGACCTTCATGAGGTACGAGGGTATGAGTCCGTCGCCATGAGCGAGCAGGCATCGGCGGTTATGGATGACCATGAGCTCGGGGTGTCGATGGAGGATGACGCCTGTCTCGCGCTCTAACCAGCCGAAGGTCCAGATGTCGTGGTTGCCGGTGAAATAATGGACGCGGATACCGCTGTCGGTGAGTTGGCGCAGGGTGTTGAGGGTGAGACGATACTCTTCGGGCTTGTGCCAGAGGAACTCGTAATAGAAATCGAAGATGTCGCCGAGCAGATAGATCTCGGTGGCATCCTGTGCGAGCGAGAGCAGATAGCGGCACACCTTCTGTTCGTGGGCATGGTAGTCGCTCAGGGCGCGTGAGCCTATGTGTGTATCGCTGAGGAAATAAATCATGGCAGGTGGGAAGATTACATAAACCCGAGCTCTAACTTGGCTTCGTCCGACATCATGTCTTTGGTCCATTCGGGTTCGAAGACAAGGCTGATGTCCACATCTTTGATACCATCGATAGTACTCAGTTTCTGCTTTATGTCTTCGATAAGGAAGTCGGCGGCAGGACAAGAGGGCGCGGTGAGAGTCATCTCTATCTTGACAGTATGGTCGTCGGTGAGGTCGATGCTGTAGATAAGGCCTAAGTCGTAGATATTGACAGGTATCTCAGGGTCGAAGACGGTCTTGAGCATCCGGATAATCTTTTCTTCTGTCTCTAAAAATTCGTTCATGCAGATTAGATAAAAAACAGTTCTTTCTTTTAACGGGCTGCAAAGTTAGGAAAAAAGATTGAATACAACAAATATGACAAATTGTCAGTAATCCAACTCTGGCACGAGAGTTGCCGTCTGTGGGTCAGAAAAAAAATATTCTGTCAAATAAAATCATTTACATTATGGCAAAAGGAAATATAGGGGTAACATCAGACAATATCTTCCCCGTCATCAAGAAGTTCTTATATTCTGATCACGAGATTTTTCTTCGTGAGTTGATCTCTAACGCAGTGGATGCCACTCAGAAGCTCAAGACTCTCTCGTCGGTAGGCGAGGTTAAGGGCGACCTTGGCGACTTGAAAGTGAGGGTTACGATTGACAAGGCCAAAAAGACCTTGACGGTGAGCGACCATGGTATAGGTATGACTGCAGAAGAGATAGACAAGTATATCAACCAGATAGCTTTCTCGGGTGCTGAGGAGTTCTTGAACAAGTACAAGGACAAGACAGAGGCTATCATCGGTCATTTCGGTCTGGGTTTCTACTCGGCTTTCATGGTGAGCGACAAGGTGGAGATCTTCTCGCTCAGTTATAAAGACGGTGCTAAGGCTGTTCATTGGTCGTGTAAGGGCGATCCGGAGTACGAGATGGAAGAGACTATCAAAGCTGAGCGCGGCACCGACATAGTGCTTCATATCAACTCGGAGTTTGAGACCTATCTGGAGGACTCTACCATCCGCTCTCTGCTCGAGAAGTATTGTAAGTTCTTGCCGGTAGCGATCGTTTTTGGTAAGAAGAAAGAGTGGAAAGACGGTCGCGAGGTTGAGACCGACGAGGACGACCAGATCAACGACACCAACCCTGCATGGATGCGCAAGCCTGCCGACCTCACGGAGGAGGACTATAAGAAGTTCTATCATCAGCTCTATCCCGACCAGTATGACGAGCCTCTGTTCCATATCCACCTCAATGTGGACTACCCGTTCCATCTGACAGGTATCCTTTACTTCCCGAAGATAAAGAACCAGATGGATGTGCGCCGTCATAAGATACAGCTCTATTGCAACCAAGTGTTCGTCACGAGCGAGATAGACAACATAGTGCCGGAGTACCTGACCCTGCTTCATGGTGTTATCGACTCGCCTGACATACCGCTTAACGTGTCGCGTAGTTATCTGCAGAGCGACCAGAACGTGAAGAAGATATCGTCGCACATAACCAAGAAAGTGGCAGACAAGCTGCAAGAGATCATCAACGACGACAGGGCTCAAGCAGAACAGAAATGGAACGATATCAAGCTCTTCGTTCAGTTTGGTATGCTCACCGATGAGAAGTTCTACGAGCGTGCTCAGAAGTTCGCACTCTTTGAGAACACCGACCATCAGTTCTTCACCCTTGACGAGTATAAGGAGAAGATCAAGGCAGAGCAGACCGACAAGGACGACAACCTCATCGTTCTCTACACTCAGGACACTGATGCCAACTACTCGTATGTGGAGCGTGCTAAGCAGAAAGGTTACGATGTGCTCTTGCTCAACGGAGAGTTGGATGTGCATATCATCTCGCAGGCAGAGCAGAAGAACGAGAAGTTGCGTTTCGTGCGCGTGGACTCCGATGTGGTGGAGAACCTCATCAAGAAAGCCTCCGAAGAGCAGAAAGCTCTCACGGAGACCGAGCAGAACGCTCTGCGTTATAGTTTTGAGGGCTGCTTGAACAACGGCGACAAGACTCACTACTATGTCAATGTGGAGTCGGTGAGTGCTGACGCTCTGCCTGTCTTCCTCACTCAGAACGAGTTCATGCGTCGAATGAAAGAGATGTCGGCTCATCAGCAGGGTATGACGTTCTACACACAGATGCCCGACCAATATACTCTGGTGCTCAACTCTGCGCATCCGCTCATCCAACAGTTGCTTGCCGACATCAAGTCAGCCACCGACGCTGAGGCAGAGCCCATAGAGAAACAGATCAGTGAGGCCGAAGCCGAGGAGAACAAGCTGCGCGAAGAGCAGAAACAGAAGAAAGCCGACGAGCTCACCGAGGAGGAGAAGAAGAGCGTGGACGACATCACCAAGAAGACGGCAGACCTCAGAGCCGAGCTCAAGAAAGTGTATGAGAAGCATGCGACAGAAGAGAAACGCATACCTCAACTCATCGATGTGGCACTGCTCGCCGCCGGCAAGCTCACAGGCGAGAGCCTCGCTAAGTTCGTCAACCGCACGGTGGAGATGATGTGATGAGCGTCTCTGGCGGATTAGATTTCCCGTAGGGAATGTCGTTCAATAGCCAAAAGGCATCATCATTAATAAGTTTCCCGTAGGGAATTTCGTTCAAACAATGATGTTTGGAGCTTAAACGAAAATCCCTACGGGATATATTATTTTTGTGGGCGCGATGATTCTATTTAACGAAAATCCCTACGGGATATGCAGAGTGCCGCGTTGTGTAGAGACGCATGTAAATGTGTCTCCCGCAGATGATGTAATGGAATTTCACGCAGATGACGCAGATTGTTCAGATGAAACAGATTTCTTTTTTTACTGCGGATGATTATTTTACCGCAGATTTCTGAGATTCTGACAGATTCTGACAGATTTTTCTTGTTCTTTCACTGCGGATGATGTAATGGAATTTCACGCAGATGACGCAGATTGTTCAGATGAAACAGATTTCTTTTTTTACTGCGGATG
>CAMHOK010000047.1 GCA_946186735.1 uncultured Bacteroidales bacterium
CAGCAAAGTACATTGCTAATCATCATTTGTTATCTTTTGATGATCCACAAGATGAAGATGCTGGAATCATCCATCATCAGACATTAGAAGCATTGTATGATATGGAAGATGTCGGATTATGTGATAACTTCTACTCCGCTTTTAATATTTGGTATGAAATGGTTTCTAACTTTGTTTTTGATAATAGCTGCGACTCTTTGTTTATGCTTACTCAATATAAATCACTCTATAGAGATGAAAGGTATGCATGTGCTAATTTTCTTTTGAATCTTTCTGCAGAAGCGGAATTTCTTCCATTATCTTATGATTTGCGTGATTTAATTATAGATGAAAGTGTATGTACGGTGCAAGATTTCAGAGATGGTTTGTATAACTTGTCATTGTCCCAATATCATACGGATGCCTCTTTGGGTCTAATAAACCAAATGATTTATATATCATTTGATTCTGAACTATTTTGGGAAGATTTTTTCGATGAACCTGTAGTTGATAATTCATTTGGCTCAAATGTGGTAGATGTGATTGGGGCATTTTCCGCCTCTTTAAGTTGTAATCCTCTTTTGGCAGGTTTATGTGGCGCTTTCGCTTCTTATCTATGGGAAAAATCTGTTGAACCGGCGTTAGAAGTAGCTATGGAAGATGAAGATAGAGAAGACTTAGAGGAAGGAGTTGAAGTAGAAGAAGCAGATGAAAGTTACTTGTATTGGAGAAATTAACATATATAATGATAGAATAAGGACTCTTATGTTTGTTTATACTGATAAAAATTGTATATTTGCAAACATAAAATTGTATAGCGTTATTATTAAGATTTTAATCTGTATGGAAGAAGATTTCCAATATTAGTTAATAAATTTTTATATGCTATGAAAAGTAGAGATTTTAGTAATAAGATTACTTTAAAAATTATTTTGGTTATACTTGGCTGGCACTTGTTGTTTGTGGCCATATTCTTCTTTTTCCGCCTTGTCCAAATAAGAATAGATGATACCGCACCGGCAATACATTTCTTTAAAGAATTTCTGATTGTCTTTCTCATACCATTATGTTTTTCTTCAGTATCATTATTCAATGAAATGCGTAATAAATATGTTTTATCAGGAGATGTGTTATATGTAAAAGAGTACCATTTGTTTACGATCAAATCAGATGTAAGTATTCCGTTACGACATATTTCAGATGTAAGATTTAAGTCAAGTTTTTTTTGGTTAGGTAAGCACATACTGATAACGGTAGGTGAAGATGTTTTCGATCTGCACTGTGTTAATCATCGAAAAGATTTGTACGAGGTGTTAAAATCATATAAAGAATTAATAAATACGACAAACGAATCGTTATGAACTACTTGTTTTTGATTTTAGTGGGCGGCGTATTAATAATTTGCCTGAGTGTGCTACTTCATCGCTATCAGACCGTATTATTGGAGAAGAATATTCATAAAGAGGAAAGTGAAGCTATGCGAATGAAGCTTATTGAGCAGATAAAGAATAAGATTGATGCAACGACCAGAGCAAACACCTTTTCTCATAAGGGAATGGATTTGGTGGCAGATTTTATCTATAAAAAAGAGGATATTTCCAAGCTCGGTGATGACTTTAAGCGAGTTTATAATAAACAGCTGAGCACGGTAAGGATTAAATATCCCTCTCTTACTGATTTAGATATGCTTATTTTTTCTCTCCTGGGAATTGGGCTGGATAACTATGAGGTATGTGCTTTACTCGGGATGGAGCGACGGACACTATATCGTCGTCGCCAATTGATGGCACAAAGAATGAATATGTCAAGTTTAGAACTTGACGAGTTCGCACAATCCATACTCAATATGTAGATTGAGTTGAGTTGTTTATGACTTTAGAAATGGCACGCATGTTCTTGTGTGCCGTTTCTGTTTATCTGCCGGGGATATTTCCTATTTGGAACATTCATAAGATAAACTTGTCTATTCTGCTATTCGTGTAATCTATAGATACTCTCCTCAAAAAGTGTGTCCAAGTAGTGATATAAAAAGAGAATTCGCGATTTTCGGCGTCTATGTCATTTGGGGGCGTAAGTGTTATTTGGGGCGTATAGGTCATTTTGCAGGCTATGATATGCTCTGAAGCCCGATAAATGCTGGCGTTGGCAGCGATTCAAACGTTTCAGACGCGAAATTCGTTGTAGAAAATGACCGATGGACACTATACATCTTTTTTAGGGAAAGACACATCGCCATCGGCATTTCCGAGTATGAGTTGGCAAAACAGCAACTGCCGAAAGAGATGCAAACGGCACTACCGACTGTGGAAGAAATAGAAAACGAATTGTACAAACAATAACCAAAATAACCGGCAACCCGAACTATGCAGCCGTTATTTGAACAAGCAATGAACAAGAACTGAACAGGAAATGAAATATAACGAAAAATGCAAAATTGAGCAACTATTTGCATATTCCCTTAATTTTTAGTATATTTGTGCGCTTTTCCTATACGCATAGAATTAGCGAGTTAACTTAATTATCATATCGGACAAGAAAGTGTTGGAGCAGAAACTGCAGAAGGCTATTGCGTACGCTCGTGAGCGAATCGCCATCCAAGAGCAGAAGAATCAAAGCCCAAACTAACCACCGAAAGTCCATTTCATAAGGTCGTAACCCATCACCCAAAGACCGGGACAAGACCGGGAGATGACCGAGAAAAGAAAAAATCTAATATACGATGACAGAGCATATATCTGCATATATTAAAGAGGTAAACCAACTCTACCAAACAGGTCTCACCACCGAGCACTCTTTCCGTCCGGCGTTGCAACGCTTGTTGCAGGATTGCACCGGCTGTACCGTCATTAACGAACAAAGCCATATTGACTGTGGAGCACCTGATTTGACGTTATTGAGCAAACAACTGCCCATCGCCTATATCGAAGCCAAAGACCTTGAAGACGGCGACCTCGACGGACGCAAGAAGAATAAAGAGCAGTTTGATCGTTACAAAGCTTCATTGGACACAATTATCTTTACGGACTACTTGGATTTCCATCTGTACGAACACGGCGAGTGGCAGCAATCGGTGCGTCTGGCGGAGATACAAGGTAACAAAATCCGCCTTTCTGACGCAGACCGTTTCGTCTCGCTCATGGAGCATATCAAAAACGCCCGTCCGCAACGTATTACTTCTGCCTCCAAGTTGGCTCAACTGATGGCAGGCAAAGCGCGCCTCCTTCGTGACATCATCGAGCAAGCACTCATTCAAGACGGGGACACGCCCACCGAACTTCGCGGCTATATGCAGGCATTCCAACAAGTGCTCATCCATGATATTACGCCGAAAACCTTTGCAGATATCTATGCGCAAACTATCGCCTATGGTATGTTTGCTGCGCGTCTGCATGACAACACACCCGGCGATTTCTCACGTGCCGAAGCAGCCAATTTAATTCCGAAGACCAATCCTTTCTTACGCAAAGTTTTCCAACAGATAGCCGGTTACGACCTCGACGAACGCATTGCATGGATAGTAGATGACCTTGTTTCTGCTTTTGCGGCAACTGACATGGAGAAAATTATGCAAGGTTTCGGGAAAAGCACGCAACAGACCGACCCGATGCTGCATTTCTATGAGGATTTCTTGTTCCAATACGACCCGGCTGCCAAGAAACAATGCGGTGTCTATTATACGCCACAACCGGTGGTGGAGTTTATTGTGCGCGCAGTAGATGATATTCTGCGCACGGAGTTCCAACTGCCGATGGGTTTGGCAGACACCTCCAAAGTGGAGATTGAACAAGAGATAGAACAAGACCCCAAACACCGCAAAGAGAAGAAACTCGTTCATCGCGTGCAAGTCCTTGACCCGGCAACCGGAACAGGTACTTTCCTTGTCGAGACCGTACGACAAATCAAACGTGACCTCGGCGGACAGATGGGCGCTTGGCCAAGTTATGTACCCGAACATCTCTTGCCGCGCTTACATGGCTTCGAACTGATGATGGCACCTTATACTATAGCCCACCTCAAACTGGATATGGAGATAGGTGCTCCTGCCAAACAGCGTCTCAAAGTCTTCCTGACCAACTCTTTAGAGGAAGCGGACAAAGAAGCCGGAACGCTTTTCGGTAGCTATCTCGCACAAGAAGCGAACGAAGCTTCTCATATCAAGCAATCTGCCCCTGTGATGATTGTCATGGGAAATCCTCCGTATTCAATTAGTAGCAACAACAAAGGCGAATGGATCAACCACCTTCTTGACGATTACAAAAAAGACCTCAACGAACGTAATATACAACCCCTCTCGGACGACTATATCAAGTTCATACGCTTGGCGCAGCACTATGTGGAGCGCAACGGCGAAGGGATAGTGGCGTATATCAGCAACAATAGTTTCATTGACGGACTGATTCACCGTCAGATGCGTAGCGAACTGATGCGCGTGTTTGACAAGATTTATATCCTCGACCTGCATGGCAACACCCGCAAGAAAGAAACCGCTCCCGACGGCAGCAAGGACGAGAATGTATTTGACATTATGCAGGGCGTAAGCATCAATATCTTTGTTAAACTGCCTAAAAATAGGTGATGAACAATGTTTCAATGGAAGTCTAATAATGAGATATTTAAAGGTGAGGGTATCTATCATCTTACTTTTACTGTTTTTGAGCGACTGCCTATATTAGGCATATTGGGCGGCAACGAGAGGCAGGCTTGGGTCAAACTGTCGCCTATTGGCTACGACATCTCTGCCACCATACAGCATACAGGGGACCACTATCCGAGTGTTCGTCTGCTTGCCAAGCAACTTATGCCCGACCATATACATATCGTGTTGTGGGTACAATCGAACTGTGCATATAGTATCAAAGAGATTAGCCGCGGTCTGCGTCAGGCATGGCGCAAAATTGTCAACGCCCATCTATCCGGTGAGGTATCCGATAATATATCCGTTAATATAAATCGGCAGATACTATCTGCCGACTCATATAAACAGATATCTGCCTCCCAATCCCAACGCCTGCTATCCTTCCCGCCTTTCGACACCCCTTTCATCCGCACGTTAGCCGGCCGCAGCCAACTCGATGCGATGATCGCCTACGTACACGATAACCCTCGCCGTGCGCTATGGCGGCGGCTTCACCCCGAACTGTTCCGCGTGGTGCAAAACGCCCGTATAGGTAAGCGCGACTGCGGCCTGTTCGGCAACCTCTTCCTACTCCGGCAACCTGTCAAACGCTCTGTCGTGTGCCACCGCTGGCGGATGGTGAGCGATGGCAACGGCGGCGAGACACGCGACTACAACACCCCCTACGAGACCACAGACACCTTTGCCCGACAACGCGACGACCTGCTACAGGCAGCACGCGAACAAGGAGCCGTACTCGTCAGCGGCTGCATCAGCAAGGGAGAGCAACAGATCGTTGCCGATGCCATGCAGCAACACCTGCCGGTCATTCTGTTGCAGAAAGAGCCTATCACCTCGCCTTACTGGAAACCGCCTCGCAGCCGATTCGAGGCGTGCACTGACGGACTGCTACTGATCATAGCCCCAACCAACGCTTCCCAAGCAGGCGACTATCAAGGTGTGGATGCCAACACCGACTACGCCATCTTCCATAACCTCAACCTATGGGCAGAAAGCATCGCCGCCGAACAACTGCCCTGCACCATACATCATATAAACGGATAAATTGACCAAGTATGACCGAACAAGACAACCATAGCTGCGAAGTATATCATTTCGACCTCTACGGCACACGCGAGGAGAAATACCGGTATCTGCAAACCCATAACCTCAACGATGTGGAGTGGCAACAACTCACGCCCCAAGCACCGTCCTTCTTCTTTGTGCCCAAAGACTTCTCCCTGCAACAAGAATACGAACAGGGATTTAAGATTGACGAGTTGATGAAAGTGAATGTGAGTGGAATTAAAACCCAACGGGATGATGCTTCCGTCTTTCTTTCGGAAAAAGAAATGCTTGCTATGAGGAATGATTTTCTAACTCTGTCAGTTGATGAATTGAAATCCAAATATGGATTCAAAGATGTAAGGGATTGGCAAGTGCAAGCAGCAAAAGAAGATATACAAAAGAATCCAATCCTCGCAGATAAATTATGTTATCGTCCCTTTGATATTCGCCCGATGTTATATACAGGAAAAACAAAAGGAATACAAGGCTATCCGCGTTACGATAAGATGCGCCATTTACTATACGGATACTATAGGGATACCGAAGGGATAGTAAATATTGGATTGCTCGTTCCGCGACAGTGTGAAAATGATTGGCATTATGTATTTATATCAAATAATATTTGTGATATAAATTACACCGGCACAGCAGGTAAATTAGGAGCAGGTAACGTCTTTCCTCTCTACCTCTATCCCGAAGAAGGATCAATAGACACTTCCCGCAGACCGAATTTGGATGAGAAGATTTGGGCGCAAATTAATACCACCGTTGGCAAAGACACCACCCCTGAAGATATTTTCGATTACATATATGGAGTTCTCCATTCGCCCGCGTACCGTGCTAAATATAAGGAATTCCTCAAGGTGGACTTCCCGCGCATCCCGTACCCGAAAGACCAAGCCGAGTTTGAGCATTTCCGCTCTTTCGGTAACCGTCTCCGCGAGCTCCATTTGATGCACAATGTGCCGGAGTCACCGGTTACTTTCCCCAATGCCGGTAGTATGCAAGTAGATGCTTTGCGGTGGGAGTGGAACAAGGACGACGGCTATTCGGGCAATGTGTATATTAACGAAACACAGTGTTTTGAGGGCGTTCCGGCGGAAGCCTGGGACTTCTATATCGGCGGCTACCAACCCGCGCAGAAATGGCTCAAAGACCGCAAAGGCCGCACACTCTCGTTTGACGATATAGAGCACTACCGCAAAATCATATCCGTCCTCATGGAAACCAGCCGACTGATGAAGAAAATAGGATAGAAGGATAGTAAGGTGACGACAATATATAGTTATACGAAAAACTAAACCGTATATGACATGGAAAGAAATGCAAAAAGTATACTTGATGAATTAAAAGATAGTTATGATAAGGGATTAGTCGCTGCTTTGGTAGGTGCAAAACAATTAAATTATGATAGAAACAAACCGCATAGAGTTTAAGCGCGAACTGACTCGCGAGCTCGACATCGAGAAAGAGGTCGTGGCTTTCCTCAACTACCGCGAGGGAGGTATTATCTACATCGGCGTAGATGATGCCGGCAAGCCAGTCGGCGTAAAGGATATTGATGGTGACATGCTCAAAATCAAGGACCGTATCCGCATGGGTATTTCGCCTTCTCCGATGGGCTTGTTTGATGTAACAGTCGAGCGAATTGACGATGTTCCTGTAATCAAGATCTTTGTGGCAAGCGGTAGCGAGAAGCCGTACTACAAGAACAAGTTCGGCTTGTCCGAAAAAGGTTGCTTTATCCGTGTTGGTTCTGCTGCCGAACCGATGACGCAGGGACAAATCGAAGACCTCTATGCGCATCGTGTCCGCAATTCGTTGCGTAATATCCGTTCTCCGCGCAAGAGTCTCACTTTCCGCCAACTGCATATCTATTACGAGTCAAAAGGTCTCAAACTTAATGAGCATTTCATGGAGAACCTTGATCTGCTTACGGATACGGGCGAACCGAATTATGTAGCATACCTTTTGGCGGATGAGAATAGCACATCTATCAAAGTTGCTAAATATGCCGGAACAGACCGCGATGTTCTGATTGCAAATAACGAATTGGGATATTGCTCGCTGCTTAAAGCCACCGACAATGTGCTGGATAAACTTCGTGTGGAGAATAATGTCAGCAGCGAGATTACGTATAAGCGCAGAATTGATTCACCTCTATGGGATGAGCGTGCTATGCGCGAAATCGTCATCAATGCAATCGTACATAATGATTACTATACGAATGAAGTGCCGCCCAAGTTTGAGATTTTCTCAGACCGTATAGAAATCACTTCTGCCGGACGACTACCTATCGGTATGACCAAAGAGGAGTTCTTCAGTGGTATCAGCTCTCCGCGCAATAAAGAACTGATGCGTGTTTTCAGGGATGTAGATATGGTGGAGTCGCTTGGTTCAGGAATGAAACGAATCATGGAAGTTTATCCAAAGAAAATATTCGTCTTTATGGATAATTTTATCCGTTTGTCTATTCCGTTCCATTCTCAAAAAGATACAAGAAAAAGGATACAAGAACCGCTAAAAGATACAAGAAAAGATACAAGAAGAAATATAGAAATTCTGTTAGATTATTGTGAGGTTCCGCAGTCATTGGGAGAGATGATGCATCTTCTCAATCTTAAGAATAGAGCCTCATTTACAAGAAATTATCTTCGTCCGCTATTAGACCGAGGACTCTTAGTGATGACGATTCCAGATCAACCCAATAATCGTCATCAGAAATATGTTATCACTGGTAGCAAGGATATAAGAACAACTTAGTTTAGGATACAAGAAAAGCAAAAATTGGCGGGATGTAGATAAAGCAAAAGCACTTACTATAGAAACGCTTGAAGCAATGCAATAGATTGATTATGATACAGCCATCAAAGAATGATTTATTAGAGCGAACTCGTTTCTATAAAGGAGAGGAGAAACCTGAAGAGCTGCTTGATTCTATTGAAATGGCAGGTCTTTATTGGGACTATGAGCGTGTATGGATTGAGCAAGAACTTAATCCGGAAGATTTCTACAAAGAGACGGTCGCTTACTTCCAACGCACATTTAAGGGAGTTAGGCTTCGCACGGATGTTCCTATCGGACTACAGGCTATTTTCGCTAATCGCATAGAGCATTGGGGAGATTGTCAAGTTACTCTCAATAGTCTCAATCGTTTTATCGAAGGCTATCTTAAAGCCGCTGACGAATACAACAGACAGAAATGAAACTGAAGAAAAGGAAAATAGAATTTGCAGCCATATTTTTTCTCTGTTGGTTCGGCTTAATGGTCTTGCTGGTTGACGGCATCATAGGTTTTCAATCATTGGTTGACTATTTCGGCTCATACGCATTAGTTGAGATAATGCTATTGCTTTTGGTCGCATTACCGACATTGGCTGTTTACAGATTTGTTAAAGAATAGAAGACAAATAGCAGCAAACTTCTTTGTCGGCTTGCTCATAACAAAAAAAAGTACTACCTTTGCCGAAAATAAATGATTAGTTATGGAGATTCTTAAATATACCTTGCCGTCGTTGGTGGTGCTATTGGCGGTGTGGGTTGTCCTTTATAAGATGCTCAAGGAGGATAAGGAGCGTCGTGCTTTCGAGTTGAAGAAGCAAGACCGCAGTCTGACCATCCCCATCCGTCTTCGTGGTTATGAGCGTCTTATCCTTATGCTTGAGCGCATAGAGATAGAGCATATATTGCTTGATGCCGACCTCTCGTCGATGTCCGTGGTTGAGCTTCAGCAGTTCATGCTCACCACTATCCGTCGTGAGGCGGACCACAACCTCTCGCAGCAGATTTATGTGAGTGATGAGGTGTGGGCAGCGGTGGTG
The DNA here is from genome assembly GCA_946186735.1 of uncultured Bacteroidales bacterium. Classification (GTDB taxonomy): domain Bacteria; phylum Bacteroidota; class Bacteroidia; order Bacteroidales; family Paludibacteraceae; genus Colicola. The sequence continues at coordinate 9,484 of CAMHOK010000047.1, forward strand.
ATAGCCAAGGAAGAGACCCTGCGTTTCGTGAGCGATTGTGCCTCGCGCATGGCTCAGGGGAGCACTGCTCTGCAGTATGCCCAACTCATGATTGAAGCCTATACCCTCAACGGCGAGACGCCTCTGCAACAGGCCAAGACCCGACTCAAGCAAGAAGCGCGTGAACTCTATTAAGACCAGCTTTAGAACGATGAAGAACAGCAAGATATATCTATTTGCTCTTTTCGCCGTCCTATGCTCGTGCAAGCCCGACACCGAGTGTCGAGTGGAGCAGAACATAGGGATGCAAGTTGTTTTTGCTATCGACTCGCTGCAGGGCGACACCATGCGAGTAGATTTCACGACGGTGGACAGCATAACGGTGCAGGGGGTGGGCAACGACTCGGTGTTGTACGACAACCAAAAGTCGGTCTCGTCGCTCTTCCTGCCCCTAAGGACAGATGCTTCGTCCACCGCTTATTCTATCAAGGCCTATGGCAAGACCGACACTCTGTATGTCAACCACGAGAACAACATCAACTTCATCTCGTTGGCATGCGGCTGCTTTGTCTATCACACTATCTATGATGTGGGCGGAGCCGGCGGGCTGATAGACTCACTCGTGGTGCTCAATGCAGCCATAGAGAACTACAAACAGGACAACCTGAAGATTTATATACATCTGTGATGATGACCATTAACCAACAAACACTCCTTTGAAACGCCTACTGCTGATATTGTTTGTCTCTGTTCCTCTTGCGCTTAGCGCTCAGGAGTATGCCGACACGGCTCTTTTCCAGGGAGCTAACCTCAAGCTCGATCTTGGCAACTCGGTGTTCGAGCCCCTTCGCTCCAAGGGAGACATACTCAGTTTTGAGGGTAGCCTTAATTTCGATGTGATGCATCGTTTCTTCCCGACTCTCGATCTGGGTTATGCGCAGTCGGACTTGTCGGCGGCGAGCGGCTCCTTCAGAGGTAAGGGAGGTTTTGCGAGAATAGGTATGGACCTCTCGGCGCTTAAGAAGAGGCGTGAGATGAACATGCTGCTGGTAGGTCTGAGGGTAGGAACGGCGGTGCAAGGTTGTTCGACCCGCGATGTGGTTATAGGTAACGGCTACTGGGGCTACTCCACCGAGAACTACCTTGGGCGCGTGAGGGCAGATGTGTGGGGTGAGGTGGTTGCCGGACTGCAGGTGCAGGTGTATCGGAAGTTTCACATGGGTTGGTATGTGAGGTATAAGATACTCTTCAGCAGAGGCAAGAACGGTGCAGTGACGGCATACTATATCCCGGGATACGGATATAAGCAGGACACGAACTTCTCGTTCAACTTTTTTATCGGTTTCAAACTATAACAGACTATTCCTTTTTTGTCAGAACCAAACAAATAATAACTCTACTACTATGAACTCAACTCAACTAATGAATCGTGCGGCGGACAACATCCGCATCTTGGCGGCAGCCGCTGTAGAAAAAGCTAAGTCAGGTCATCCCGGAGGTGCCATGGGCGGAGCCGATTTTATCAACGTGCTCTATTCCGAGTATCTCATCTACGACCCTGAGAACCCTGAGTGGGAAGGTCGCGACCGTTTCTTTCTTGATCCCGGGCACATGGCACCTATGCTCTACTCGCAGTTGTGCCTTGCGGGTTTTCTCACGCTCGACGATCTGAAGAACCTGCGTCAGTGGGGCAGTCGTACACCGGGTCATCCTGAGCGCTGCCTTAAGTTAGGCATAGAGAACACCTCAGGTCCGCTTGGCCAAGGGCATGTGTTCGGAGTAGGTGCTGCTATAGCCGCTAAGTTCCTCAAGGCGCGTTTCCCGGAGGTGATGAACCAGACGATCTACGCCTTCATCTCTGACGGTGGCATACAAGAAGAGATATCGCAAGGTGCTGGACGTATAGCCGGTCATCTGGGTCTGGACAACCTCATCATGTTCTACGACTCTAACGCTGTGCAGCTCTCCACCATGTGCGACCAGGTGTCGTCGGAGGACGTGAAGATGAAATATGAGGCATGGGGTTGGTTCGTTCAGGAGATTGACGGTAATGATGTGGTAGAGATACGAGTGGCGCTCAACAATGCCAAGGCAGAGAGACATCGTCCATCGCTCATCATCGGTCATACCCGTATGGCTAAGGGTGCGTTGACGGCAGATGGCGAGTCGTTCGAGGGTAAGTGCTCCACTCATGGTCAGCCGTTGTCGAAATCGGGAGCATCGTTCGAGACCACCATACGCAATCTTGGAGGCGATGCTCAGAACCCCTTCGTCATCTTCGACGATGTCAAAGACCTGTACGACCGTCGTGCCGCTGAGTTGAGAGGTATAGTTAATGCACAGTATGAGCTTCTGTACGAATGGCGTAAGGCTCATCCTGACTTGTCGGAGAAATACGACACTTATTTCTCGGGTGAGCAGCCTAAGGTTGACTGGTCGCTTATTCATCAGAAAGCCGGTTCGGCTACCCGTGGAGCTTCCGCTACTGTCCTCTCGTCGTTAGCTGAGCAGGTGGGTAACATGGTTGTGGCTTCAGCCGACCTGAGCAACTCCGACAAGACCGACGGTTTCCTCAAGAAGACTCATGCTTTCGAGCGTAACGACTTCACGGGTGCCTTCCTGCAAGCCGGTGTGAGCGAGCTGACTATGGCATGTCTGTGCATAGGTATGTCGCTTCACGGAGGCGTCATTCCCGCCTGCGGCACTTTCTTCGTCTTCTCCGACTATATGAAGCCGGCAGTGCGTATGGCAGCACTGATGGAGGTTCCCGTCATCTTCATCTGGTCGCACGATGCTTTCCGTGTGGGCGAAGATGGTCCGACACATGAGCCCGTAGAGCAAGAGGCACAGATACGACTGATGGAGAAGCTGCAGAACCACTCGGGTCGCAACTCCATGCTCGTCCTTCGTCCGGCAGATGCCGAGGAGACAACGATGGCATGGCGTCTGGCTTTAGAGAACACACAAACGCCTACCGCCCTTATCCTCTCGCGTCAAGACATACCGGCACTGCCTGTTGTTGATTTCGAAGGCTTCCGTCATGGAGCCTACTGTGTTAAGCGCGATGCTGAGCCGCAAGTGGTGCTCTTAGCGTCCGGCTCAGAGGTGAGCACACTACTCGCCGGTGCAGAGCTGCTCGCAAGAGACGGCATACAGACAGAGGTGGTGAGCGTCCCGTCAGAAGGCTTGTTCCGCAGCCAGAGTAAAGAGTATCAGAATGAGTTATTGCCCGCTGACCTCCCGCGCTTCGGTATGACAGCCGGACTGAGCGTTACGCTCGAAGGGTTAGTGGGGGCTAATGGTAAGGTGTGGGGACTCAATAGCTTCGGTTTCTCGGCACCATACAAAGTGCTTGACGAGAAGCTGGGCTTCACCGCACAGAACGTGTACGAGCAAGTCAAGCAGATGCTGCAATAGTCTCATCCGGAGAGCTTAGATGGTTGCTTAGATGGTTATGTCCTCGTAGTTGACATAGCCGTGCATGACAGCATAGACGGTGAGAGCGGCAACGGAGCGTATGCCGAGCTTGTTAACGATATGTCGGCGGTGAGTGATCACCGTGGGAAGAGCAAGACACAGCTCGTCGGCAATCTCTTTGTTGAGCTTACCCTTGGCTACGCCTTGCAGCACTTCTATCTCACGAGCAGAGAGGACCTCAGAGGAGGTCTTCTCTTTCTTTTGCATCGAGCCCTGACCCTGCCTATGGAGCGAGAAGAGCTGCTCATACATCTGTTCCTCGCTGCAACGGATATTGATGGCAGGGAAGTCGGGCAAGACCCTGTTGCCGCTATCAACGATAGCAAAACACATCTGAGGCAACTGCTTGAAGAAAGCCATCTTGTCCATGAGTATGCTGTCGGCAACAAAGAAATGAACGAAATACGGACGGTTGGGCAGACGACTGACGATGTCTGCCTCACAGCTCTCAAAAGAGGTATAGACGGCGATGTCGGTGCTGGTGAACAGGTTGCTAAGCACTTCTCTTAACCCTACCGCTACTACATAACGCGGCTCGATAATACCGATGGTGGCTCTCATAGTGGTGATAGATTGAGTGATATGATGATGTTAAGCAAAAAAAGCTAAACAACTGTAATATACGAAAGAAAATAAGATAAAACAAAAGAAGGAGTCAGTGTCCTAACTCCTTCTTTCGTTTGTGACCCCCGAGGGGCTCGAACCCTCGACCCACTGATTAAGAGTCAGTTGCTCTACCAA
>CAMHOK010000048.1 GCA_946186735.1 uncultured Bacteroidales bacterium
AACCGACTCTCCCGCTAAAGCAACCGACTCTCCCGCTAAAGCAATCAACTCTCGGACGACAGAGAAGATAGGCTTCACTTACTCCGTGGGAGCCAACATCGTCAGTAGCTATCTCTGGCGCGGCTTCGCCGTGGGAGGACTGAGCTTCCAACCCGACTTCAACATCGGTTATGGAGGGCTGAGCATAGGAGCATGGTGGAACATAGGAGCCACCGACCATAACTTCCGGAAGTTCTTCCCAGAGGTGGATGTCTATCTGCGCTTCAGCAGGTGGGGATTTACTATCGACTTGGTACACATGCACTATTTCAATAGCAAGTTCTTCGATTTCAGTCAGAAAAGCATATACGGCAAAGGTAACGCCAACAACACCGAGTTGCACCTGAGTTATCGTATCAGCGACAAGATCCCTTTCATTGTCGATTGGTACACGCATATAGGCAGCGAAGACGGATATGTGGTTGACCAACAAGGCAATTTCCTCTGCAAAGCTCTATCAGAAGGAGCCGACCCGACAGGCAAGTCGGTCAAACGCGCCTTCTCCTCGTATCTCCAACTCGGCTACGATTTCGCCCTACCCTACGACATCACCATACCTATCCGACTCGGCATGACTCCGTGGAGGAGCAGGTACACACAATACGAAGGCACCTTCGCCGTCTGCTGCATCAGCGCATCGATAGAGAAAGTGTTCCGTTTTGAGCACTTCAACCTCAAGATCTTCGGACGGGCTATGTTCAACCCCGACAGAGTCAACAAAGACAATATCATCGTCAACCTGTGGCAGCGCAACTGGCAGGTCAACCAATATAACTCACACCTCAACGGCACCTTAGGCGTGGGGATATGGTTGTAAAAAAAGCAAAGGACGACTTTACTACTCTTCAAAAAACAAACAACGCAAACACATAAAAACAATTTTAAGGTATGAAAAAGTTTACTGTTATCTTATCTGCTCTCCTTCTTTCGGTGAGCACTCTTCGCGCCGAATGGCCCGGCTTTACTTGGAGCGTTGGAGCTGATGTTACCTCCAACTACCTCTGGCGCGGTTTGAATCTCGGTGGTCTGGCCTTCCAACCGGACGTGATGATCGGTTACGGAGGATTAGAGATAGAGGGATGGGCTAACCTCAGTCCTACCGACTACACCTTCAAGACCTTCGCACCCGAGTTGGACATGACCATCAGTTACAACCTCTTCGGACTGCGCGTGGGTATCACTCACTACCACTATTTCGACGGGAGCAAATATTTCAACTTCAAAGGTTCCGACTTCGCTGCTTATAAGGCCGACGACTACAACACCAACCAGACGGAGGTGTTTGCCGAGTATCACCTTGGCGATGTGCTCGAGTCGGTGCCATTGTCTATCGGTTGGTACACCTATATCCTTGGTGACGACCGTTATGCCGTGCTCGACCCCGCCACCAACGACAGCGTAATGAAGCAAGCCTACTCCTCCTATCTCGAGCTCTCCTACGACTTCTGCTTCGAGAAAGTGGGACTCACACTCACCCCTACCATCGGTATCACCCCATGGACCAGCTTCTATACCGATTTTGATACTAAGAAAGGGTTTGCTGTCAACAACATAAGCCTCAAGCTCAGCTGGGACTTCCAGGCAGGCGAACATGCAACCATCAGCCTCTATGGCTTAGGTATGCTCAATACTCACGGCATCACCACAGGCAAAGACGGCAACCTCTTCCCTGTCATCAAAGATACCTACAACAACCGTCATCTCAACTTCGCAATAGGCTTAGGCGTTTATCTTGAATGAAACGAAATATTATAGCCGTTATCGGTGCTTTGGCAGCAGTCGCTATCCTTATCACCGTACTGGCTTTCTCTTCCGAAAAAAACAACACGGAGCCTTCGTTGACCTATCATGTCAACCAAGGCTTCGTCTTCGGTACCTACTATAACATACGCTATGAGGCGCCCGCCGACCTGCAAGACACCATCGAGGCTTGTCTCAGGCATTTCGACTTCTCGCTGAGCACCTTCAACCCCAACTCCACCATCTCGCTTATCAATCTCAACAAGAGCGACCTCACCGACGACCTGTTCGAGAACATGTACCGAGTGGCAGAGCGCGTCTCTGAATGGAGCGATGGCGCTTTCGATATCACCGTGGCACCACTGGTCAACCTGTGGGGCTTCGGCTTCAAGAACCGACAAGAAGCCACACAAGAACGCATCGATAGTATCATGCCGCTCGTGGGATATAAGAAGATCAGCCTCAACGACCATCACCTGCTCAAGCAAGATAAGCGTATCCTCCTCGACGCCTCAGCCGTCGCTAAAGGTTATAGCTGCGATGTCGTGGCCGACCTGCTACGCTCTCTTGGCTGCAACAACTACTTGGTGGACATAGGCGGCGAGGTGGTCTGCAGAGGCCTCAACGACCAACACCAACCCTGGGGCATAGGCATCACCAAACCCGTGGACGACACCACCGGACAGCAGACCGACATACAAGCCATAGTGCGCTCCACCAACCTCTGTATGGCCACCTCCGGCAACTACCGACAGTTCTACTACGACAACGGTATCCGACGCTCACACACCATCAACCCACGCACCGGATACCCCGTCAACCATAGCCTGCTCAGCGCCACCATCATAGCACCATCGTGCGCACAAGCCGATGCCCTCGCTACCGCTTGTATGGTACTCGGAGACCAAAAAGCACTACAACTCATCGAACAACTCAACAACACAGAGTGCTACCTCATCGTCTTCGACTCCATCAGCCAACAAAACATAGTCAGACAAAGCAAAGGAATGGCACATTACTTGAAAAAATAACTCAAGAAAAGACAATAATTTGCGTAAGCAAAAAAAACTTCGTAACTTTGCGGGCTAAATGTGAATAGGAATGAAAAAAGCATTATACATATTCATCTGTGCTTGTCTGATAGGGCTGAGCAGTTGCAGCGAGTATCAGAAGTTGCTTAAATCAACCGACCCCGAGCTTAAATATCAGAAAGCACTCGAGTACTTCGACAAAGGCGACTATATGCGCGCTCAGACTCTCTTCGATGATGTAACACCCTACTACAGAGGTACCGAGAGAGCCGAAGATGTGCTCCATTATGTCTCGCAATGTTACTATGGTCAGAAGCTCTACGAGTCGGCTTGCGACTACTATCTCTCCTATATCCGCAACTATCCTAAAGGTAAGTACATAGCCGATGCGCGTTTCATGGCAGGACACTGTTGCTACATGGATTCACCCGATGCACGGCTCGACCAGGCTACCACAAAAAAAGCTATCGAGTATCTCAACCAGTTCATTGAGATTTATCCCGAAAGCGAATATGCAGCCACTGCCTACAAAGAGCTCGAAGAGATGCTCAATAAGTTAGCGCAGAAAGAGTACCTCTCTGCCAAACTCTATTATAACCTCGGTTCGTACTTAGGCAACAACTACGAATCGGCAGCCATCGTCGCTAAGAACGCACTGAAGAAATATCCTGGCAACAGCTATCAAGAAGAACTGCTGTGGATCATCCTTCAGTCCAAGTATCAGCAAGTGCTCATCAGTGTGCAAGACAAGAAACAAGACCGAGCACGTGACACTATCGATGAGTACTACAACTTCATCAACGACTATCCCGACTCTAAGCACCGTAAGGCTGCCAACAAGATACTCACCGAGATGCAGAAAATAACCAACGAACAAAACTAAACACACAATAGATATGGATTACAAAAAATCAAAAGCTGTACACAACACCATCACTCGCGACATGAGTGAGTTAGACGCCAAGGTAGGCAATGTATATGAGACCGTTGTTATCATCGCCAAACGCGCCAACCAGATAAGCCAAGAACTCAAGAAAGAGCTCGATGCCAAGCTGCAAGACTTCTCCACACCGCAAGACAATATCGAAGAAGTGTTCGAGAACAAAGAGCAGATAGAGATCTCGCGCTCTTACGAGATGCTGCCCAAACCTACCCTCATCGCTACTCAAGAGTTCCTTGACGACGAGCTCGTTGTACGCAACTCATCTAAAGAACGCGAATTCTAACATGCTCGAAGGTAAGCACATAGTAGTAGGTATCAGCGGAGGTATTGCGGCATATAAGATACCCATGCTCATCCGTCTGCTCGTCAAGCAAGGGGCTGAGGTGAGGACAGTGGTCACCAAGAACGCTCTTGAGTTCGTCACCGAGCTCACGCTACAGACCGTGTCGAACAACAAAGTCTATCGCGACATGTTCGCCCAGCACAACGAGCACTCCACCGAGCATATCTCTCTGTCTGACTGGGCAGACCTGCTCATCGTGGCACCGGCTACTGCTAATGTGATAGGTAAGATGGCTAACGGCATAGCCGACGACGCCCTCACCACCACCTTCCTCGCTGCCGCTTGCCCCGTGCTCATAGCACCGGCAATGAACAGCAACATGTATCAACACCCGGCACTCCAACACAACATCCACACTCTTAGTCAATGGAGCAACATACACTTCGTTGACCCCGAAGAGGGCGAGTTGGCATGCCGAGCCGTAGGCACAGGACGGATGGCAGAACCTGAGACGATAGCACTCAAAGCCGACTACCTGCTCCACGAGCACGACATGAAAGGGATGAGAGTGGTGATCACCGCCGGACCCACACGAGAGCTCATCGACCCCGTACGCTTCATCTCAAACTTCTCAACAGGGAAGATGGCGTACGCACTCGCAAGAGAAGCCTCAAGAAGAGGAGCCGCGGTGGACATCATCAGCGGACCGGTGGACTCTGCCGTCCTTAAGCGCGGCACCGAATATGGAGCTCAGGTAAGAAGAGCCGACTCATGCCAACAGATGTATGAGCAGACCACCGCTCTGGCACCACAAGCCGATATCATCATCCTCTGTGCAGCCGTGGCCGACTTCCATATAAGCAACGAACAGATAGCCAAAGAGAAGATATCGCGCAAAGGCGACTCGCTCACACTCACCTTCTCGCCCACACAAGACATTGCAGCTGCCGTGGGGAAAGGAAAGCAAGAAGGCCAAGTACTGGTGGGCTTCGCTCTTGAGACAACCAACGAGAAAGAACATGCACTGCAGAAAATGAGCAAGAAGAACCTCGACATGATCGTTCTCAACTCGCTCAACGACGCAGGGGCAGGCTTCGGATACGACACCAACAGAGTAACCATCTTCACCAAAGATTGTCAACAGACCACCCTGCCACTCATGCTCAAAGAAGAGGTGGCAACTGAGATCATCAACCGGGTAGTCGAACAAAAGAACAGATAAATGCACTTCGTCATCATCAACGGTCCTAACCTCAACCTGCTTGGGAAGCGCGAGCCTGACATCTATGGCAACACCTCTTTCGAGCAGTACCTGAGCACTCTGCGAGAGATGTTCACCGAACACCGGATCGACTATTTCCAGAGCAACCATGAAGGTGCTCTCATCGACCAAGTGCAAGAAACAGGGTTCAGCACCGATGGCATAGTCATCAATGCCGGAGCATACACTCACACCAGCATAGCACTCAGAGACGCTATCTCGGCAGTGACAGCACCGGTAGTGGAAGTGCATATAAGCAACATCTACCAACGCGAGACCTTCCGACAACACTCTTACCTCACCGATGTGTGCCTCACTGCACATATAGGAGAAGGGTTAGAAGGATACCAACATGCAATAGAAGACCTAATCAACCATCTGTCTTGAAACGAACAACCATCATATTGTTCTTCATCGGACTATGCCTGACAGCTAAAGCACAGGTCAATCCGTATTACGACGACAAGCTCTTCCATTTCGGGTTCTCTGTCGGTGTCAACTTCATGGATTTTGCCACACCCGAAGCCACCGACACCGTAGGTGTGCGTCAGAGCTCGCTGCTGCCGGGCTTCAGCGTGGGCTTCATAGCCGACCTCCGACTCACACGCCATCTCAACCTGCGCTTCCAGCCAGCCCTACACTTCTCTGAACGCGCACTCACCTACAAAGCCGCCGAGGGACACCAACTGCCCGAGAACAGCAAGTACGGATCCAGAGTGGTCATCACCTCTATACCCGTCACCATTCCTCTCTACCTCAAATGGTCGGCAGAGAGAGAGATGAACTACCGACCATACCTCATCGGAGGAGGAGGACTGTCTATCGATGTGATGCCCGTGAGCGCACAACAGAGTCCCGTCATTCCCGGACTGCTCAACTACTTCGCTGAAGTGGGCTTCGGCTGCGACTTCTACTTCTCTTGGTTCAAGCTGTGCCCGCAACTAACCTACTCCATCGGGTTCAACAACATGCTACTTGATGTGGACGGCACTAACCGACGAGTAGGCTCAATAGCCGAACAAGATAAGTTCTACTCACACATGCTCAAAGGACTCTACTCGCACCAACTCACCCTCACCTTCAACTTCGAATGACCCGACTCAGGCTCAATAGCATCTACACCACGCTCTGCCATACACTTCTCAAGAGCGCTGCAACGGTGTTGCTCGCCTGCTCTATGCTCCTCTCTGCTTGCCAATCGACCGAACACCCGCTTGACCAACAGCAACTAACCTTCTCGCAAGACACACTCAACTTCGACACTATCTTTACCGAGATGGGAAGCATAACCAAGCAAGTCAAGATATACAACTACACACCCCTCACACAGACCATCACCTCAGTCAGACTCCAGCAAGGCAACTATTTCCAAGTCAATATGGATGGCATCAGCGACCTCAGCCGCCTCGCCAACACCACCATCCCGCCACGCGACAGCATGTTCATCTTCATCAAGATGTTCATCCCTGAGCTCTCTTCACCAACACCGGTCACCATCGAAGATAACCTCTTGGTTCAGACCACCGACCAACACTCACGAGCCACCTCTACCCTACACCTGCTCGCCTGCGGACAAGACATAGAGACGATCGATAGCCTGTATATATCAGCCGACACCACCCTCACCGGCATCAAACCGCGCAGAGTGATGAGGTATATCTTCGTAGACTCAATCGCCACTCTCACACTCGATGCCGGAGTCAACCTTATCCTGCACGACTCGGCACAGATAATCATCAAAGGTACACTAATCAGTCAAGGAACAATCAATGAGCCTGTCGTCATCAGAGGCGACAAGCTCTATCACCTCTTCGACGCCGTACCGTACGACTATGTGTCAGGACTATACGGAGGGGTGTTCATCCTTCAACCGCAAGACAAGAAACAACGGCACCACCAACTCACTCACACCAACATTCACGGAGCTAACTACGGACTCTACTGCTACTCACCCGACATAAACAACCTCTCGGACATAGAGATAGACGCTTGTTATATACACAACTGCTCACAATACGGACTCATCATACAAAACATGAACTCCACCGTTACTAACACCGAGATATCTAACGCAGCTTACAACTGTGTCTATCTGGCAGGAGGAGCTCACCACTTCACTTTCAACACCATAGCCAACTACTTCAACAATACCAATATACGCATGCACAACATCGGACGGCATTATGTGGCATCGCTGTTCATCAACAACCTCAGCAAGAACAACAGTCCTACCCGACCCGTCTTCTACAACAACATCATCGCCGGTCGCGAGACCGACAACCTCGTCATCGCTACACCACTGCCCAACCATTATCAGGCACTCTTCTCTCATAACTACATCATGGCTGACACCATCAACATGCCCGGCTTCAGCAACAATGTGTTCGGACAGACCAACGACACCGTCTTCACCAACACTTTCTATAGCCGCTACGAGCAAGAGTATTATAACTTTGGCTTAGACAGCCTCTCACCTGCCCGACAGATAGCCGACACCACCCATACCCTTCTCTACCCCACCGACCGAATGGGCAACCTGCGCACCCTCCCGGCCGATGCCGGCTGCTATCAAAGCAACCCCACCCACGACCAGACTAACCCTACCCCGTAGGGGTTTTCATTTAATAGCACATCCATTACCAACCATCATACCCTACCCCGTAGGGGTTTTCGTTTAATAGCACTACAACCACCCATACCCCTCCTTATATAAGGAGGGGAGATGATGATTGGAATAAACTGGTGTTTGGAAAGAGCGGTAAGCGGGATTCGAACCCGTGACCCTCGGCTTGGGAAGCCGATGCTCTACCACTGAGCTACTACCGCATGGCGTTGCAAAGGTACAACTTTTCTCGCAACTACGCAAACTCAACTGTATAATTTTCCCACAATCATATTACTCCATCGCTTAGGCAGCAACCTCTCAAGCAACACGAAGAGCTTATACTCTGCACCTGCCGTGTACAGCGGTGCGGGTGAGCGTTTGTTAGACAGACGCCATAGGCACCGTGCAATCGTCTCGCTACTCATGCCGCTCGTCTCATCTTTCTCCATCTTACCCACTGCCTCTTGTAGGTGGACATACACATCGCTCCCGCTCTCGTCTTTACTCCTTGCCGCAGTGAAGCCGGTACTCACATCACCGGGCATGAGAGCACTCACCGAGATGCCGAACGACCTGAGTTCCTGACGCAAGGCCAGACACAAAGCGTTCAGTGCTGACTTAGAGGCTGAGTAAAAAGCCTGATAAGGAATACTCAGCACCGCTGCCACGCTGCTGACGAAGACAATACGCCCGCACTGCTGCTGACGCATATAAGGCAAGACAGCCTGAACCACTCTTACCGCACCGAAGAAATTGACATCTAACTGTCGCTCCGCATCTTCTATCTTGGTGAACTCCACCGGACCCGATATGCCAAAACCTGCATTGCTGATGAGCACATCGATACGCTCTGTCTCGCTCACCACCTGCCCGATAGCGGCACGTACCGACTCCTCGTCGCTCACATCGCAGCATACATGCTTAACGCCGGCGGCACCCTTGCCTGTCCTTGACAACTCATAGACCCTCTCGCCATGCTCGGCGAAGAGACGAGCGGTGGCAAGACCTATGCCCGACGAGCCTCCCGTTATGACGACTACACGACTACTCATCTTCAGGTTTGATAGGCCATGTGTTCACTTCAATACCTGCCATCTGCTGCATCCTCAGATGAGCCACCTCACGCATACGATCGACCTCAGCCTTACGAGGTTGAGTCTTGTCAGGGAAGATAGGCTCACCTATCTCCACTGTCAACAGCGGCTCCTCAGGCTTGCCAAAAAGCTTATATATACCCGTACGCGGACGGAAAGTGATGACGCATGGGAGGATAGGCATATCGTACTTATATGACATGGTGAACGCACCTTTCTGGAAAGGACGCAAAGGTTTGTAAGAGTCCCAACGCGCAGCCTCTGGGAAGATATGGAACCACGAACCGCGACGATGATACTCATCGAAAGCCTCGTTGAAACGCTTCATTGCCGTCATGCCCGACTCCGGTATAGGTATGCCGCCTACTGCCCACATATACCAGTGGTCTTTGGTGTTGAAGTTAGGGGCATACATGGGTATGCGAGTGAAACGATTAGCCCTGACAGCACGCAAGACGCAAGGAGCGTCTAAACGGTTGCAGTGATTGGCAATGGTGATAGCACCACCCTTCAACTGCTCCTTATATTTCTTCAGTATCTCTCTGCCTTTCACCCTCACACCATTGCGGATGTTATTGAAAGTCATTACTATAGGATAGAGAAACAAGTAATATCCCACCCAGTTGTTGATGCGGTACTTCAGCGAGTCGTCTAAGTATGGATAGGTCTCGTCGAAGACGATGTTATGGATATACACAGGGTGCAGTAGCGAACGGTCGGGACCATCCACAGGATACTGTTTTCCTATCTCGGGAACATACACTCCCTCCTTCACCTTTAAGGTGTCGAATCGTTTGTTTGACATGATATAATCGTTTATTAATCTAACATCTAACATCCAACAGCGCAGCGGTCTCACAGCGCAGCGGTCTCACAGCGCAGCGGTCTGACTACACCTTCCTATACCTCATCCCCACCGACCTGGCGCCATCGCCATCGGTATCTTCTCTGTCGCCCACCATCAATGCCTCATCGGCACTCACACCCATCGTCCGTAGCACGTTCTCAAACAAGGTCTTGTTAGGCTTGAGTCCGCCCATGTCGGTGGAGGCTAAGACGAAGTCAAACAGCTCAGGGTCAATGCCCAATGCTCTCAGTTTCTCTGCCGCAAAATGATAATCGGAGAAGACAGCGGTCTCTATACCCCTTCTCCTCAGCTCGCGCAACAAAGGCTCCACGAACGCGCCACCATGATAGTGTTTACTCAGTATGTCCACAGTAAGAGGCAGATACTTAGAGAAGTACCAGTCGCGAGCCCACAGCAAAGGGATATGAAGACGCGAGGATATATGCCGGAAAAGTGAGTCGTAGAATGCCTCCGGTGTTCCGAAGTATTGCCCCTTGAGTTTCTTGCGTGCCACACGCTCAGAAGCTAAGTAACACACATGTGGTAAGTCTGATACAATCAGCCATAGAGGCAAGCCCTTCTTTTTGTAGAGGGTACCGTCTAAGTCGAACACAACGGCTTTCAGACCGGGGAAGAAGATATCATCTATTGTCAGTTCTGTCATGCAATTACGAAAAGTGAGATTTTGTCTCACCTGCAAAAACGCACAAAGATATACAAAAAAGTTTAAATCACCAAAAAAACCGTCATCACTTTCTCAGCTCGTCCAGTTCGAGCCATTTGAGTTCCAACTCTTCTAATTCGGCTTTGAGTTGTTCATACCTCATAGCCAGCTCGGCTATCTGCTGGCTTGTCATGCCTTCGGGAGCGGTCATCTGTTGCTCCACCTCTTTGATTGCTTTCTCCACGAGCGGCATTTGTTGCTCAATGAGTTGGAGCTCTTGCTGTTGCTTGAACGACAAGCGGCGCTGCGCCTCTTTCTGACGCGGCTTCTCTTTGCGCTGAGTGCTGTCGTCAGCCGCAGCATACGAAGCATTGTTGGTAGCCTGAGTCAAGGAGGTTTTGTGAGCACGATACTGCGTATAGTTGCCCGCAAAATCATCTACTTTGGCATCACCATGGAAGACGAAGAGATGGTCAACCACCTTATCCATGAAATAGCGGTCGTGACTGACGACGATGACACACCCTTTGAAATGAGCAAGATAGTCCTCAAGGATATTGAGTGTGGGTATATCAAGGTCGTTAGTAGGCTCGTCAAGAATAAGAAAATTAGGATTTTGCATCAGCACCGAGCACAGATATAAGCGCGAGAGCTCGCCTCCCGATAGTTTCTCTACATAGTCATATTGCTGCTGCGGTGAGAAAAGGAAATGTTGGAGGAACTGCGATGCCGACAGTTTCTTTCCTCCACCGAGGTCGATATACTCGGCTTTGTCGCGGATGAAGTCAATCACCTTCTTGCCGCTGTCAGCCTCGAGTCCGGTCTGCGAGAAATAGCCGAACCGTATAGTCGTGCCTATATCAAAATGACCGCTGTCGGGCTTCTCTAACCCGAGCAAGAGCTTGATGAAAGTGGACTTGCCCGTGCCGTTACCTCCTATTATGCCTAACTTCTCGTAACGCGAGAAGACATACGAGAAGTCGTTGAGTATATGAATAGTACGCTCTGCATCAACGAACGACTTGCTCACATGCTTAGCCTCGAAGATCTTACTGCCTATATAGGTTGACTTCACATCGAGCGTTATGTTGTCGGTCTTTATCTGCCGTTTAGCTTTCTGCTCGATGTCGGCAAAACGGTCTATGCGATATTGTGCTTTGTGCGCACGAGCCTGTGGCATGCGTCTTATCCACTCCAGCTCGGTGCGATAGAGGTTACGATAGCGCTCCGTCTCGGCGTTCCTCACCTCTATACGCTCTGCGCGTTTATCAAGATAATAAGAGTAGTTGCCCGAATATGCATACATCCTTTGGTCGTCTATCTCGAGTATGTCGGAGCACACCTGGTCTAAGAAATAGCGATCGTGCGTTACCATGAGCAAGGTGTGCGAGCTGCGTCGGAGATAATCTTCTAACCACTCTACCATGTTGAGGTCGAGATGGTTGGTAGGCTCATCAAGAATAAGCAGTTCGGGTTCGGAGAGAAGCACTAAAGCTAAAGCCACCCTTTTCTGTTGTCCGCCGCTGAGTTGAGAGACCAACTGACTGAGGTCGTTGATACCGAGCAACGAGAGTGTCTGCTTGGCTCGCACTTCAATCTCCACCATCGTCTCAGCATCGTCATGATGCTCAGAGATATACTCTTCCATCACCTGCCACACGCTCAGCGATGGTGTGAATCGAGGCTTCTGCTCTAAGTAGCCTATGCGCAGGTCGCGACGATAAGTAAGCTTACCACTATCGTAGTCGGTGCGGTGGGTGAGTATGCTCAGCAGGGTGGACTTGCCGGCACCGTTGCGAGCTACTAACGCCACCTTCTGACCCTCAGAGATAGAGAAACTTACATCGGCAAAAAGCAGCTTGTCGCCTACCGACTTGCTGAGGTTCTCTACTTGTATGAGTGGTTGTACCGGCATATTAAGAAGACAAGTTAATCGGCTTTGACCATCGTCACATCCACATGCGGATAAGCGAACTGAATGCCGTGCTCCGGCAACTCGGTATAGATGCGTTTGTTGAGGTCGAAAGTGGTGGCCCAAAAGTCTTCGTTCTTAACAAAACCTCTGACGACGAAAGAGATGTCGCTGGAGTTGAGTGTCTTGAGCGCGACGAAGGGGTCGTCGGCTCCCGTTGTTGAAGAGTCGAGTATGCGGCTATCACTCTTAAGGATATTGAGAATAAGGGCTATACACTCGTCGGCTTTGGTGCCATACGCGACGCTCACCACCATGTCTATCCGTCTGAGGGGCAAGGTCGAGAAATTGTCTATCACACCGTTAGAGAGAGCTCCGTTGGGTAGCACCACCTCACGGTTGTCGATAGTCTTGATCTTCGTATTGACGATAGTGACGGCGGTGACCGTTCCTTGGAAGCCTTGTGCCGCTATCCAATCGCCCACCTTGAAGGGTTTGAAAGCTAATATCATCAGTCCGCCTGCGAAGTTCTGCACGGTGCCCGACAGCGCCATACCTATCGCCATACCTCCGGCGGCGAGCAGAGCGGCAAGCGAAGAGGTGTCAACGCCAAGCGTACCTACCGTGATGATGATAAGGAGCAGTGTCAGACCAAACGACACAGCCGAAGAGATGAAAGAGGCAGCCGTGGGGTCGGTCTTGCGACGCTTGAAACGACGCTGCATACCTGACTTGACACGACGGATAACCCAGGCTCCTATGAAATAGATAAGCAAAGCCGCCAACACCTTGATACCAAAGATAAGAGCATCGTGACCAAGGTCTTGGAAAAAGCCCACAGGGTCGGTCTGAAGTTGTTGGATAGCCTCTTCGGTATGCACCTTCAAAGAGTCGTTAACATTGATGACAGGTACCTCTGTTGATTGAAGCAGTAACATAATAGTATCAATTATATATTCTGAACAAAAAACTTAATCTTAGAACAAAAGCCCTCGAAAGCTGACTCCCACTACTCTTACCTTGCCGCCAAAGGGCGTGCAAAATTACAATTATTTTTTTATATTTTGGTCAAATAA
>CAMHOK010000049.1 GCA_946186735.1 uncultured Bacteroidales bacterium
CGAAAGTGAGTTCATCGAAATAGAGGCGGTCGCACATATCATAATCGGTAGAAACGGTCTCAGGGTTGTAGTTGATCATCACCCCGCTGTATCCGTTCTGTCGGATAGTGTGGAGGGCTTGTACTCCGCACCAATCGAACTCCACCGACGAGCCTATGCGATAAGCTCCAGAGCCAAGCACTACGATAGTCTTACCGTCGTTAAGAGGCCGGATATCGCTTGCCATGGCGTTGTAGGTGAGATAGAGGTAGTTGGTCTGTGCCGGATATTCGGCAGCCAAGGTATCAATCTGCTTAATGTACGGCACTATGCCTAATTGCTTGCGTCGGTTTCTGACGAGCAGCACCGCTTTGTCCATCGACATCGACTTGCCCATCTTCAGTGCTCTGGCAATCTGAAAATCGGAGAAGCCTTGTCGCTTGGCTTGAAGGAGGAGGTCGCTGCTTAGACGACTGAGCGAATCGACCTCTGACAGAGCCTGGTCGGTGCGGTAGATATTGTCTAATCGCTGCAGAAACCAACGGTCGATCTTTGTGAGTTGGTGTATCTTGTCGATAGTGTAGCCTAACTTCATTGCCTTAGCAATGATAAAGATGCGTTTGTCGGTAGGAGCTTTGAGGGCATGTTCGATATCGTCGATATGTATATCTTTGTTGTCGGTGAAGCCATGCATACCCTGCCCTATCATTCTCAAGCTTTTTTGCAAAGCCTCTTCGAAAGTGCGTCCGATAGCCATCACCTCTCCCACCGACTTCATTGAGGAACCGAGTTGGTGGTCAACGCCACGGAACTTACTGAGGTCCCATCGAGGCATCTTACATACCACATAATCGAGAGCAGGCTCGAAGAAGGCAGATGTTACTTTGGTTATTGAGTTCTTCAGCTCAAACAGTCCGTACCCTAATCCGAGTTTGGCTGCCACAAAAGCCAGTGGATAGCCTGTTGCCTTCGATGCTAAAGCCGATGAACGACTCAGACGGGCATTCACTTCTATCACTCGGTAGTCTTCCGACTGGGGGTCGAGAGCGTACTGTACGTTACACTCGCCTATGATACCTATATGTCTGATTATTTTTATCGACAGTTCTCTGAGCTTATGATACTCCGCATTGGTGAGCGTCTGCGAAGGAGCTATGACGATGCTCTCTCCCGTGTGTATGCCAAGAGGGTCGAAGTTCTCCATGTTGCACACCGTGATGCAGTTGTCGTATCTGTCGCGCACCACTTCATACTCTATCTCTTTCCATCCTCTCAGGCTCTTCTCCACCAGCACCTGCGGTGAGAAAGAGAACGCTTTCTCTGATAGTGTTATGAGCTCTTCCGGATTGTCGCAGAATCCTGAACCGAGTCCTCCGAGGGCATAAGCGGCACGCAGGATGACGGGATAGCCTAAGCGTTCAGCTGCTTTCAATGCCTGTTCAGTGGAGTTGCAAGCCTCGCTGGAGATAGTCTTAACATTGATCTCGCTGAGTCGTTCGACGAACAGCTCTCTATCTTCAGTATCGATGATGGCTTGCACCGGTGTCCCAAGCACCTCCACTCCATATCTCTCGAACACCCCTTTCTTATACAACTCCACTCCGCAGTTGAGAGCCGTCTGTCCGCCAAAAGACAGAAGAATGCCGTCAGGACGCTCTTTTGAGATGACTCTCTCAACGAAAGAAGCTTCAACGGGCAGGAAATAGATATGGTCAGCCACGCCTTCGCTGGTCTGAACGGTGGCTATATTGGGATTGATAAGAACGGTTTCTATGCCCTCTTCTCGCAGCGCTTTGAGAGCCTGCGAACCGGAATAGTCGAACTCGCCCGCCTCGCCTATCTTAAGGGCACCAGAGCCTAAAACCAACACTTTCTTTAAGTTAAGTTTTTTCATGACTGCATATTGATTAGTGGATATAGGTTATAGAAGTGAGATGAAGTCGTCGAAGAGGAACTCCGTATCTTTCGGACCGCTTGCCGCTTCGGGGTGGAACTGTGCAGAGAACCACGGCTTGGACTGATGCCTTATACCTTCGTTACTGAGGTCGTCCATATTAGTAAAATATGGCTTCCAATCGTTTGGCAGCGTTGACTGATTGACGGCATATCCATGGTTTTGAGATGTGATAAAACAACGATTGGTTCCTTCCATCCTTACGGGCTGGTTATGGCTGCGATGTCCGTATTTGAGTTTATACACCTCAGCTCCCGCCGCTTTAGCAAGCAGTTGGTTGCCCAAGCAGATACCCATGAGGGGTCGGACTTGGCGCGAGGAGAGGAAGGTACGGATGTTGTTGACTGCTTTGTCGCAGGTATTAGGGTCGCCCGGACCATTAGAGAGGAACAGACCATCGAACGAAAGAGTGTTAAAGTCAAAATCCCAAGGCACACGGATGACCTCCACCTGTCGTTGTATGAGGTTGCGTATGATATTATGTTTGACTCCGCAATCGAGCAACACCACTTTTTTTGCTGCTCCTTGGTTATAGTGTATCAGTTGTTGGCACGACACCTGCTCTACGAAGTTGACATTGTCATACTCCGCCCTTTCCACTTCTTGTTCGTCATCATCCATGAGCAGTTTGCCCATCATCACACCTTCTTCTCGGAGCACCTTTGTCAGTTCGCGCGTGTCCACACCGCTGATTGCGGGTATATGCTCACGACGGAGCCAATCGGAAAGGCTCTCCACCGCGTTCCAATGGCTATATTCTCCGCTATACGAGCTGACCACAAGCGCTTTGACATGAATCTTATCGCTCTCCATAAAAGTGGCAAGACCGTTGCTCTCGAAAGTAAAGGGAGGCACTCCGTAGTTGCCTATAAGCGGATAAGTGAGAGTGAGTATCTGTCCGGCATACGAGGGGTCGGTCAGACTCTCAGGATAGCCGCTCATTGCGGTATTGAACACCACCTCTCCGGCTACCGACTGTTCGTAGCCGAACGACTCGCCATGGAAACTCATACCATTGTCCAAGCGAAGAGTCATCTTGCGTTGTTGCATATTATCTGGTTTTAACAAGTGAGTTATTTCATTTCCATATATGTCTCCTCAATATAACTGATGAAGGCCTCGTTTATTCGTTTTACTCCTCCGGCAGTGGGATAGTTGCCGGTGAAGTACCAGTCGCCCTTGTGATTGGGGCATGCTTTGTGGAGTCCGTCAATCGATTGGAAGACAATCTGTATCTCAGACTTGACATCCTCATGTTTGAGCATTGAAGCCATCTTATCAGATATATCATCAGCAGTGAAGGGAGCATATATATCTTTGACATAGTTGACCATCTGCTCTTTGGGCAAAGAGCGTTGTGCTATACACTTGAGATAGACCTGATGTATATACTCCCACTCTCCTCTCTCGATGAGCAGTTCGATAGCAGCACGGAAGGCTATGAACTCATGCATACTGCTCATGTCGATGCCGTAATAGTCGGGATAACGTATCTGCGGGGAGGACGATACGAGCACCATCTTTTTTGGATGCAGACGGTCAAGGATACGAATGATACTCTCTTTGAGCGTTGTTCCGCGTACTATACTATCGTCGATAATAACGAGATTGTCAACATAAGGGCGTAGCGAGCCGTAGGTTATGTCATACACATGTGCCACGAGGTTGTTGCGGCTCTTACCTTCGGTGATGAAAGTGCGGAGCTTGATGTCTTTATGTGCCACTTTCTCTCGGCGCACTCGGCACTTCATGATAGCCGTTATCTCATCGGCAGTAGGTGTTCGTCCTAAAGACAAGAGCTGTTGCAGTTTGTTCTCGCACACATATTGTTCTATCGCTTCGGTCATGCCAAGGAATGCCACTTCTGCCGTATTGGGTATGAAAGAGAAGACAGTGTTCTCGATGTCATAATCGATGGCTTCGAGTATCTGCGGCATGAGGTTGCGCCCTAACTGTTTGCGCTCTTGATAGATGTCGGCGTCAGATGAACGCGAGAAATAGATGCGCTCGAAAGAGCAGGCGGTGGTTGCAGGAGCCTTAGGCAATATCTGCGACAGTCGCCATTGTCCGTTCTTGCCGATGACAAGTGCCTGTCCGGGTTGCAGTTCTTTCACCGATTCTGTCGGGCAATCGAAGGCGGTCTGGATGACGGGTCGTTCGCTTGCAACAACCACTCTTTCGTTGTCAGCATGATAGAAGGTTGTTCGAATACCCCACGGGTCGCGCATAACAAACGCTTCACCGCTACCCGTCATACCCATAATGACATAGCCCCCATCCCACAAACGGCTTGATTCGCGCAGCACATTCTCGATGCACAGGTTAGCCTCGATAAACTCTGTGATCGCCATGCCTGTCAGTCCTTTCTGTTGTGCCAGCGAGAAGAGTCGCTCGCTCTCTCGGTCTAAGCGATGGCCTATCTGCTCGAGTATGATATAGGTATCACTGTAGATCCTCGGGTGCTGCCCCTTGCTTGTGAGGTCAGAGAAGATCTCGTCAACATTGGTCATGTTGAAGTTACCGCAGATGCATATATTCCGTGCACGCCAGTTGTTTCGCCGAAGGAAAGGATGGACATAAGTAAGTCCGCTCCTTCCGGTGGTTGAGTATCTGAGGTGCCCCATATATATCTCACCGGCATAAGGAATGGTTCGCTGAGCATAATCAACATCATCTAACGCTTGTGCATACTCGTCAAGTTTGCGGTGCACATTATCAAAGATTTGATTGATAGCAGTGTTACCTTC
This sequence comes from uncultured Bacteroidales bacterium, assembly GCA_946186735.1. Taxonomy (GTDB): domain Bacteria; phylum Bacteroidota; class Bacteroidia; order Bacteroidales; family Paludibacteraceae; genus Colicola. Next base: position 4,681 of record CAMHOK010000049.1, read on the forward strand.
GGCACGCTCACGAAACATGTACTCTTCGCCTGCCTCTGCTTTCATCTTCAAGCAAGCCAATCCAGCCCCCTCTTGCCCCCTGTTGCGTTCTTTCTCCATCATCAGATAGAGTTTGTCCAAACCATAGGTCCACGAGCCATATTGCTCATGAAAATATGAAAGGGGTTTGAGAAGGCGTACCATGGCTACGCCACATTCGTGTTTGATTTGTTCCATGTAGGGAAAAATGATTCAATTATCAATAGTCAATAGTCAAGAGCCAATGCTCATGGGCGTATGATGGTGGCTTCACGGTCGGGACCAACAGAAACGACGCCCACTTTGACTCCCACCTGTTGCTCAATAAAACTGATATAATCTTTCAGTTCATCGGGCAGGCTCTGGTATGTTCGACAAGAGGTGATGTCTGTTTTCCATCCTGCAAACTCTTTATATACAGGCACTATGTCGTCGCTTTGTGCATCGTAAGGGAAATAGTCGATCTGCTGTCCGTCCTTGGTTGTATATCCGACGCACACTTTTATTGTGTCGAAAGAGTCGAGCACATCACTCTTCATCATGATGAGCGATGTGGCAGCATTCATCATCACGGCATACTTGAGTGCGACGAGATCGAGCCATCCGCATCTGCGCGGTCGTCCGGTGGTAGCGCCATACTCGTGTCCTATACGGCGCAGGGTGTCACCTGTTTGGTCGAACAGTTCGGTGGGGAAAGGACCTGAGCCGACTCGTGTACAATAGGCTTTGAAGATACCATACACCTTACCTATGTGTGCCGGTGCTACGCCCAAACCGACGCATGCTCCCGCGGCCAGAGTAGAAGAGGAAGTAACGAAAGGATAAGAACCAAAATCGACATCAAGGAGTGAGCCTTGTGCTCCCTCTGCCAATATTGTCTTACCTTCTCTGAGCCACTCATTGACCAACACCTCGTTGTCCACTATTCGGAATTGGCGCAGCTCATTGGCAGCTCTCAGCCATGCCTCATCGTCTATATGCTCGTCAATACCGAGGAGTGCGCAATGTGCTGCTTTGAGTTGGTTATAGCGAGCAAGAAAATCGTTGTTGAGCAGGTCGCCTACTCTCAGACCATTGCGGGCAATCTTATCGGTATAAGCGGGTCCGATACCTTTACCTGTCGTTCCCACTTTCTTATCACCTTTCTGCTTCTCGGATGCGGCATCAAGCATACGATGTGTAGGTAGGATAAGGTGTGCTCGCTTGGAGATGAGCAGGTGAGAGTTGACATCCACTCCCATCTGCTCGATAGCATGTATCTCTTCCATCAGTATGACAGGATCGACAACGACTCCATTACCTATAATGTTTTGTGCCTCCGCGCGGAAGATACCTGATGGTACGGTGTGGAGCACAAAACTCTTATCTTGGAAATAGATTGAATGGCCGGCATTGGGTCCGCCTTGAAAGCGAGCCACCACATCATACTCCGGAGTGAGCACATCTACAATTTTGCCCTTGCCTTCATCACCCCATTGAAGGCCGAGTACTACATCAAGTTTGTTCATATTGTGAAAGTGTTTGATTTTTCCATTATTATTTGAGCCCGCACTGATGGTACAGGTAGTCAACATTCTTCATATAATAGTCGAGAGTGAAACAATCGTCTATCTCTTGTTGTGTCAGATAGTGTCTGATAGCAGAAGAGTCGGACACATGTTGATGAAATTCCCCACCCTCGTTGAGCGTTTTCATGGCAAGCGGTTGCACCATGTCGTAGGCTGCTTCACGGACAAGCCCCTTACCAATGAGTGCGTTCATTACTCGTTGCGAGAAGATGACGCCATGGGTGAGATAGATATTTCTCATCATGTTTTCGGGATAGACCACTAAGTTTTTCAGGATAGTGGTGAAGCGAGTGAGCATATAATCGAGCAGCATGGTAGCGTCGGGGAGCACTATCCTCTCGGTTGACGAGTGTGAGATGTCTCTTTCGTGCCACAGAGCAATGTTCTCGTTGGCGGTGAGCATATATCCTCGCATCACTCTGGCACACCCGCATATATTCTCGCTTCCTATAGGATTGCGTTTATGCGGCATGGCCGACGAGCCTTTCTGTCCTTTAGCAAAAGCCTCTTCAACTTCTCTCACCTCTTGCCGTTGCATATTTCTGATCTCGAGTGCCATCTGCTCAAGCGATGAGGCTATGAGCGAGAGCACACTCAGATAGAAAGCATGACGATCGCGTTGGAGCACCTGAGTGGCTATATGGACCGACTGAATCTTCAGGTGCGAGCATACATAGTCTTGAATGAAAGGTGGTATGTTTGCAAAATTGCCCACGGCTCCGCTCAGTTTGCCTGCCTCAACACCCTTTGCCGCCATCTCGAAACGCTCTATGTCGCGTTTGATTTCTTCTAACCAAAGCAACCATTTGAGTCCGAAAGAGGTGATGTCGGCATGCATACCGTGTGTCCTGCCTATGACGGGTGTGAAACGGAACTCTTCGGCTCTGAGTGTGAGCACCTCGACCAGAGCTTTCAAGTCCTCGCGCAGCAACTCGTTGGCCTGACGCAAGAGATAGCCGTTGGCTGTATCAACAACATCGGTAGAGGTGAGTCCGTAATGCACCCATTTGCGCTCTTCGCCCAACGACTCGCTCACCGTTCGGGTGAAAGCCACAACATCGTGATGGGTGGTCTGCTCTATCTCATGGATACGGTCAACATCAAACCGAGCCTTTTGTCTTAACAGGAACACATCCTCTTTGGGTACGACACCCAACTCTGACCACGCCTCGGCGGAGAGCAACTCTACTTCAAGATAAGCGTTAAACTTATTTTCTTCTGTCCAGATTTGACGCATCTGTGGGCGTGAATAACGATCAATCATCTTAGAGAGTTATTTGTAATTTTTTATAAGCTCTTTCTACTTTTTCCAGCGCATGCTCCACTGTATCTGCGGTAGCGAGTACGACTCCCATGCGTCGGTGTCCGTTCACCTCGGGTTTGCCGAAGAGTCGGAGTTGCACACCTTCTTCTTCGAGTACCGCGTCCAGGTTCTTGAACATCACGCTCTCACTCTTGCCCTCTACCACGATAGCTTTCGACGCCGAAGGTCCACAGAAGAACACCTCCGGAACGGGTAATCCGAGGACGGCTCTGGCATGTATAGCGAATTCTGAGAGGTCTTGCGAGATCATAGTAACCATGCCGGTGTCGTGAGGACGAGGCGACACTTCGCTGAAGATGACCTCATCTCCACATACGAACATCTCCACTCCGAAGATACCATACCCGCCGAGTGCATCGGTTATTGTCTTGGCTATCTGTTGCGCCTTAGCAAGTGCCGCCGTGCTCATCTGCTGCGGTTGCCATGACTCCCTATAGTCGCCGTCAACCTGATGGTGACCTATGGGTTTAAGCATGGTCGTTCCGGCTGAATGACGCACGGTAAGGAGGGTTATCTCATAGTCGAAGTTAATGAATCCTTCAACAATCACCCTGCCGGCTCCGGCTCTACCACTCTCTTGCGAGCAGTGCCATGCGGCATCTATATCTTTTTCAGTCTTCACCACCGACTGTCCGTGCCCTGACGAGCTCATGATGGGTTTCACCACGCAAGGCATGCCAATCTCTCTGATGGCCTCTATAAACTGCTCGTAGTTGTCTGCGAAGCGGTATGGTGCCGTAGGGAGACGGAGCTCTTCGGAAGCAAGTCGGCGGATAGCTTCACGGTTCATTGTAAGGAAAGCAGCCTTAGCTGTGGGGATGACACGGAAGCCTTGCTTCTCGAGCTCAAGGAGTTGCGGAGTAGCTATCGCTTCGACCTCAGGGATGATGACCGAGGGTTGCTCTTTGAGGATGACATCTCTCAGAGCTTGAGCATCAAGCATATTGATGACATAGGAGCGATGAGCCACCTGCATAGCAGGGGCATTGGCATATCGGTCAACGGCTATCACCTCAACACCATAGCGTTGAAGTTCGAGTGCCACTTCTTTGCCCAACTCGCCTGAACCGCAGAGCAGAGCCTTGGTGGCATGATTTGTCAGAGGTGTTCCTATCTGTACCATTACTAAACGATTTATTTGGTTAATGAATCTTATTTGAGCATTTTCTTTTTGTAGCAAAGCAAAGTGTTCCGGAGCAGCATGGCAATGGTCATCGGACCTACTCCGCCCGGTACGGGAGTGATATATGATGCCAAGGTCTTTGCCTCGTTGAAATCGACATCACCATAGAGGTGTCCGTCTGTATCTCTGGTGATACCTACATCAATGACCACTGCTCCGGGTTTGATATGTTCGCGTTTGATACAATGTTTCTTTCCTACAGCCACAACAAGGATATCAGCCATGCGAGTTATCTGCTCTAAGTGTCGGGTGTGTGAATGTGCCATGATTACTGTGGCATTAGCAACTTAGCAATAGGCTTGCCCACTATATTGCTTCGGCCTACGACTACGGCTATCTTCCCGTCAACATCTATTCCATATTGTTCTAAAAGATACATGATACCTTTGGGAGTGCATGGTACGAGGTCGGTGGACGCGTTCCATAGGTTAGCCACATTGATAGGATGGAAGGCATCAACATCTTTCTCGGGCGCAATAGCTTTGATGACATTATCGGTGTTGATATGTTTGGGCAGCGGCAGTTGCACAAGGATACCGTCAATCCGGAAGTCATTATTGAGAGCCTCAACATGCCGGAGCAACTCTTCTTCAGACACAGTAGCAGGCAAGCTGATGAGGTGGCTCTGTATGCCGGTCTGCTCACATGCTTTCACCTTACCTCTGACATAAGTCCGGCTGGCAGCATCATCGCCCACCAGAATGACCGCCAACGATGGTAATCGAAGGTGCTGTTGAGCTATCTCTTCCACTTCATGACGAATATCTTTTCGTATTTTCTCGGCTATCGTTTTCCCGTCGATGATAGTGGCGGCGGGAAGCGCATGATGACCTATGTCATGTCGGAAGAAGAGGTTATCGCAATGGATCTTGAGTATCTGCTCTTCCACTCTCTCGTGTGCCAATTCCAATGTAGGTGCTTTTTCTATGACCATCATCACTCGTCCGCCATTAGTCACTAAGCCTTGCTCGGTTTGTTTGGTGCCCATGTGATAGAGCAAAGCGTTGAAGTCGCTATCGATATGGATAGTAGCTCCTTTGGCATAATGAGACGGATATCCTTTGGACGCCAGCACCACTCCGAGAACAGCCTGCTGTTCCCATTGGAGTTGAGGCAGGTTGTCGCCTGTAGCCACAGCATGAAGCATCGGGTAGATATCTGACTGCAGCAGAGGGAGCACAACCTCTGTCTCAGGGTCGCCGAAACGAGCATTGAACTCAATCACTTTGATGCCATCAGGTGTCTTGATGAGTCCTCCATAGAGCACTCCGGTGAGCGGCATACCTTCACGGAGCATCTCTGCAGCCACCGGTTGCATTATCTTGTCAAGAGCATACCTTTCATCTTCCTTCGTGATAAAAGGAACAGGGGTATAGGCTCCCATACCGCCGGTGTTGGGACCTTTGTCTCCATCGAAGGCACGCTTATGGTCTTGCGCAATGGGCATAGGAACCAACTCGTCTCCGTTAACGAAGCACATAAGCGAGAACTCAGGTCCGGTGAGGAAATCTTCGATGATAACGCTGTCGTCTCCGAACGACTTATCGACCAACATCTCTCTGAGTGCTTCCTTCGCCTCAGTGAGCGTCTCGGCAATGACCACACCCTTACCGGCAGCCAAGCCTTCGTACTTGATGACGGCAGGCAGAGGACGCGAACTGACGAAGCTGACGGCTTCTTCATAGTTGTCAAAAGCTTGGTAGGCGGCAGTGGGTACTCCGGCTTTTTGCATGATGCGTTTGGCAAACGCTTTGTTCGACTCAATCTGCGTTGCAGCCTGTGTGTGTCCGAAGATTGGGAGTCCTGCTTTCCTGAACTCGTCAACTATACCCATAGCCAACGGCACCTCGGGTCCGACAACAGTGAGATCAATCTCATGGGCTAATGCCCAATCGCGCAAAGCGATGATGTCAGTCGAGCAGACGGGTACCAACTCGGCATATTCGCTAATGCCGGCATTACCTTCGGCACAATAGATCTTACTTACTGAAGGAGAACGATGAAGAGCGTCAACGATAGCATGACAGCGTCCTCCTGAACCTATTACGAGTACTGTATTCATTGTGTATATGTTTTAGGTAGTATTAATGTTTGAAATGTCTCACTCCTGTCATGAGCATAGGTATGTTCAGCTCATTAGCTTTGTTGATGCAGTCGTTGTCGCGAATGCTGCCTCCGGGCTGCACTATAGCCTTAACGCCATATTGAGCCGCCAGACTGACTGTATCGTCAAAAGGCAGGAAACCGTCGGAAGCCAAGACTAAGGAAGTGCAGGGGGCATTGTCGGCAGCCTGCTTGAGAGCTATCTCGGCTGACCCCACACGATTCATCTGACCGGCTCCTACACCTTTGGTCTGCAAATTCTGAGCCACGACGATAGCATTAGACTTAACATGCTTCACTATCTTCCATGCGAACTGCAGGTCTCTGAGTTGAGCGTCGTTAGGTTGACACGAAGTAACACACATCTGATTGGAGAGTTGTTCTACTTGAGTGTCGAGGTGCTGCACAAGCAGTCCTCCGTTGACGCTCACATATTGGTCGATAGGCTCGTCAGTCGGGGTCATATCTACCTTGAGTACTCTGAGGTTCTTCTTCGTTGCCAGTATCTGCAGAGCCTGAGGTGTGAAGTCAGGTGCCATCACTATCTCGAGGAAGATAGGCTTCATAGCCAAAGCTATCTCTTCGGTAAGACAGCGGTTGACCGCCACTATACCTCCATAGATGCTAACCTTGTCGGCCTCATAGGCTTTCTGCCATGCTTGTTCGATAGTCTCAGCCTGAGCAGCACCGCATGGGTTCATGTGCTTGAGAGCTACACAGAAAGGCTCAGCAAAATCACGAACGATATTGAGCGCGGCATTAGCATCCTGGATATTGTTGTACGACATCTCTTTTCCTTGCAGTTGCTGAGCCGAAGCCAATGAGAAAGAAGTGGGGGTTACAGATGAGTAGAACTTAGCCGACTGGTGCGGGTTCTCGCCATAGCGTAATGACTGACGCAGGTCGAACTCGAGGAAGAGTTTTTCATTCAGACCTGCCTGAGCTCTCATATATGCAGCTATGCTGCAATCATACTGAGCGGTATGAGTATAAGCTTTGGCAGACAGTTGAAGGCGAGTCGTGAGCGAGGTATCTCCGTTCTGTTTGATCTCATCAAGCACACTGAGATAATCGGCAGGGTCGCAAACGACGGTTACGCTCTCGTAGTTCTTGGCAGCACTCCTAAGCATCGACGGACCACCTATGTCTATCTTCTCTATAGCTTCTTCGATAGTAGTGTCGGGCTTGGCTATCGTCTCACGGAAAGGATAGAGATTGACACAGACAAGGTCAATGAAACCAATACCATTCTCCTCTAAAGCTTTCAGATGGTCAGGGTTGCTACGACGGGCAAGCAAGGCTCCGTGCACTTTGGGATGGAGAGTCTTGACCCTGCCGTCGCATATCTCAGGGAAGCCTGTTACTTGACTGATACCTATGGTTTTGACACCTGCTTGCTCAAGCATTGCTTGAGTGCCTCCGGTAGCAATTATCTCCCAACCTTCGCTTGCAAGACCACGAACGAAGTCAACCACTCCGGTCTTGTCGCTAACACTTACTAATGCTCTTTTTGCCATTTGTTTTGCTGATTTATGTGTTTGTATTTTCACTTCATTATAATCTCGTTCTCGCCTTCGATGACTCTACCGATGACTTGTGAGGGCTGTCCGTTGTCGGCTAATATCTTTATTATTTGAGACGACTGTTGTTCATCGGCAACGATGATCATACCTATACCCATATTGAAGATATTGTACATCTCTCTGTGAGGTATGTTGCCCCACTCTTCGAGTTTGCGGAAGATAGGCAGTATGTCCCATGTCCCCTCTTCGATAGAGAAAGCTTGTCCTTTCTTGAGCGTCCTTGGTATGTTCTCGTCGAATCCCCCACCTGTTATATGACAGATGCCGTGTACCTCTGTGTTTTTTATGACTTCGAGCACGGGGCGAACGTATATTTTTGTAGGAGTAAGGAGTACTTCGCCAAGCGACTCGCCGCCAAACTCATCAAAACGAGTATTGAGAGAGAGGTTGTTGTCGGCAATGATTTTACGGACGAGGCTATAACCATTGGAGTGAACACCTGTTGAGTTGAGTCCGATGAGAACATCTCCCGTCTTCACGTTGCTGCCGTCAATGAGTCGGCTTTTCTCGACCACACCTGTAGTGAACCCGGCTATGTCGTACTCGCCATCGGCATACATACCGGGCATCTCGGCTGTCTCACCACCGACCAAAGCACAACCGGCTTGTCGGCATCCTTCTGCCACGCCTGCTACGATAGCCTCGACCTTAGACGGGATATTATGTCCCAGAGCTACATAATCGAGGAAGAAGAGCGGTTCGGCACCTTGTGCAAGAACATCGTTGACACACATTGCTACGGCATCGATACCGATAGTGTCGTGTTTGTCGAGTTGGAAAGCAATCTTCAGTTTGGTCCCTACTCCATCTGTTCCGCTGACGAGC
>CAMHOK010000050.1 GCA_946186735.1 uncultured Bacteroidales bacterium
CTTACCCCTCCTTGCTAAGGAGGGGAGCTCCATGCGGCGTGGGGGTATTTCCCTATTCTACTATTCTACTCTTCAACTTTCAACTTTCAACTTTTCACCTTTCTCGTAAGCTTTGATGATGCGGGTAACGAGGGGATGGCGGACGATATCTTTCTCTTCGAAGCGAATGACGCTCACGCCCTCCACTCCTTCTAACTTATCGATAGCGTCGCGCAGTCCTGAGCGTTGCGAGGGCGGCAGGTCCACCTGGGTGAGGTCGCCGGTGAGGATCATCTTGCCTCCTATGCCCAGTCGGGTGAGGAACATCTTTATCTGTTGGATACTGGTGTTCTGTGCCTCGTCGAGGATAACGACAGCGTTGCCCAGTGTGCGTCCGCGCATGAAAGCGAGGGGTGCTATCTGGATGATACCTTTCTCCATATACTCGTTGAGCTTCTGCTGAGGCAACATCTCTTCGAGGGCATCGTAGAGCGGTTGGAGGTAAGGGTCGATCTTCTCTTTCATGTCTCCGGGTAAGAACCCCAGTTTCTCGCCTGCCTCCACGGCGGGTCGTGAGAGGATGATCTTCCTCACCTCTCTGTTCTTGAGCGCGCGTACGGCGAGTGCGATAGCGGTATAGGTCTTGCCCGAGCCTGCCGGACCGATAGCCAGAACGAGGTCGTTGTTCAGATAGTCGCTCACTAAGCGTCGCTGGTTCTCGGTGCGGGCGATGATAGGCTTACCGTTCACTCCGTGCAAGATGAGGTTGTCGTGTTGCTCGGTCTTGGGCATCTGACCGTTGATAAGGTTGATGAGCTCAGCCTCGCTGAGAGTGCCGTGATGAAGGCAGTACTGCTCGGCTTTCCTCAGAGTGTCGGCAAAACGCTTGATCTCTTCTTCGCTACCCGTAACCTTCACTTGGTAGCCCCGTGCCACTATCCTCACCTGAGGATGAAGGTCTTTCATGCAGAGCATGTTGCGGTTGTTGACACCATAGAAAACCATGGTGTCTAAAGAGTCGTTGAGTTCGATTATTTGTTCTGACATAGTTGTTGATATGTAGGTAATTGTTCGAAAAAAGTGTAGGTGTTGTTATCCACCGAGCACACATAAGTGTCGTGTCCGTTAGATACCATGAGGTATCTGACTCTCAGCCGGCGGTTATAGACCGCCACTTGGTCGAACACTTTCTGCGTGAGACGTACGTCTTCTGCCTTAAACTCGATGATCATCAGCGGTTGCAGTGTGGTGGAGAAGACCACGGCATCGCAGCGCTTGGCAAGTGTTCCCACTTCGATGAAGTGTTCGACGGCAATGAGCGACTTGGGGTAAGCCATCTGTTCCACCAGACTATGCAGCACCGACTGTCGCACCCACTCTTCGGGTGTGAGACGCACGAACCTGCGGCGCCATTCGCAGAAGACATACTCCTTGCCTTCACGCAGTTGTATGGACGGTTGCCATGACATAGGTCGGTAATCAGTCAGAGGTACCAAAGTGGTAAAACAAATGAGCGGCAAAGTTAATAGTTTTTTTTCAAAAAGTAAAATCCATCGATATTTTCCTATGGGTCATGCTTTAGGTTTGGCTGTTACGCAAAAATTGAGTACCTTTGCCCAAACAAATAGCAACAACTAAATATGATATCTGTTATGAAACACAATCTCTTTTCTTTTTTCTTTGTTCTTATATCGTTGTTTTTGACCATTGATGTGCATGCCAACGATGGTGTTTTTTATGTTGATGGTAATGAGCTTGTTCCTCTCACCGACACCGACATCAGACTTCGCAAAGAAGTGCTAAACATAAGGTTCGAGGAAGGACGGGCGTTGGTTGAGGTCAATTATTGGTTGGAGAACAGCGGCAGCAAGAAGTCGTTGCTGGTAGGTTTTGAGGCAGCTCCTCCTCATGGTGCATGGGGAAATATCGGGTTAGCCCGCAGAGTTTTTCCTGAGCACCCGCATATACGTCGTTTCAGCGTTGAGGTGGGTGGCGAGAGGTTGCCGTTCAAGGTGGCGCATGTGGGCAGGGTTGACACCGTCTATTATGCCCAAGGGCGATTCAATGAGGTAGAGGCAAAAAGAGAGCTCAACGACTACAACGAAGACTATGAGCCGGCTCTCTCGTTCTATTATGTCTATTATTTCGATGTTTGTTTTGCCGAAGGTGTGACCACTATCCGTCATACCTACGAGTACGACATGTCCGACAATGTGTCGGAGGGTCTGAACCTGCCTTATGTGTTGTCGGCGGCAGGCCGATGGGCAGGCGGCGAGATAGAGGACTTCACACTCAACATCTACCCCGAGCCCCTGACTTCGCTGTTTGTGGATGAGACTTTCTTCAGCGGTAGTGAGCAATGGACTTATACAGGTGCTGTGAGGATGACTCAGAGCGCTCCGCGCAGACCTTATTATAATAGTTATGACGATGAGTCTGAAGTGCGTTCGCTCGTCTTCCATGTGCAAGACGGCTCACTGAGCTTCCATCAAGAACATTTCCGTCCTCAGAAAGATAAGGAGTTGTATATCTATTCGGGTCTCACTCCTTGGGACAGCGATGTGCTGACCACCGTTCAGAGTTTTTATGGTGCTTGCAGGTTTAAGTTCTACATGCAGTCCGACTCGCTCACTCCTTTCGAGCGTCGTGTGTTGCGCAACCTGCCTTTTGCTTATCGCGGCTATGTGTTCAAAGATAAGGAGTTGCAGCGGGTGTATGAACAATCGTCTTGGTACATCCCTAACCCCGAATATAAAGCCATCCTTAGGTGGTTGCCTAAGGATGAACAGAAATGGGTGTTGTCGTTCTGACAACACCTATTTTTCTTTTTGGCTTATTTCTGCCAGTTGTCTTTGAGTGAGGCTGTGCGGTTGAAGATGAGATGCTCGGCGGTGGAGTCGTCGTCAACCACGAAATAGCCTTGCTTGAGGAACTGGAAATGGTCTTGTGGTTTGGCTGTCTTGAGAGCCGACTCCACTTTAGCCGTCACCACCTTGAGCGAGTCGGGGTTCAGCAGTTCTCGGAAGTCGCGTTCGTCGGCCGATGGGTTCTCCACAGCGAAGAGTCGGTCGTAGAGGCGTACCTCAGCGTCAAGAGCAGAGACGGAGTCCACCCAGTTGATAGTAGCTTTGGTCTTGCGGTTGCCGCCTTCGGTGCCCGATTTCGACTCCGGATCGTAGGTAGCATAGACGGTGGTTATCTCGCCTTGAGCATTTTTCTCGCAGTCGGTGGCTTGGATGATATAAGCGTTCTTGAGTCTTACCTCGCGTCCCATGGGTGAGAGACGGTAGAAGTTCTTGTCGGCCTCTTCTTTGAAGTCCTGACGCTCTATCCATAACTCTCGCGAGAAAGGCATGTTGCGCTTGCCCAAAGCCTCGATACCGTCGATATTGTCGGCAACGATAGTCTCATGCTCGTTCTCGGGGTAGTTGGTGATGACGAGTCTGACAGGGTCGAAGATAGCGCATACACGCGGAGCCTTCTCTTTGAGTTCCTCGCGGATGGTGTGCTCAAGCAGACCCAGATCGATCATACCTTCCACCTTGGTGTAGCCTATCTTATCGATGAATGCGCGAATGGCTTCGGGTGTGTAGCCGCGACGACGCAGACCGCAGACGGTCGGCATACGCGGGTCGTCCCAACCGGCAACCAGACCCTCTTTGACTAACTGGAGCATCTTACGCTTCGACATCACGGTGTAAGTGATGTTCAGACGGTTGAACTCATACTGGTGAGGACGATACTCGCCCTGAGGCACGAACTGATCGATGAAATAGTCGTAGAGCGGACGGTGAACGACGAACTCGAGAGTGCAGATAGAGTGGGTCACACCCTCGAAATAGTCGGACTGACCGTGTGCAAAGTCGTACATGGGGTACACGTTCCATTTCCTGCCTGTGCGATGGTGCGGGTGGGTGGTGATGATACGATACATGATGGGGTCACGGAAGTGCATGTTCGGGTTGGCCATGTCGATCTTGGCACGCAACACCATCCGACCATCTTCTATCTCACCGGCTTGCATCATCTCGAACAGGCGCAGGTTCTCTTCTACGGGGCGGTTGCGGAACGGCGAGTCCTGACCGGGCTGGGTGGGCGTTCCTTTCTGCTGTGCTATCTGCTCTGCCGACTGCTCGTCAACATACGCCTTACCCTCTTTGATGAAACGGATGGCAAGGTCGTAGAGCTGCTGAAAATAGTCGGAAGCATAATATACATTGCCCCAATGGAAACCGAGCCATTCTATGTCGTGCATGATGCTGTCAACATACTCCGTATCTTCTTTGACGGGGTTGGTGTCGTCAAAACGAAGGTTACATACACCTCCGAAACGCTCGGCAATGCCGAAATCCATGCATATCGCTTTGACATGACCTATGTGCAGATAGCCGTTGGGCTCGGGCGGGAAACGCGTCTGAATACGTCCGTCATTCTTTCCTTCTTGCAGGTCTTTTTCTACAATCTCTTCAATAAAGTTCATAAGGCAATTGATATAAAAATGTTGCGATAATACTTAATGCAACGAGCCGTTTTTAGTCGTTGTTGAATATAAGTGGTGAGGCTTAATCTTAGCCCCACAAAAAGCGCTGCAAAAGTACAATAAATAAGCGAGATATGCAAGGTTATGGTTGAAATTATTTCTAAAACATAGGCGAAAATGCTCGAAAAATCTTCTAAAACATAGGCGTGAGAGTGGTTAGAGTTAGACCGCTGCGCTGTTGGACCGCTTCGCTGTTAGACCGCTGCGCTGAAAGAACAAAGAAGAAAGACCGCTTCGCTGATAGATGATATCCAACCACCCCTAACCCCTCCTTGCTAAGGAGGGGAGTTTTTCCCGCTGTGCTGTGAGAACGCTTCGCTGTTGGATTGCTTCACTGTTAGATTTGTGTGTTCGGGAAAAAACTTGTAATTTTGCAAGCGGAAAAAAGGAATTCAACTATTCAACCATTCAACTATTCAACTATTCAACCATTCAGCTATTCAACTATTCAACCATTCAACTATTCAACTATTCAACCATTCAACTTTAGTATCGTATGAACACAATCAACAGGATAGGAGTGTATGCCAGTTCGAGCACTCAGGTGAGGAAGCGTTTTTTCTCTGAGTCATATCGTTTAGGTGAGCTGATGGCTCAGGCAGGTATAGAGCTTGTTTATGGTGCCGGAGCGGTAGGGTTGATGGGCGCTATAGCTGATGGTGCGGACTCGAAGCATGGTCGTGTGATAGGTGTTATCCCGCAGTTCATGGTTGATGAGGGTTGGTGCCGCGAGCCGCTCAGTGAGCGGATAGTGACGGAGAGCATGCATGAGCGTAAGGCTACCATAGCGCGTATGAGTGATGCTTTTGTGGCTTTGCCCGGGGGTATAGGCACGGCTGAGGAGCTGCTTGAATGTATGACATGGAAGCAACTCGGACTGCATGTCAAGCCTATCGTTCTGCTCAACACCGATGGTTATTACGACCCGCTGCTGACATGGTTAGACAAGATGGTGGAGGAGAAGATGGTCCGCGAGGTGCACCGACAGATGTATGCCGTGGTGAGCAGTGCCGAAGAGGTGATACCCGCTCTTCGCTCGATGAAGCCGTGGGATAGGTCGGTGAGAAAGATAGCGCAAATATAAAATATTTAGTTCTGTGGAGATAATCAATCGCATATCAGGTCCGTTGTCGGAGCCGTGGGTGGCTTGGCTGATGCTGTTCTTGCTTGCGTTGTTGCTGCTTGCCAATCGTTTTCGGCCAGGCATGATCCACACCTCGTTCTTGACGCTGTTCTCAGCAAAAGAGCGAGACAGCATCTTCGTTCAGTCGTCGATTGACATCAGAGGGCAGGTGCTTGCTTTTATATATGAGGTGTCGGTGATAGCGTTGTCAGCCTACTTGGTATGTTTCACAGCAGGTCAGTTCGCTTTTGTCACTTATATGAAGATCTTGGGTGTGGTGATAGGTGTGTTTGCTCTGAAGTTCTTGTTGTCGGCATATCTGAGTTTTGTTTATTTCGACTCGTCCACCTTCAGTATGTGTCTGAGCCAATACTCGTCGCTTCTGATGGCGGTGTTGAGTGCGGCATATCCTTTATTGCTCGTTGCTCTGTTTGTGCCTCAAGTGTCGAGAACGGCAGTGTTAGTGATGGCTGTGGCGTTGCTCTCGTTCTTCTTTGTTTGCTTGCTCGTAAAACTTTTTCGAATTTTTTTTAAAGATTTGTTAGCGTGTTTTTATATTTTGTTGTACCTTTGCACGCTCGAATTTTTGCCGCTTGCTCTCATTGTTTTCGGAGCGTTGCGGTTAGTTTGAAAAATACCCACTAATTAAGATTTAAGGTTTTGAAAGTTAAGAGAATACTTGTGTCGCAGCCGCGTCCTGCCACTGAGAAGTCGCCATATTTCGATATGGAGAACAAGTTTGGAGTTGAGTTTGATTTTCATCAGTTCATTCGCATTGAGGAGGTAACGCCTAAGGAGTTTCGTGCCCAGCACATCAACATCTTAGATTATACTGCCATTATCTTCAATTCGCGTCATGGTATCGACCATTTCTTTCATCTGTGTCAGCAGATGCGCATAGTCGTTCCGGAGTCGATGCACTACTATTGCATCTCTGAGTCGATTGCCAATTATCTGCAGAGATATATCCAGTACAGGAAGCGTAAGGTGTTCTTTGGTGCTCATAACCGCTTTGAGGATGTGTTGCCTGCCATGCAGCGTCGTCCGTCGGAGAAATACATGATGGTGGTGAGCGATATCCATAACGATGATACTATCCAGATGTTCGCTTCGCATAAGATACAAGTGACTCCGGCTGTGATGTATCGCACTGTTATCAATGATTTTACTAAGGAAGAGAAGAAGGCCAAGTACGACATGTTCGTTCTCTTCACTCCTATGGGTGTGAAAGCTTTCCGCAAGAATTTCCCTAAGATACAGGATGGCGACAAGTATATAGGCTGTTTTGGTCAGAACACTCTTCTGGCTCTCAAGGAAGAAGGTTTCACTCCTGTTGTTATGGCTCCCACGCCGGAGTGCCAGTCGATAACGACAGCCCTCGAGAAGTTCCTCGAGCAGAACGCTCTTGAGGTAGAAGAGGTGAAGAAACCTGCAGTGAAGAAGACTACTGCCGCGAAGACTACTGCCACTAAAACAACAGCTGCGAAGACTACTGCTACCAAAACCGCTGCTACAAAGACAACAACGGCCAAGACTGCTGCTACAAAGACAACTACGGCGAAGACTACTGCTATCAAGACCGCTGCTACAAAGACAACAACGGCGAAGACTACAGCAACAAAGACTACTAAGACTACTACAGCAAAGACCACAGCGGCAAAGAAAGCTACGGTGAAGAAAACTGAGGAAAAGGCGTAATTCCGTCCGTCAGGAGACACATTCACATGCGTCTCTACACAACGTGGGTACACCTTTCTATCACCCGCCCCCTCACCCCCTCCCTACCATAGGGCGGGGGAAACCATGCGGCGTGGCGTAATTCAACTATTCAACCTTTTAACCTTTCAACCTTTTACCTTTTACCTTTCATCTTTCATCTTTTTTCATGTCTTCCTCTTTTGCTTTTCCTAAGTCTGAGAAGTTGTGCGGCAAGACCCGTATAGCTCAACTCTATGCAGCCGGCAAGCGTTTTGTGCGTTTCCCGCTGAGGGTTACTTACGTGTTAGTGGAAGGCGATGATGTTGTTCCTCAGGTGCTCATCTGGGTACCTAAGCGTGAGTTTAAGCATGCTGTCAATCGCAATCGTCTGCGTCGTCAACTACGGGAGGCTTATCGTCTGCATGCCTCGGTGCTTAAGCAAGCATGTGCTGACAAGGGCGTCGGTATGCAGCTGTCTATGGCAAGCGAAGAGCTCGACTATGCAGTCATTGAAAAAGCGATGCTCAAAGCACTGACCGGTCTTGCTCAGATCGTCAGCGATTATAAGAAGATAAAATACTCTTCAGAAGAGTAATAAAAGAGTAATGGAAGAGTAATGGAAGAGTAATGTCCGAGCCTATGAATAACCTACAAAAGATAGTACGCAAAGCGTTCTTGCTACCGTTACTGTATCTCGCCTCTCACTCCTCCCTCGTGCCGTTATACTCCCACCTGTTCGCAGTACATGGTGGAGGCTGTGATGAAGTATGGTGTGCTGAAAGGCGGTTGGTTAGGTCTGAAGCGTCTGGCTCGTTGTCATCCGTGGGGTGGCAGCGGTTACGACCCTGTGCCGTGAGCGAGTCAGAGTTGGCCCGCCTCAACGAGAGTGATGACGCGCTCAACGATCTTATCTTTATCGTCGCCATCGTACCCTTCTTTCAAGTCGTTACCTACCGTCTTGGCTACCATCTGCCAGAAGTTGGCAGAGAAAGAGCCGCGGTACATCTTTATCACCTCATAAGAGGTGTGTCCGGTCTCCCTATCCACTAATTTCATGAGCATCTGTCCTTGTGAAGCCGTCCATGAGCGCAGGTCCATCTCGTACTGTTGGAAGAGTATCTTCTCGTACTGTTTCCAGAACCGCCGCTGCTCTCTGGGCGTCATCTTAAGCATGAGAGAGTCGGTGCGCTGCATCTCTTTGGCGATGATCTTGGCGTAAGGCAGGGTCTTTTTCACATCGCGCACGGTGCGCCAATAGAAGCGTTCTTGCTTCTTAGAGGTGAAGCGATAAGGCGGGAAGATATAGATATCTTTGAGGAAAGCGAGGTAGAGGGTGTCTCCATCTTTGACGCTTATCCCCACTCTCTGCAGGTTCTTACGGTCAGCTGCTTTGATGCCTAACTGCTCAAGCGAGGCGTCCTCTTTCTCTTCTTGAGGCACCATGGTTGAGGGCTGTACCTTGCGGATAGCCGTCAGGTGTGCCGGCCGTGCCGACGACTGTGCCCAAGAGCAAGGTGCCACCCATGAGAGCAATAACAGACCAACGATATGTAAGAAACGAGTCTTCATTCTGACTCAGATATTACAAGATTTGTGCCAAGTCGTCTTAGCCCTGATACTCAGACCATTTCTTTATCAGAGCTGCGAAGTCGTCAGCCCAGTCGGAGTCGAAGAGCATGCGTTCGCCTGTTCGCGGATGGGTGAAGCCGAGAGTCTTGGCATGAAGGGCTTGGCGGGGACACAGCTCGAAGCAGTTACGCACGAACTGCGAGTACTTCTGCGTCCTCTCACCGCGCAGGATCTCCATTCCACCATATTTCTCATCGGCAAAGAGCGGATGGCCTATATGACGCATGTGCACTCTTATCTGATGTGTGCGTCCTGTCTCTAACCTGCACTCGACCAATGTCACGTACTTAAACTGCTCTATCACTCTCCAGTGTGTGACGGCAGGCTTAGCGAGCGGGTTCTCCTCCATGTCCCAGACGCGATAGATAGTGCGGTCGCGGTTGTCGCGAGCGAGGGCCCCTTCTATCGTCCCCGTCGGCTCGTCGAACCGTCCCCATACCAGAGCGTTGTAGGTGCGGGAGGTGGTGTGCTCGAAGAACTGTAGAGCCAACTTAGTCTTTGCCTCAGGTCGTTTGGCGATGAGCAACAGACCACTCGTGTCCTTATCGATGCGGTGAACAAGTCCGATGTTTGGGTTGTTGATGTCGAACAGAGGGTCTTGGCGGAAGTAGTAGGCGAGAGCGTTAAGCAGGGTACCGGTCCAGTTGCCGTGTCCGGGATGAACAACCAGTCCGGCGGGCTTGTTGACAACCATCAAGTCGTCGTCTTCGTAAACGACGCTGAGCGGTATATCTTCGGGCTCGATGGTGGTGTCGAAAGGCTCGTGGTCGAGCAGCACTTGGATAGTGTCGAGAGGCTTGACCTTGTAGTTAGAGTTGACCGCTTTGCCATTGACCCACACATGCTCTGCCTCGGCTGCGTTCTGTATGCGTGTGCGCGAGGTGTTGGGCATGTGTTCAGCCAAGTACTTATCGATGCGCAAGGGGGCTTGACCCTTGTCCACTTCGCATCTGTACCGTTCAAACAAATCGGTCTCTTCCTGCATGATAAAAAGGGTGTTTAAGGAAAGGCTTAGAAGGCTTAGAAGAACTCCTCCTCTTCTTCTTCGGTGGGTGCCTCCATCTTCTTGTCTTTGTTCTTCGACAGATAGAGTGTTACCCTTGAGCCTTCGCTCACCCATTCGGCAGCAGCCGGCTCTTGATAATAGACGAAGAAGAGGTCGTCGTTGGCGCTCTTATCATCTTCATCGCTACCATCGATAGGCTCATCATAGTTGACTGCCCCAACGACCAAGGCGTTACGCAGCAGCTCTTGCCGGGCCTCGGTGAGGGTCTTGCCTATGAGCGAGGGCACATAGACGGTGGCTGCATTGTCAGACCCCTTGCCCACAACGAGGGTGAGATGAGTGCCCTCACGCAGCTTAGTGCCCGCCTCGATGGTCTCACCATTATAATGCACATCGAGCACTAACCCTCCGAACTCAGAGGGCTGATACTCTACCTCGTCCACCTCCATACCTAACGAATGGAGCGAGGCAACAGCCTGACGATAACTCATGTCGTGCAGGTCGGGCAGAGGCACCAGACGCTCCATGCGGGCGTTCATCACAGCATAGACCTTCCGACCGTTCTTAGTGATAGCATCCTTAGGAGGGTTCTGCTCAACGATAGTGCCTAAAGCAACACTACGAGAGTAGGTGGAGTCGATGATCTGCAGACTAAGACCCTGCTGCTTGAGATAGAGCTGAGCCTCTTCTACATACATGCCACAGATGTCAGGCACACGTACCTCATCGCCATGACGAGTATATCGGTTGAGCCATAACTGAGTAAGAAGAACCAATAAGATGACTACCGCAAAAGCGGCAATGAACATGTATATGACAAAAGCAAGATTGCTGTTTCTGAATTTCGACATAAGCCTTTCGTTTATTTATGCGCACAAAAGTACAAAGAAAAACTTACATGAGCAAATTTTGTTAAACCAATAATTCTTCGTACCTTTGCACATTATTAAACTTCTTACTATAACCCACTACCATGCGTATTGATATCATCACCGCTGTTCCCGAGTTGCTTTCGAGTCCGCTCTCCCATTCTATCATTAAGCGTGCTACTGACAAAGGTCTTGTTGATATTCACGTGCATAACCTGCGCGATTGGACTCTGGATAAGCATCGTAAGATTGACGATTATGCTTTTGGTTTCTCTGCGGGCATGGTCCTTCAGGTAGAGCCTATCGACCGCGTCATCAGTCATCTGAAGAGCGAGCGTGAGTATGATGAGATTATCTTCACCGCTCCCGATGGCGAACGGTTCACTCAGAAAGAGGCCAACCGCTTGTCGATGGCAGAGAACATCATCATCCTCTGCGGCCATTATAAAGGTGTGGACCAACGTGTGCGCGACCATCTGATAACCAAGGAATATAGTATTGGTGATTTTGTGTTGACCGGTGGTGAGATGCCTGCAGCTATGATGACTGATGCTATCGTTCGCTTGTTGCCCGGTGCCTTAGGCGACGAGACCTCGGCTCTGTCCGACTCTTTCCAGGACGGACTGCTCGAGGCGGGTGTCTATACTCGTCCTGCCGACTATAAAGGTTGGAAGGTGCCGGACATACTGCTCTCCGGCCATCAAGCCAAGGTGGAGGAGTGGCTGTATGAGGAGTCGCTCAGGCACACCAAAGAGCGCCGTCCGGACCTGTTAGAAAGCGAGTAGAGGCGCAAGAGAGACGGGCGCAGATTAGAGCTACGGGCGGTAGCCCGACATCTCAAGGAGCTCTTGGGCATCGTTGTTAGCGATAAGGTCTTGAAGGGTCTTGTCGCTATTGTTTTGCATATATGCACGGGCTATCCTCCATCCTATCCATGTACCTACACGGGCGGGCGACTGCTGCGACAACTCGGAGGTGAACGGTCCGTCGTTGAGATAAGAGGAGATGAGCATCTGGTCGGTCTTGAACAGGTCGTGCTTGTCCATCATGGTATGCCATATATCACGCTCGTGCTGCTCGCACCATTGCCACTGCTCTTTCTTATACCCCATCACCTCATACTCCTGTTCTTCAGGAAGGAGGAGTGAGAGCAGATACATGATCTTGCCGCGGTATAACATGTTGTCGATGAGTCTGTTCTTGTGACTCTCGAAAGGGAAGAGGTGGAACAGGTAGCACGACATCACATCGGCGGCTATACACTCGGGGCGCATGGTCTGCTTCTGATAGTTATAAACGACGCGGTTGTAATACTCGTAGTCGGAGCCTAAGTACATGTCTAACCCCACACCTATGGCAGGCACCAAGTCACCGTCTTTGAGTTCGTTATAGAAGAGTATGGAGGCATTGAAGCCGCTGACAAAGAAGCAGATGTTGGGGACATAAGTGTCGGGATAGAGATATACGAGTCTGCCGAAAGCGTCGCTCAGCTCATGTCTTATCCCGCTGATGTCGGCGAAGGTGGACTGCACTCGCTCGTTGGTTGCCTTGAAGCCGTAGGTGGTGTCGGCAAGGAAGAGCGTGATAGCCTCAGCAAGAGCGGCAGTGTCGTCAGTGATACCTATGATATCTTCGGCGAACAGCGGCATGAAGAAAGGGTGCTCATCGTAGAGGCGTGAGACGGCTGTAGCGGGGTCTTCGTCAGTGGTGCCTATCGATAGCAAGGCACTATCGAAACGCTCGACATTGACCTTGGCAGGCTCGACATGGCGAGGTATATAAGTCTGAGTCCTCCGGCACGAAAAGAAACAGAGGACGCAGACAAGGATGATGCTTAGGCGGCTGTTCATAGCTTAACTACTGATTGCATGCTTCGAGCATACGAGGCATTATCTGAGAGTTGTCCATCCAGCCGGTGAACTGTTCGGCTCCTACGCCTATGGCGAAGACGGGCACGGCGGCAGCGGAGTGCGAACCGGTGGTCCAACCCAGCTTAGACTTGCGGTTGAGTATCCTCACGGCTGTGTCGGCAAGACGACTGAGCTCTTTGTAGAGAGTCTTCACCTTGTCGCTGTTCTTCATCGATTTCTTGAAAGCTTTCTTGAGTTGCATATCTTCTTCGGCTGTTACCTCAACGGCCGAATAGAGTCCGACATTCTCTTTGAGGATGTCTTGTACTTGTTCCCACGACAACTGCTTGCCCAACTGCTGATGCTTAGCTTTGAGTATGTCGTTGAGTCTTGCCACGGAAGCGTGCTGATGTTGCAGCACTTGCAGGTTGAGGGTGTAGTCAGAGTTGCCTAACGCCAGACCTCCTGTCTCGTGGTCGGCAGTGATGACGATGAGGGTCTCTTCGGGGTGCTCTTTGTAGAACTCAAGAGCTAAGCGTATCGACTCG
>CAMHOK010000051.1 GCA_946186735.1 uncultured Bacteroidales bacterium
AACAAGAAAAATCTGTCAGAATCTGTCAGAATCTCAGAAATCTGCGGTAAAATAACCATCCGTGGTGAAAACAGACCATCTGCGGTAAAATAACCATCCGCAGTAAAAAAAGACATCTGTTTCATCTGAACAATCTGTGTCATCTGCGTGAAATTCCATTACACCATCCGCGGTGAAAGAACAAGAAAAATCTGTCAGAATCTGTCAGAATCTCAGAAATCTGCGGTAAAATAACCATCCGTGCTTCTCCGTGCCCATCCGTGTTCGTTAAAAAGAACCGGTGCAGAGAGCTTCCGTGCTTCTCCGTGTTTATCAGTGTTCGTTAAAGACCATCCGTGTAGAGAGCCTCCGTGTAACTTTACTTCTTCCACATCCCCATCAGTCCGCGTACCAGCGAGCGACCTATCTCTCTACCTATGGTGTTGGTGATGGTGCTCATAGCGCTGTCGGCGGCTTTCTCGAAGGTAGATTTCTGTGTGCGTGTGGTGCGAGTGGTGGTGCGGGTGGTTGTCCGTGTAGATTGTTTCTGCAGCTCTCTCTCGCGTTTAGCGAGCTCTTTCTCCCGTGCTTCCAGCTCTTTCCAGCGAGCCTCTTCTTCGTCGGCTATGCGTTTCTGTCGTTCCTCTTCTTCGTCTGCTTTCCTCAGGTCTTCGTAAGCCGACTGACGGTCGATAGCCTCCTCGTAGCGGCCGTATAGCTCGCTTGCGAGGATAAGGTCGCGCCGGCGCATGTCGTCAAGCGCTGACATCGAGCTCTGCGGGCAGATGATCTTCGCCCTCTCTACTATCTCGGGTTTGCCCTCTTCGTCAAGGAAGCTGACCAGAGCCTCACCCGTGCCAAGGTCGGTGATAGCGTCCTCGGTCTTGAACTTAGGGTTGGCACGGAACGACTGCGCTGCCGCTTTCACAGCTTTCAGCTCAGCCGGCGTGTAGGCGCGCAAGGCATGCTGCACACGTTTGCCCAGCTGCGCCAGCACACTGTTGGGCAGGTCGGAGGGCGACTGGGTGATGAAATACACACCTACGCCTTTCGAGCGTATCAGCTTAACCACCTGTTCCACTTTCTGTACCAGCACTTTGGGCGCATCGTTGAACAGCAGGTGAGCCTCGTCGAAGAAGAAGATCATCTTCGGGCGGTCCATGTCGCCTGCCTCCGGCAGTGTCTCGAACAGCTCTGACAAGAGCCAGAGGATAAAGGTGGAGTAGAGTAGCGGGTGTTGGAAGAGCTTGACGCAATGCAGGATATTGACATAACCCCTACCGTCGCTGTCGCGCTGCATCCAGTCTTGTATCTTCAGGTCGGGCTCGCCAAAGAACTTATCACCACCCTCATCCTCAAGCTTGAGCAGACTGCGCTGGATGGCACCGAGCGACTGCTGAGTCATGTTACCATATTCGGTGATATACTCTTTTGTATGCTGAGCCACATACTGCAGCATAGCTTTCAGGTCTTTGAGGTCGATGAGCAGCAGACCCTTGTCGTCGGCAATACGAAAGACGATGTTCAACACGCCCTCCTGCACCTCGCTCAGACCTAACAGGCGCGAGAGCAACAACGGACCCATCTCAGAGACAGTGGTGCGGACAGGGTGACCGCCCTCACCATACACATCCCAGAAACGCACAGGGAAAGACTTAAAATCGAACCGGTCTATCCCCATCTTGTCTAAGCGCTTCTTTAAAGCATCGTTCATCTGACCTGCACGAGCCAAACCGGAGATGTCGCCCTTGACATCGGCAAGGAAGACAGGCACTCCTAAGTCGGAGAAGCCTTCTGCCATCACCTCCAGAGTGATAGTCTTGCCGGTACCGGTGGCTCCGGCGATGAGTCCATGACGATTGGCCATGCGAGGGTTGAGATAGACATAACGCTCGCCCTTACCCATGAGGATCTTTGAGTCTTGTATCATAACGATGAGTCTGTTTTGCTGTTTGTATTCGCTTTAGTGCTGATCCTTCAGCGCTTGCAAAGATACGATTTTTTCGTCTAACAGACAACACCCATTTGCATATACTGAGAAAAATCATTACTTTTGCGGCACTATTAACCTGCAAACGATTATGAGAAAAGGTCTATCAACTCTTCTTCTGCTCTTCTCTTGCTTGTTGGTGGCAGGAGCTCAGGAGCGCACACCCGCGCAGATGCAACAGCTCGCCCGCCAAGTGCTCAAGAGCATGGACGGGCACAAAGCCAAAGGCAAGGCTGAGGCCTCGGTTGCTCCCTCTAAACTTTTCGATACCGACCATATAGCCGTCTATGGCTATCAGGATGGCGGTATGGTCTTCCTCTCCAAGAACGCTCAGGCTGAGCCCGTGCTCGGCTTCTCGCCTACCATGCAGTCTGACACCCTGCCCGAAGGACTACAGTGGTGGCTTGAGGCTATGGATGAGGTGATGAAGAAAGAACCCGCCCGCCGCCGTACCATACAAGCACCAATGACGGAGGTCCTGCCTCTGCTCACCTCTAAATGGAACCAACGAGCACCCTTCAACAACAACCTTGTCTATCAGATAGGAGGTAAGTCGTATCAGTTCGTCACCGGTTGCGTCGCCACCGCCATGGCGCAGGTGATGTATTATTATAAGTACCCTGAAGTCGGACGCAGTTTTCATGAGTATGACATCTCTTATGCCGATGTGGGCACTTGCCATTTCGCGTCAGACATGCAAGAACATAGATATAAGTGGGACCTGATGAGAGACTCCTACACCTCTGCACCCACCAACGATGCCGCTGCCGAGGCCGTGGCTGTCCTGATGAAAGATGCAGGCATATCGGTGGGAATGAAGTACAACAGCAACGCCAGCTCCTCCTCTACCTCCGATGTGTCGGGAGCACTGCGCAACCATTTCCGCTATAGTCGTTACACACGAACTATCGAACGCACCTTCTTCGACTCTGACTCGTGGATGCAGACCATCTTCCGCGAGCTTGACGAGCATCGTCCCGTCATCTATTCGGGTAACGACAGCGACGCCGGCGGACATGCTTTCATCGTTGATGGTTACAACAGCCAAGGACTGGTGCATGTCAACTGGGGATGGTCAGGCCGCTACGACGGCTATTACAACATGGACCTCATGAACCCCGATGATGACCAATATTCTGAGCGTCAGATGGCAGTCATCGGTATCCAGCCTCTCACGCAAGAGCTCATCACCAAGACGGTGACCTTAACCACTCCAGGCACCCTGAGCTCACTGCTCACCGCCGAAGAGAAGCGGACGGTTGAGCGACTGATAGTCAAAGGACCTATCAACGGCGCCGATGTCAAGGTCATTCGCTTCATGATGGGACTCACCGACACCGAAGATCTGCATGCATGGTCTCTGGTTGAGTTAGACCTCAGCGGGGCACGCATAGTGGCAAGCGACGACAGGTACGGACAGTACGACGACCGGACCTACGACGATGTCTTCCCCGAGAGTCTCGTCTTTGCTATCTATAAGCAAGATGATGGCTCTTTCGTCAGACATATAGGACTATGCTCGCTCATCATGCCCACAACCATCACGCAGATCAGATCCTACTCCGTAGCCGCCGCTTACAACATGACCGTCATCGACTTCCCCGCTTCGCTCACACAGATGGACGGCTATCCCTACCGCTTCATGGCTATGGGCCTGAGAAAAGTGGTGAGCCGGGCACTCACACCACCCGTGCTCAGTCAGGATGTCTTCTCGATGTTCAGTAACCTTGGCGAGATAGACCTCTTTGTGCCCGAGAAAACTATTGATGCCTACAAGGCTGACGACAGATGGAACGGGTTCTACCGTATCCTCTCTATCGAGTCGGACACCACCGACACCGTTCCCGTCATCCCGCCTCAACCTATCGACACTACCGGACAAGACACTACCAAGCAAGAAGAGCCGCCATGTAGGCTCGCGCAGATAGACGGACTATGGTATGTGCTCTGTCAAGACTCAGCCTTAGGAGCACAGGCACAACTCACTTATATGGGCGATACCTACAACCCCGACAACAACTACAAAGACCTCTATTCTCTCCAAGTGCCCGAACAGGTGAAGTATGAAGGGACAGAATATACGGTGGTCAGCATTGGGGATAGCGCTATGTTCAACGCTCTGCACTTAGAGAGCGTCGAGCTGCCGGCATCGGTGGTGATGATAGGCAAGAGCAGTTTCGGCAACACCCAACTATCGTCGGTGGTCAGCAGAGCCGCCACACCTCCCGTCTTTGCTTACTACAGCTACGCCGACTCGCTCTATCTCGCCATCACCAATGCCAACGAGGTGTTCTATCGACAGAACTGGGGCGAGAACCGTCTGCTCAATGCCGATGTGTTCGTCCCCGCTCTCTCTGTGGAGGCTTACAAGGCGGCAGTGGTATGGCAGGAGTTGAACATACAAGCACTGTCAGTCACCGATGGCGTCAGCGACCTTAGCTCTGAGGACTATACCATCAACGGCAACAACCTGACCGTCTCGCAGCCCTTCAGCCTCTATGGCATACACGGGCAGACACTCTACCAAGGTCGGGGCACACAACTAACCTTGCCCGACGGCATCTACCTGCTGCAGATAGAAGGGCAGACATATAAGTTGGTGATATGCCGATAGATCAACAAGGTGTGGCGTCATGACCTGAGAAGCCGCACTGAAACTCTCTTACTTAGCGACCCTGCAAAATACCCATTTTTGGTTATTGGCGGGGTCGTTGGTTTTATGTACTTTTGCACCATTGAAAAAAGGCACGAACAGTTGCACCTGTCATTGGTCGATAGATAGTGGCAGTCGGGTGCTAATCAATAAAATAATTAAAATAAAAGAGTTGTCTCATGAACACATACAATCGACTTTTTATCTTATCATTTCTCCTTTTGTCGGCTCTGGTGTCGCTCAGTGCGCAAGAGCAGACAATAACCATAAGTAGGCATGAGTATGAGCAGATCCTTCATCGTCTTGAAGCTCTCGAGAAAGCTCAAGATACGCTCAAGGCTCAGAAAGTGGATGCTTATTCTTCGGCCACGCGGCGTGTGGATACCACTCAGGCTTCTGCTGACACTGCTCAGCAGAGCCGCGTGCCCCGCTGGATACACAACCGCCTCACCATAGGCGGGTATGGCGAGGTGGCAGCTAAGTACTGCTTCTTCTCCAACAACTACCTCCGTTATGGCAAGACACCCGAGAAATATGCTAACGACCGCTATGGTGAGGTCGATCTGCCGCATGTGGTCATCAATCTCGGCTATGACTTCGGTCATGGATGGTCGATGGGTACCGAGATTGAGTTCGAGCATGGCGGTACGGAGTCGGCTATCGAGATCGAAGAAGAAGAGGGTGGCGAGTATGAGAGTGAGATAGAGCGCGGTGGTGAGGTGGCATTAGAGCAGTTCTGGCTGCAGAAACGCTTCAACGACTACGCTATCATCCGAGCCGGTATGCAAGTGGTGCCGGTAGGAGCACTCAATGCTAATCACGAACCCATCAACTTCTTCTCTGTCTATCGTAACGAGGGCGAATATACTATCCTGCCCTCCACTTGGCATGAGGTAGCTCTCACCTTCATGGGTCAGACGCCTAAGGGATGGCACTACCAAGTCATGCTCCTTCCCGGACTCGACTCCGACCGCTTCAACCGTAAGAACTGGATCAAGCCCGGTGCGGGCAGTCCTTATGAGTTCAAGATTGCCAATGTGTGGGCAGGAGCCGCACGCGTTGACTACACCGGCGTCAAAGGTCTCAGACTCTCGCTCTCAGGATATGCAGGCACCTCGTTCAAGAACACCTTGAGCAAGAGCCTCGTTGAGCTCAAAGAGAGCACCTATAACAAGGTGCGCGGCTTAGTAACCATCGGCTCTTTCGATTTTGCATACAACGACTACGGATGGATAGTCAGAGGTAACGCCACCTACGGACACTTAGGCGACGCTGCTGCCATCACACAATACAACCTCGCCATGCGCAAAGGTAGCGTGTCAAGCAAACAGTGGGTAGCCTCCGACGCTATGGCGGTAGGTATAGAGGCAGGATACGACTTCTTCACGCTCTCTCCCCAACTGAGAAACCAAAACCAACGCTTCTTCGTCTTCGCCCGCTACGACTTCTACGACTCCATGCTGCTCTATGACGGACAACGCAACCGCCAGTATGCATGGTGCGGACGACAAAGAGCAGCCTTCGGTATCAACTACTATCCTATCAAACAGATAGGAGTGAAAGCAGAGTTCTCCTATGGCATACTCAACAAGGGTACACGAGCCGATGGCACCGTGGGCAAACTCTATAACGACGAACCGCAGATAGCTATCGGCATCGTCTATGCCGGATGGTTCAGACCATAACAACAACAAACAAAAACAACATAACACAAATGAAAAAACTTTTTAACATCGTTCTCATGACTGCTGCTGTGGCAGCAATGGTAAGTTGTGGTAACTCCGGTACCAACAATGTTACAACCGAAAAAGAGGCTGACCTCCAGAAAGTGATGGCGCCTTATGTCAACAACACCGTCATCGCCACTTATAGCAGTATGGCAACCCAAGGCCTCATCCTGCTCGAGAAGTGCGAGGCTATCGAGGATGCCGTAAAAGATGGCGACGACTACACCCAACTCATGAAAGAGGCTTGTGATGCATGGAAAGCCATGCGCGAGTATTGGGAGAAGAGCGAAGCTTTCCTCTACGGACCCGCCGCTAACCACAATATCGACCCCCATATCGACTCGTGGCCTTTGGAGTATAACGCTATGAACGACCTCTTGAACGACGCCAACCGTATGGCTGCCATCGAAGAGCAAGGCGGCTCGTATGTAGGTCTGCTCGGCTTCGGACTCAAGGGTTTCCATGCTGCTGAGTACCTGCTCTTTGATAACGGACAACCTCATGCTACCAACCTCACTAAGGCTGAGGCTATCTACCTCGTAGGTATAGTTGAAGACCTTGCTCAGCAAGCCGTTCTGCTCGAAGACTGCTGGGCAGGTACAGTAAGCGAGGCAAAGAAAGAAGTGCTCGACTACGAAGAAGACAGCTATGGCGAGAACTACGGCGAGTATATGATCAACGCCGGTAAGGCAGGCTCTATCTTCGTCAGCTACCAAGATGCTGCCGAGGAGATCATCTCAGGTTGCGTAGATATAGCAGGCGAGGTGGCTTCACTCAAGATGGGTAACCCCTACCTCTCAAGCAACGAAGAGGAGCGCGAGTATATAGAGTCGCCCTATAGCCACAACTCAACCAAAGACTTCGCCGACAACATCCGCTCTATCCGAAACGCCTACTGCGGCTCTCAGGCAGGCGATGCTTCTATCTCCGACTTCGTAAAGAAACACGATGCCGACCTCGATGCTAAAGTGCGTGCCGCTATCGAAGAGTCAATCGCTAAGATCAACGCTATTCAGAACTTCGAGACACAAGCCAAAGGTAATAGCGACGTAAAGGCAGCTATCGACAAAGTGAGCGAGCTCGAACAACTGCTCAACAACGAAGTGCTGGCTCTGTTGGCCAAATAACAAGACCACTGAAAGCTGAAAACTTAAAACTTAAAAAACCATATCATCATGAAGAAATCACTTTTATTCCTTATCTCAGCTATGGCTCTTCTCTCCTTAGCGTCATGTGGAGGCGAGACACCCGTAGAAAACACAACTGAGATGCCTGATTGGTATTATACCGGTGGCAAGCTCGGAACAACTTTTATCTCTGCTTCTTCATGCTTCCAGCAACCTACACCCGCCATTGATAATGCCGGCATGGGCATTCTCTTCAACCAAGGCGACCAGATAGCAGAGAAATCGTTCAACACCAACCCCACTGGCACCCGCTCCGGCTTAGGACCCGTCTATGTGCGCTCCTCTTGCCAGCACTGCCACCCCAACTACTCGCATGGCACATCTGTTCCTGAAGGTATCTACAACGCCTCAGAGATAGGTAACGGCACACTGCTCGTAGTGTACAACCCGCAGACCAATGCTTATGTGCCTTGGTTGGCAGGTATGCCTCAACTCTTCGGCGTCGCTCCCTTCAAAGCACCGCTCGACCCTGACATGATCACCGTAACATGGAAAGTGGCAACCGATGAGCACGGCAACAAGTTCGCCGATGGCACTACCTATGAGCTGCAATACCCCGAAGTGCACATGCCCAAAGAAGCAGTGTATGTCTATAACCAAGGTTATCGCGACCCCGACGGACTGCTCGAGTCGGAAGGCTATGTGGTTGTGCTTGAGAACACTATCGGTATCTATGGTACCGGACTGCTCGACGCTATCACCGATGCCGACATCATCGCTCAGTACGACAAAGAGGCTGCCGACGGCAAGCTGCATAACGGACTCAACCCCGCATTCTACAACGGGGGCTTCCAAGCATCAGGCTACTACAAGGATGTTCAGTACGGACCCAAACGTTTCACCTATGCTCTCACTCGCGGACCTCTGCAAGATGCAGCAGGTGCTAACGCTATTTGGAACATAACCAATGTGACACGTAGCGACCGGCGCTCACACTATCTTGACCTCAACGGCACTATCTATGCCGAGTATGCATCAAAAGATACAGAGGTGCAAGATAAGTTCGAGGCTTACATCAGCCAGATATCCAATAAGCAAGAGCACCCCGAGTGGTTCACCGACAACAAAGAGAAGAACGTGTACAACTACCTCACCTCTACCTCTCTGCCTGCCGAGATGACCGATGCCGAGTTCACACAGTTCATGGTATGGCACCGCGGACTTGCCGTTCCTGCAGCACGTAACGTCAACGACCCTCAAGTGCTCAAAGGCAAACAGCTGTTCTCAGAGATAGGCTGCGACTACTGCCACCGTCCTTCATGGACCACCGGTCCCGACCAGATACGCGACCCCAACAACTTCTTCAAAGGCTCCGAACTGCCACACTATCCTAACCAGACTATCTGGCCCTACACCGATATGGTACAGCATAAGCTCTGCATGGTCAACGATATCCGTACCGGTTGGTGCCGCACCACTCCCCTCTGGGCACGCGGACTGCACCGTAAGGCTACAGGCGACCCCTCCGAGGCACGTATGCACGACACCAGAGCACGCAATGTCATAGAGGCTATCATGTGGCACGGATACTCGAAAGAGAGCGATGCGTACTACCCAACACAGCAGTTCTATAACCTCAATAAAGAGGATCGCGACGCTATCGTTGCCTTCATCAACGCTATCTAATCGGACGCCTGAGTGCTAACAAACAAAAACACTCAGACCCATATATCAATCACAAGGCCATGCCTTCTTCCTCGCAGAAGAAGGTGTGGTCTTGCGTTATTTATTTGCAGATATCATGTTTTTTTCTTACCTTTGCGCCTGATACCATTCAACTATTCACCCCTTCAACTTTTCTATTATGTTACACATCAACGAAGAAACAGCCCGGTGCCTATTGTGCTACGATGCCCCCTGTGGCGACAAGGTCGCTCGCGCCATTCGCGCAGCACGCTTCGACAACCTATGGACAGCTGTCGAGCTGTTCAACCAACTAACCGACGACGAACTGACTCATGCCGAGTCGGACTGTATCCACTACGACCGACCTATCCGCATCAGCGAGATAAAAAAGCAACTGCTATCAGACAAAGCAGACTATGCGCCTGTCAGCTCTCAACCCCGTCCCTCCCTGCAGATCAACTTCTGCGATATGGAGTGCGAGAACCCCTTCTTCTTAGCCTCCTCGGCTATATGCACCAACTACGACATGGTAGCACGAGCCTTAGAAGCAGGGTGGGCAGGAGTGTTCTATAAGACCATCTGTAAGCAGGACATACGAGAGGTCTCACCACGCTTCGATGCCGTCAGCAAAGAGGGAACACCCTTCGTCGGCTTTCGTAACATGGAACAGCTCAGCGAGAACCCTTATCAGATGGACTTCGACATCCTGCACCGTCTCAAACAGAACTATCCCACCAAGCGTATCATCGCTTCTATCATGGGACAGACCGAGGAAGAGTGGATAGAGCTTGCTAAGATGGCACAAGATGCAGGCTGCGATGCCGTTGAGCTCAACTTCTCATGCCCGCAGATGCGTCTCACCGGACTGGGTAGCGACATCGGTCAGAACTCCGAGCTGGTGCTCTTCTATACCTCTTATGTCAAGAACGCGGTCAGCATCCCCGTCATACCAAAGATGACACCAAACATCATGTCTATGACCTCGCCTGCATTAGCAAGCTTCTATGGTGGAGCCAACGGTATAAGTGCTATCAACACCATCAAGTCCATCACCATGAGTCATGACGCTGAGGTGAGCCGGAAAAAGACGGTCAGCGGCTATTCAGGCAAAGCCGTCAAACCCATAGCCCTGCGCATGATCTATGAGATGACAGGCAATCCTATCCTCCACAAAGCAGCCGAAGAGAAACACATGGATTTCAGTGGCATAGGCGGTATAGAGACATGGCGCGACGCCCTGGAGTTCATCCAACTCGGGTGCCGTAATGTGCAGGTATGCACCGCCGTCATGCAGTACGGATATCGTATCATCGACGACCTCATCCTCGGTATGCAACACTATATGCAACAACGAGGCATAACACAACTGCGTGAGTTGGTGGGTGAAGAACTACAGAACATCGTTCTCCCCTCTCATCTCGACCGCGACACCATGGTCTTCCCTAAGATCGACCGCGAGAGATGTATAGGGTGCGGTCGTTGCTATGTCTCGTGCATGGACGGCGGACACCAAGCCATCGCCTTCGAGAGTCAAGATAGCGGCAACCAAGAGAAACGCAGACCTCGTATCATCGGGCAGAAATGTGTGGGGTGCCACCTCTGCCGACTCGTCTGCCCCACAGGAGCTATAGGCATGGCCAAACGTATGCCAAAAAAAGCATAAGTTAAAAGAAACACAAACACAAAACAGAAACACAAACACAAAACATAAATGAAAAGACTTGCCTATTCGCTGCTCATCGTTGTATGTGCAGTCATGTTCTACGGCTGCGGAGGCAACGACCCCGATCCGATAGCCCCCAATCCATTCACTCTATGGAACTCATGCGAGGCTCTGACAACCTTGCAGACTTATGTCACGGATGTAACCAACCCGAGCTCGCCTAACTTCATCCCACAAGAAGACCGTATAGCCACTTTTGATATGGACGGCACTTTTGTGGGTGAGTTGTACCCCACCTATTTCGAGTATAACATGCTCGAGTATCGCGTGCTCGACGATGCCGACT
Organism: uncultured Bacteroidales bacterium; assembly: GCA_946186735.1. Classification (GTDB taxonomy): domain Bacteria; phylum Bacteroidota; class Bacteroidia; order Bacteroidales; family Paludibacteraceae; genus Colicola. Next base: position 11,172 of record CAMHOK010000051.1, read on the forward strand.
ACAGAGATAAGGCTCCCGATGATGTGCGTGAGACGGCTGAGCAGATACGCGCTTTTGTGCGGGACGGACAGAAACTGCCCGACCATTTCGATATGAAGCATGCCTATGCCGCCGCCAAAGCATACTCAGGGATGACACTTGCTCAGTTCGACAACTATGTGAAGACCTATGCAGCCTTGCCCGCCAATGGTTTTGTAGGCATGACCTACGGACAGAGCTTCTATAAGCCTATGCTGCAAGTGTTCGACTATCTCAAAGCTAATGGCTTCACCTATTATGTGGTCTCAGGGTCCGACCGCTTCATCTGTCGCTCACTCGTGGAGTCGATAGGCATAGAACCTAACCGCGTCATAGGTATGGATGTGCGCCTGCAATCGACGTCGCAAGGTGCGGAGGCAGGCGTTAACTATACCATGGGCAAAGAGGAGGACATAGTGCGCACGGACGAGCTCATCATCAAGAACCTCAAGACCAACAAAGTGCTGCAGATAGCACAAGAGATAGGCAAGGTGCCCGTCTTGTCGTTCGGTAATAGCGGAGGCGACTGCGCCATGCATAACTACTGCCTGAGCAACAAGAAGTATAAGACGGCTGCCTTCATGCTGATAGCCGACGACGATGCGCGTGACCATGCCAATAGAGACAAAGGACTCAAGCTCGGCGAACAATGGCGCGAAGCCGGATACATAGTCATCTCCATGAGAGACGACTTCAAGACTATCTACGGTGAGGGCGTACAGAAGGTTGACTTCACCTTCAACTGATCAATAGGTCTCGCACCCGGAGCTTTACCACGCAACTATAGATACAGCAAATGGGACTACCACGCGACTACCGATACAGCAAATGGGACTACCACGGCAGGGGCATCTATATGATCACCATGAATATAGATGGCCGCAAGCCTCTGCTTGGCCGACTGCTTGGCGATGTGCAAGGAGCGTGGGTTGACTACTCACCGCTGGGCAGGGCGGTCTCGGAGCAGATAGAAGCTTGTTTGGCGCTCTATCCAGATATTCAGATATGCGCCAAACAACTCATGCCCGACCATCTGCATCTCGTGGTGTGGGTGAAAGAGAGGCTCCCCGTTGCTCTGGGCGAGATAATCAGAAGGCTGAAGATCGGTTGCACGCATGCCTATTGGGAGGACACGTTGCGCATGAATGCGCAAAGCACCAACGCTACCAATACTATACCCTCCGGTGCAGCTGATGGCTTGCCCTCCGGCACGGCTGATGGTTTGCCCTCCGGTGCGACTGATAGTACTGATGCTCCTAAAAGGCGAGGACCCTCGCTCTTTGAGCTGGGTTTTCACGACAGGATAATGATGCACGCAGGGCAGCTGAGGAGCATGATCGACTATGTGCACGACAACCCTCGTCGTCTGGCCATGAAGCGAGCTCGCCCCGACCTGTTCACTATACGGCAAGATGTGAGAGCGGCAGGCTTTACCCTCGCGGCCCTGGGCAATCTCTTCTTACTCGACTACCCGATGAAAGAGGTGCTCCAATGCTCGCGGCGGCTCACACAGCAACAGATCGACCAACAGCGCGACCTTTGCCTTTGCAACGCCGAGAGGGGGATGGTCTATGTCACGGCTGCTATCTCCGAAGGAGAGAAACAGATAAGCAGAGCCATCAGAGAGGCAGGCTTTCCGTTAGTGGTGCTCTTAGAGAAAGGCTTCCCAAAGGCTGAGAGTCCGCACTATAAGTTCTTCAAGCCGCAGGGTGTCTATTTCGAGGCATGTGCCATGGGTCGCCTGCTGCTCATCGAACCTAACGAGAACCTATACGACAACCAAGAGATAGAACGAGCAGTCTATGCCAAAGCCGGCCTCCTCCCCCACACCACACAGCGCTACCGTTTCCTCGCCCTCAACGAACTTGCCAAACACCTAACCACCCCTCCCGCCACCCCTCCCGCCACCCCTCCCGCCGCCCCAC
>CAMHOK010000052.1 GCA_946186735.1 uncultured Bacteroidales bacterium
CAGAGAATAGAACGAGTCAACCGGCTCGTCTTCCTTAACAATAACGATACCTACCGAACATATACTGCACTGATTGCCATTGGCAGTCTCAAAATCAATAGCTACAAAGTCTCTCATAACATACAAATCTAAGATTGTACAAAAATAATCATTCTCCCCGACTCTACCAAACATACTTAACCTTATACCACAAAAAAAGACCCGAAGCATGAGCATCGGGTCTTTCTTTTCTTTCTACATCATTCGAATCGTTAGGAACTAACAGAAATCAATGCTTGTGTTCGCTTTCGTCTGCCGACTCTTCTTTGGGCAAACGAATTTCTTCTCTACTCTTTCGGTCGAAGAACTTATACTCAAGCATACCATACGACTCATCAGGCACTACGCGTATGCCATATTTGCGTCTCCATTTGCTTTTTAAGCTCCACAGGCTTCCCTGCGAGAGGTAGGCATAAACATACGGATGTACATGAAGCACGGTCGGAGTCTTGATTGTTGAGCAAAGAGTGTTTAACTTCTCTTCCAGCTCGTCGGTAAAATTGATAGACGACTGTATCTTTCCTTTACCCAAACATGTGGGGCACACTTCTCTCATATCTATGTCCACGGCAGGTCTTACTCGCTGTCGAGTGATCTGCATGAGTCCGAATTTGGAGAGAGGCAGTACATTATGTTTGGCTCTGTCGTTCTTCATCAACTCGCGCATGTGATCATAAAGAGCTTGTTGGTTCTCTTTCGAATCCATATCGATGAAATCGATGATAATGATGCCACCTATATCCCTTAGTCGAAGTTGATGTGCTATCTCATCAGCAGCCAGCATATTGAAGCCGAAAGCATTCTGTTCTTGGTCTTCAAAGAGTTTCTTGCTGCCGCTGTTCACATCGATGGAGAACAAGGCTTCGGTGCGCTCTATTATAAGGTAACCGCCGTTCTTAAAACCGACCGTTCGGCCGAGCCCGACTTTCATCTGACGAGTTACCTGGAAGTGATCGAAGATGGGCAGGTCGTCTTTATAGTGATGAACGATTTTGGCACTTTCGGGTGCGATGAGCTCGATGTATTGTCTAACATCCTCATATACCTCCTCATCGTTGATAGATATACTCTCGAAGGAGGGATTAAACACATCGCGGAGTAGTCCTATTGTGCGCCCAAGCTCTTCGGTTACAATAGCCACACCTGTTTTCTGTTGTAATCGCAGCAGTGTATCATCCCATCTTTTAAGCAGCAAGCGCATCTCGCTATCAAGCTCAGCTACTCGCTTTTCTTCGGCAACCGTACGAACGATGACTCCGAAACCTTTAGGCTTGATTGATTGCACAAGTTGCTTCAATCTTGAGCGTTCTGACTCTTTCTTTATCTTGCTCGACACCATTACTTTGTCGGCAAAAGGAATAAGAACCATGTTACGCCCGGCAAGTGAAATCTCCGCGGTAAGGCGCGGACCTTTAGTGTTGATGGGTTCTTTAGATACTTGAACCAAAATCATGTCTCCGGGCTTCAACACATCAGCTATCTGCCCTTCTTTTGTTACCTCTTCTTCTTTGGTAACCTTGATGGCTTGGGGCTTATGCTGTTTGTCGGACACAACAGATTGGGTGAAGTTCTTGAGTGTAAGGAACTGTGAACCTAAATCCAAATAATGTAGAAAAGCATCTTTCTCGTGTCCCACATCCACGAAGGCGGCATTGAGCGCCGGCATTATCTTTTTCACTTTCCCATAATAGATATTACCTACAGCAAAAGTCTGCTCGCGTTTCTCGCGGCTGATCTCTGCCAATCGGCCATCTTCAAGAAAAGCAATAGATATCTCTTCAGGACGGACATCTACAATAAGTTCGCTTTTCACAACAGTATGTAATTATGATACCGCTCAACCTCTCAGCGCTCTAAGTGGTCGGTAAAATGCAGTATCCGGGTTAATATAAATATGGAACAAACTCCGCATAGCAAAAACGCGAAGCTTGTTCCATTCAATCAATCGTCTTACTTATGCTTATGACGATTCTTACGCAGACGCTTTTTGCGTTTGTGAGTTGACATCTTATGTCTCTTGTGTTTCTTTCCGTTCGGCATTGCTCTACTTATTTAATATTTTTAACGAATTCCTTAGAGGGCTTGAAAGCGGGAATAGCATGCTCGGGAACGATGATGGTGGTGTTCTTCGAGATGTTACGAGCAACTTTCTGTTTACGGGTTTTGATGAGGAATGTACCGAAGCCACGGAGATATACATTCTCCTTCGACGCCAACGAGTCCTTAACATTAACCATAGTAGCCTCAACTACTTTGAGCACTGTAGCTTTGTCATAGCCGGTCTGTGCTGCAATCTTGTTTACAAGTTCTGCTTTAGTCATAATACTAAATGATTTAAATTGTTAATGATTTACAATTAAGTTATTTATAAGTTTGTTTAATCTATTTTTGCTCTTTACCACATCTACTCCCATGCACTTATCAGCCCATATTTTTCGATGTCCGCAAAAAAGTGCTGCAAAATTACACAAACTTTTTGAAACAGCAAAATTTTTCAACTATTTTTTTGAAAAATAATTATTTAATCAATATTTCCTTCAGTTCATCTTCGCTTATATTGCGTGCCACGATATTGCCGTTGATATCAATAAGGACGGTGGTGGGAATGGTCATGACACCATATTGCTCGGCAGCGTCGTAAGTATCTGACATCTGGATCCACGAATAGTCCTTATGCTCTGCGAGGAACTTAGTCCATGTATCCTTATCATTATCAACCGACAGGCTGACTATCTGAAGCTGATGTTTCTTGTTCTTGTTATGATAGATCTGTGCCAGCTTTGGCAGCAAGGCGCGACATGGCGGGCACCATGTAGCCCAGATGTCAAGCAAGACAAAGTCGCTCTGTCCTACATACTCTGACAGTTGATGATCGCTGCCCTGAGCATCGGTAAAGGTGATGTCGGTGTACTGTTTTCCCACAGCCGTCTCAAACTGCGCTTTAGTGCGCTCTGCAATGGTTGACAGAGGCTTTCTTGACAGCTGCTCTTGAGTCATACCGGCGAGAGCCTTCTCACGCTGTTCCAAACTGAGGTCATAAACGATATTGGTGAAGATATATTCGTTGCCGAGCTTGGTTATGTCAGTCATAGCCTCATCAAAAGCTTGTGCGGCGAACTCATCATAGAGTTCCTGAGCTTCATCATCGTTGTCAACACTACGCAATGCCGACTCCAACTCATTACCCTTAACATTGTAACGATTGATAATATCATTATTAGGTGTACCACTCACATAGATATGAGCAAGATAAGACGAGAGAGTGTCGTCAATGGCCTCCATCTCTAAGTTGAGCACACCTTTTTCGAGAACAAAAGTGAAATCACCCATGTCGGCAATATTGATGGTGGCAAACTGCTCATAGGGCACCGGCTTGGTCAGCTTGAAGCCGTTGTCAGCAATCTCGGCAAAATACTCTTGTTCTGCCTCTCCATCATTAACAACTAACTTAACTTCTTTACCGTTGAGTTCCAACTCAGGGTCAATCTTTCCGATGATAGTCATGGAGTTTTTCTTGCATGCAACCAGACACATCGCACAAAGGAGAAAAAATAAAATTCTTTTCATAACGCATAATTTTAAAAAACGCTGCAAAAATAATAATTAATATTTAGATAACAAAACGATTTTCAGAAATATATCACAAAAAATGCCATTATCTGCCATTAGTTGCGACTAATTCTATTTTTCTTATTCAAAGAAAATTAGTAATTTTGCACGCTTTTAGTGCTTTAATCTGAACAGTAAGGCACCACCATATTGAAACACAAATATTTATTAATCACTATACTTTTATTTTATGGAATTATCAGAGCAAGAATTAGTACGCCGTCAGAGTCTTCAGACGATGCGCGATATGGGCATCGACCCCTATCCTGCAGCCGAATATGTTGTTACCGCTTATTCTACCGATATCAAGTCGGAATATGAGCAGAAAGAGTCACTTCTCCCTCAATCGCAAGCAGATGAAGAGGCACCTCAAGTTGAGCCTTGGGATGTAAGTATTGCAGGGCGACTCATGTCGCGTCGAATAATGGGCAAAGCCTCGTTTATCGAATTGCAAGACTCTAAGGGCAGGATACAAGTATATGTGTCTCGTGACGATATCAACACCGAGGCTCAACCCGAGATGTATAATATTGTCTTCAAGAAACTGCTTGATATCGGCGATTTCATCGGCATTAAGGGCTTTGTTTTCAAGACTCAGACAGGAGCCGTCTCTGTTCATGCTAAGCAGCTCACGGTCCTTTCCAAGTCGCTCAGAGTCCTTCCTATAGTCAAATATAAAGATGGTGTTGCCTACGACAAGTTCGACGACCCAGAGTTGCGTTATCGCCAGCGTTATGTTGACCTTGTGGTTAACGAAGGCGTCAAGGACACTTTCCTCAAGCGCGCCACCATCCTTCGCACCCTACGCCGCATACTCGATGAAGCAGGATACACCGAGGTTGAGACACCTACCCTGCAATCGATAGCCGGAGGAGCTTCTGCTCGTCCGTTCATCACTCACTTCAACGCTTTGGATATCGACATGTATATGCGCATAGCCACCGAGCTCTACCTCAAACGACTCATCGTAGGTGGTTTTGAGGGCGTTTATGAGATCGGCAAGAACTTCCGTAACGAAGGCATGGACCGCACTCACAATCCGGAGTTTACCTGCATGGAGCTCTATGTGCAGTATAAAGACTACAACTGGATGATGTCGTTCACCGAGAAGTTGCTTGAACAGATATGCATGGCCGTCAATGGCTCCACCGATAGTGTCATCGACGGTAAAACCATCTCTTTCAAGGCTCCTTATCGCCGTCTGCCTATACTTGATGCTATCAAAGAGAAGACAGGCTATGACCTTAGCGACAAGAACGAAGATGAGATCCGTGATATATGCAAAGCTCTGCATTTAGAAGTTGAACCGTCGTGGGGCAAGGGTAAGATGATTGACGAGCTGTTCGGAGAGTTCTGCGAAGGCACTTTCATCCAACCCACTTTCATCACCGACTATCCCGTCGAGATGTCACCGCTGACGAAGATGCACCGTTCGAAAGCCGGACTCACCGAGCGTTTTGAGTTGATGGTCAATGGCAAGGAGCTTGCCAATGCATATTCCGAATTGAACGATCCTATCGACCAATACAATCGTTTCGTAGAGCAGATGAAGCTTGCCGACAAAGGCGATGACGAAGCAATGATTATCGACCACGACTTCATGCGCGCTCTTGAATATGGTATGCCTCCTACTTCAGGAATAGGTATAGGTATCGACCGCTTGGTGATGTTCATGACCGGTAAGACCACCATTCAAGAAGTGCTTCTCTTCCCGCAGATGAAAAAAGAGCAATAATCATCAGTTCCGACCACATCATCTTAGAAAATAGATATCAAACACTTACATAAGTAAAATAAATATTGCACAATTAAAAAAAATATCGTAACTTTGCAGCGATATTTTTGCAGATTAGTAATGAAGATTCCCGACAACCCTACTCCGCGCGTGGCTATCTTAGGAGGTGGCAGTTGGCCTACAGCCCTTGCAAAGATAGTGATGAACAATGTGGACCAAATCAATTGGTACATAAGGCGCCAAGATCAGATAGATGAGTTCGTCCGTCAAGGGCGCAATCCCGATTATCTGACCACTATTCGTTTTGATGTATCGCGCATCAACTTCACTTCTGACATCAACGAAGTGGTGCGCACCTCCGACATCCTCATCCTTGCCATACCATCACCTTTCCTCAAACAGAACATCAAGAAGTTGCGTCTGAGTCTGCGCCGCAAGATTATTGTGAGTGCCATTAAAGGAATGGTGCCCGACGAGAACATGGTGGTTACCGAATATCTCAACATCAAGTATGATATACCTACCGGTCAGCTTGGTATAGTAGCCGGTCCTTGTCATGCCGAGGAGGTGGCTATGGAACGCCTCTCATATCTCACTATCGGCTGTGCCGACAGAGAGCGCGCCGAATATTTGGGACATCTGTTTGAGACCCCCTATGTAAAAACGACCTTAAGCAACGATGTTATTGGCTTGGAATATAGCTCGGTGATGAAGAATATCTATGCTATAGCCTCAGGCATCTGCTATGGGCTAAAGTATGGCGACAACTTCCAATCGGTGCTCATCTCCAACGCTGCACAAGAGATCAAACGCTTCACCAATGCCCTCAGTGCACAACCTCGCGACATCGACCACTCAGCTTATCTGGGAGACCTGCTCGTTACATCATATAGTAAGTTCTCGCGTAATCGTCAGTTCGGGACGATGATAGGACGAGGATATAGCGTCAGAACAGCACAGATAGAGATGGAAATGATAGCAGAGGGATATTATGGAACGAAATGTATTCATGAATTCAACCGGAGATACCATGTGTCGTTGCCGATAGTGGATGCCATCTACAATATCCTTTATGAGTTCCATTCACCGATGCTCGAGATAAAGGAGTTGGCCTCCAAGCTGTCGTAAATTTCAATCTGTCGTAATTCGTATAAACCAACTTTAAATAACACAAACAAATGGACATCAAAATTGACATTAGCAAGACTTTAGGTTTTGTTTCATCAGAGGAGATCAATCAGTATAAGCCTCAAGTAGAAAAAGCTCTCGAACAACTTCATAACGCCTCGGGTAAAGGCAATGATTTTCTGGGCTGGCTCACCCTACCCTCCGACATCAAGCCGCAGCTTGAAGATATCAAGCAAACAGCTGCGCTTCTGCGAGAGAAATGTGAAGTTATTGTATGCGTTGGCATAGGCGGCAGCTATCTCGGAGCCAAAGCTGTTATCGATGCTCTGAGCAACTCTTTTGAGTGGCTCAACCCAAGCAAGCCTCAGATAGTGTATGCCGGTCAGAACATAGGTGAAGATTATCTTTTCGAGTTGCAGACCTTACTCAAGAACAAACGCTTCGGTATCATCTGTATCTCTAAATCAGGAACGACGACAGAACCTGCCTTGGCTTTCCGCCTGCTCAAGACTCAACTCGAGAAGCAGCAGGGCAAGGAGTCGGCCAAAGAGCTTATTGTCTGCATCACCGATAAGGCACGCGGCGCTCTGCGCACACTCGCCACACAAGAAGGCTACAAGACTTTCGTCATCGAAGATAATATAGGCGGACGCTTCTCAGTGCTCTCGCCTGTCGGACTCCTTCCTATAGCATGTGCCGGCTTTGATATCGACCATCTCATCCTCGGAGCTGAGAAGATGATGCAGGTAACACGCGAGAAGAGTTTCGAGAACAACCCTGCCGCACAGTATGCAGCAGTCCGCAACGCACTCTATGCCAAAGGCAAGAAAGTGGAGATGCTGGTCAACTTCAATCCGAAGCTGCACTTTATGAGCGAGTGGTGGAAACAACTCTACGGAGAGTCGGAAGGCAAAGAGAACAAGGGTATCTTCCCCGCTTCTGCCGATTTCACCACCGATCTTCACTCAATGGGACAGTATATACAAGAAGGTGAGCGTCACTTGTTTGAGACAGTCATCTCGGTAGATCAGCCTAAGCACGAAGTGGATTTCCCCTACGATGAGAACAACCTCGACGGACTCAATTTCTTGGCAGGCAAGCGCGTAGATGAAGTCAATAAGATGGCAGAGCTCGGCACCATGCTCGCACATGTCGACGGCGGTGTTCCTAACATAAGGATATCGATGCCACAACTGCAAGAGTATTACTTGGGTCAACTCATCTACTTCTTCGAGAAAGCATGCGGCATCAGCGGATATATCCTTGATGTCAACCCGTTCAACCAACCGGGCGTGGAAGCCTACAAGAAGAACATGTTCGCATTGCTTGACAAACCCGGATATGAGGAAGCAAGCAAAGCTATCAAAGCACGACTAAGCTGAATAATTAACTAAACAGAGATAAGCATGAAACGGATTGTTTGTATAATGTGTGCAGTGCTAACCTTCTCATGCGCTTTTGCACAGACAGACTCAGAGCAGAAACAAGATGCTTCTGCTGCTAAGCCTCAAAGTACATTACGCCATTATCTTGAGATAAGCGGTAATGCCGGAGTAACAAGTTTTGTGGGTAATCCTACTCAAGGCTATTTCGCGCCAAGCTACAACGCCGGTCTTGGATTCTACTATATCATGCGTTCGATGAAAGCGCATGTAGGTCTGCGTACAGGTTTGAGCGCACAGACTTCCGAGAACAGATTCATGGCAGATAACTATACCGACACCTATGCCACCGAAGATCTTAACAACAATCCGATGGATGTAACTTATACTCTCAGAACGGTTGACGAGAAGATCAACCAAGTATATTTTACCATCCCGCTGCAGTTCTCTGCTTTCGGCAATAACTTCAACTTCCACATCGGACCTCAGATCTCCATACCCTTGTTCGACTACACACGCCAGAACATCTACAATGGAACACTCTCTTGCTCAACTCACCCTAACGACCCTAACTACTCATCGGGTATGATTGAGCGTCAAGAGCTGACAGTGAAGAACGACAAGGTTCTTCCGAAAGTGTGGATCATGCTTGCCTCTGAGATCAGTTATGATGTCGTTTTTGCTGAGCGCTTTGCACTCAACTTCGGTATCTATGCAGATTATGCTCTCAACAGTTTCTCCGTTGAGACCTCCAATCAGCCGTCTCTGCTCACACTGCAAGAGACACAGACGGGCAGCGGAGTACTCACACGTACTACTACGTCCGCCCTCAGAGCACAATATAAGAATCAGCCTCTCATTGATAAGTTCGGCTATTTCTCGGCAGGACTGAAAATAGCCCTCAAGATGTGGGAATAAACGGAAGGTGATGGATATGATTACGAATGGCCATTACATTAAGGTAGCCATTCGTAATTTGTATATTAAACAGAACACTTATGAAGATAACTTTTCTTGGAGCCGCACAAGAAGTAACAGGCAGTAAACACCTGATTACGACCAACAATGGCAAGCATATCTTGCTCGACTGCGGTATGTTTCAAGGTAAAGGTATGGAAACCGATGCCGACAACCGACATCTGGGTTTCGACCCTAAGCAGATCGACTACCTACTGCTCTCGCATGCTCATATCGACCATAGCGGACTCATACCTTATTTGTATAAACTCGGCTTCAGAGGTACCATCGTGTCCACACCGGCAACGCGAGACTTGTGCTCGATAATGCTCAAAGATACCGCATTCATCCTGCAGTCGGATGTTAAATGGTATAACAAGAAGATGGTCAGACATCATCAGCCCACCATCCAACCGCTGTTTGATATCAACCATGCTGAACAGTGTATGCACCTGTTCATGACCATCGAGTATGACCATTGGTTCGAACTGACAAAAGGTGTGAGCGTCAGTTTTACTAACTCGGGGCACATGCTCGGTTCAGCTATCGTCAATCTGAGGATAGAGGAAGACGGAGAGGTCAAACGCATCGCTTTCACCGGCGATGTAGGACGACAACACAGCAATCTGCTCAAGTCGCCGCAACCCTTCCCGCAGTGCGATTATCTCATCACCGAATCGACTTATGGCGATCGTCTGCACGAAAACCTGCAGATATCTGAAGACGAACTGCTTGAGGTAGTGATGAACACTTGCGTCAAGAAACATGGCAAGCTTATCATACCAAGTTTCTCGGTAGGACGAACGCAAGAGATAGTGTTTGTGCTCAACAAGCTTTACAACAAACGACAACTGCCTATCATACCCGTGTATGTTGATAGTCCGCTCTCTGTCAACGCCACTCAGATCTTCCGTATGTACACCGAGCAGATGAACGACGATGTTAAACATGTCATGCTCTCCGACCCCGATCCTTTCGGCTTCAACACACTCAAGTATATCACCGACATCAACGAGTCGAAGAAACTGAACAACTCTAAGGAGCCGTGTATCATCATCTCGGCCTCGGGCATGATGGAGGCAGGACGAATAAAACATCATGTGGCCAACCATATAGAAGACCCGTCAACAACCATTCTCTTTGTGGGCTATTGCACTCCACTCTCGCTTGGAGCACGCATACAAAACCCACAGATCAAATATATATCTATCTTCGGCTTCGAACACAAAAAGAAAGCAGAGATAGAGAAGATTGAGGGGTTCTCCGGACACGGCGACTACGAAGAGCTTATCAACTACTATCGTTGTCAGGACCAAGAAAAGGTCAAACGCGTGTTCATCGTGCATGGAGAGAAACAGACACAGGAGACCTTCAAAGACCACCTATACGAAGCCGGCTGGCGAAACATCACTATACCTGCTAAAGGCGAAGAATTTATACTTGACTAACCTCTAACATCTAACTTCTAACATCTAACATCTAACTATATGCTACTACTAATTGTGTTCCTTCTTGGAGCGATGCTTGTCTCGTTTGTCTGTTCAATACTCGAATCGGTATTGATGTCAACGACACTCTCGTATATCACCATGCGTGAGGACGAGGGCTATAAGCTTGCGACACTCTTCAAGAAATACAAAACCGATACCGACCGTCCTCTTGCAGCCATACTCACTCTCAACACCATTGCCAACACTATTGGTGCCGCCGGTGTCGGTCGTCAAGCCAACATCCTCTTCGGCAGCGAATGGTTCGGCTTAGTGTCAGCCATAACCACCCTGCTCATCCTCATCTTCTCCGAGATCATTCCCAAGACTATAGGCACCACCTATTGGAAACACCTGATGGGGTTCACCGCACGCTCTATCAGACTGCTCATCTTCATCCTCTTCCCGCTTGTTAAGTTGGTTGAATGGATAAGCAGTTGGATCACCGTCAATGACCAAGAGGCGACGGTGAGCCGAGAAGAAGTGTTAGCGATGGCTAATGTGGGAGAAGAAGAAGGAATCATCGAAGAGAACGAGAACAAAGTTATTCAGAATGTCATCAAGCTCGACAATGTGAAAGCCAGCGATGTGATGACCCCCCGAGTAGTAGCTGCCATAGCTAACGAGAACATGAAGCTCAGAGACTTCTACAACTCCGATGAATACGACCATTTCTCCCGTATCCCTGTCTATTCTGAATCACCTGAATACATCACCGGCTATATCCTTCGCCAAGAAGCACTCGAAGACTTAGCTGAAGATAAGTTCTCGGAGCGACTGAAAGATATCAAGCGCGATGTTCCTTTCTTCAACGAAGATGCTACTATCTCCGACATCTGGGATTCGCTGCTTAAGCAGAAAGTGCAGATAGCTATCATCATCGATGAATACGGTTGTTTTCAGGGTATTCTTACTTTCGAAGACATCATCGAGACTATCTTTGGCTTAGAGATTATCGACGAGAACGACCAAGTGTCCGACATGCAGCAGTACGCCCGCGAGCGTTGGCAACAGCGACAGAAGCGTTTCAAGTCGATCAACCTGCCAAAGAACACACAAACACAAGACGAACAAGAGGCAGATGCTTCTTCAGCCCAAAATGTTGAGGATGAAAAAGCAAGCAAAACACCCGACAAATAATCTCGCACAAGAAGTTCTCCGGCAAGAAGGCATCTCACATAATAACAACAACGGGCAGCTTCTGACTGCCCGTTGCTGTTGATTACTTGCTTATAGTCGGCTTTCTTTTCACGACTTGAACATATCTTTGAAGGTGCCCAGCGAGCCGAGCATAGCCGATGCCTCGTAAGGCATATAAACAGTCTTGTTGTCCTTGCCGGTGGTCATCTCTTTGAGAGTATCGATATATCTCTCTGCCAGCATATAGTTGGCAGGCGACATGCCGGTGCCTTTTATTGCTTCGGCGATCATACTGATAGCTTGAGCCTCTGCCTCGGCTTGTATCTTCTTGGAGTTGGCTTCACCCTCGGCTGCAAGGATCTTAGTCTGTTTGTCGGCTTCTGCCTTGTTGATAATAGCGGCTTTCTTTCCTTCCGACTCGAGGATAAGCGCCTCTTTATCGCCGGTAGCTTTAAGCACTTGAGCACGGCGCTCACGCTCAGCCTGCATCTGGCGCTCCATAGCATCGCGAACACTCTCGGGAGGAGTGATATCCTGAAGCTCAACACGGGTAACCTTAACACCCCATTTGTTGGAAGCATCGTCAAGAACGGCACGCAACTTTGAGTTGATAGTGTCGCGAGAGGTCAGGGTCTCGTCCAACTCCAACTCACCGATGACATTACGAAGAGTGGTCTGAGTGAGCTTCTCAATAGCGTTGGGCAGGTTGTCGATCTCATATACCGCTTTCACCGGGTCAACAATCTGGAAATAAAGCAAGGCATTGATGGTGGTGGTAACATTATCTTTGGTTATCACACTCTGCTTTGGAAAGTCATAGACTTGCTCACGGAGGTCAATGCAAGAGGTAGTCTTTGTGCGTACACGCATCCTACCATCTACATCGTTATACACCACGCGGGTAGATATATCACGAGCCTTATCGATGATAGGCCAGATGATGTTAATACCCGACTCGAGCGTGCGGTTATACTTACCCAGACGCTCCACTACTTTAGTCTCTGCTTGTGGGATAATCTTAAATCCTTTGACCACAAAGATGATTACGACAAGTGCAATCACAGAAACAATAATGATACTTCCTAATTCCATAATTATAATGATTTGACGGTTAATATTATGCTCTCACGCGAAACTATTCTCACTTGCGTACCGACTTCAAGTACTTCTCCATCTTGAGAAACGGCTTTCCAGTCGTCTCCATCGATAGCTACTCTGCCGGTGTTGGCAGCGTTGTCAATCTTCTCTGACACACGCGCCACTCTGCCGATGATGGCATCACTATTGGTCTTTACCTCGTCTTTAGGTTTGGTAAGATGTTTCAACACA
>CAMHOK010000053.1 GCA_946186735.1 uncultured Bacteroidales bacterium
AGAGGATGAAGTCGCTGAAGAGTGAGAGCTCATACAGACCATATATCCATTGTCCTTCGTCTTGTCGGGAGTAGAGATACTGTAGCTCGGCTCGCATCTGCACTTTGTCGCTGAGGCTATACTTGACATCAGCCACGAGAATATGTGAGCGGACGAGTGAGCCGTGTCCTTCTGCCACTCTCTGGTTGTAGGTCTGGTACATATACATGGCATTGAGGTACCACTGCGGTGCCAGTTTCTTCTGCAGCTCGAGGTGCACATCGGTGTAGTACGGCTCTTTGCTCATCTTCCACCAGTTGCCTTCGACCGTTTCTCTGAGGTGTGAGGCATTGAGGCAGATGGTGGTGCCGTACCTGCCTCCCATGGGTGTGCGTTTCTTCCACGAGTAGCGCAGCTCGCCTTGGAAGCCCCACTCGCCTTGCAGCTGTGTGGCATAGGAGTTGTGGGCGGCTAACATATAGGTGTGTGTGGTGGCGAGTGCGGGCAGGTGGTTGAGTGGTGCTGCCAAGCCTCGCTCTAAGCGGTCGGAGCGGAAGCTCATGTTGTCGGACCGCCGCAGCTGTGCTATGACGCTCATACCCTTGCGTGAGTAGCTCAGCGAGAGCAGCAGTGCCTCACCTCGACGATAAGAGAAGAGGTTGTCGGCGGAGGGGTCGTTGGCTTTCCATGCATACTCCACGAGTGCGTTCAACCCTTGGTAGTTGAACTCCACGCGTGCGTCGGCAGCACCTACCCAGCGGGGGAGGTTGTAGATGAGCGGTGGTGAGAAAGAGTAGAAGATGGTGTCTTGAGGTTGCTGCTTGCTCACCCACGAGGCTCCTATGAGCAGTTGCATATCTTTCTGTTGCATACGCTCTGACCAGTCGTCCACCTGCAACTCCATGTTTGCTCCGATGACGCACCCTTTGGTCATGTCGAGGTTCCATGCGGTCTTGTCGTAGCAGTTCCAATAGACTCGCTGCTTACCTGCTATGGCTTCCAGTGATATACCCTTGTATGGGTTAAGCTCGAGCTTGGCGCCACGAAGAGAGTTGTCGATACCGAGACTGCGCTCTTCGTAGAGTCTGAGGATAAGACCACTACCATACTGCGCATACACATCGCCGATGGTGGCCTTGCCCCATCTCCAGCGTGCCTGCACGAAGAGGTTGCCTATGCCGGACCCTTTGAAGCCTTGGTCGAACCCCGGGAGGGGCACTTCCATCGTCTCTATGCGCATACCGGCGTTGACCCATTCGCTCTGGAGCATGAGGTTGAGATAGGTGTTGCTCTGGTAAGGGAACTGACCGGTGGTAGCACCTATCTGCTTGTCGTTGAGAGCAAACAGACCGTCGTGTTGCAGCGAGCCGCGAAAGAGCACGTTCTCTCTCTCGGCTCCCATAACACTCAGGCTCAGCATAAGGAGTAAGGCAGGGAGGTGGCGTTGTATGATATGATGGCGTCGTAACATACGCTATGAGGGGTTAGAGGGCACTCTTGATGGCTTTAAACAACTCGTTCTCGCCGCCTTCGGCATAGCCCATGTGGTTATAAACGATCTTGCCTTCAGCATTGATGACGAACACATGTGGGATCGACTGCACCTGCATGAGTCGTGCAAACTCGCTATCGCTGTCGAGTAGCACCTCGAAGTCCCAGCCCTCACCATCAACCAGCGGCTTGACCTTGGAGCTGTTCTGTGCGTCGTCGATACTGATGAGCACGAGCTTGACGCCCGTCTGAGCCTGCCATTCCTCATAGACCTCATCGATAGCTCTGAGCTCGCGCATGCACGGCTTGCACCATGTGGCAAAGAAACTGATGACTAAGGGCTTACCATCGTTGCTCAGTGTGCGGGTGTCAATAGTCTTGCCATGTATGTCCTTGAGGCGGACAGAAGGCAGGGTCTGGGCATCGAGACTAACGATGGCTGAGAGTAGGATGAAGAAAGTGAGTAGTTTTTTCATAAGTGAGTGGTTTGATTATTCCTTTATCTCTTCTTTATCTCTTCGACGGCTCTTTGCGTTATCTCATCGTCACGCTCATAGAGCGGGAAGAAGCCCTCGTCACCGAGCATGTCGCGGACGATGTAGGCGTAGAGGATACGCATGAGCAGAGGGGTTGATTTCTGTATCTGTGCCTCGTTGGGTTCAACACCTTTCTGTTTTGCGAACTCAACCATCTCGCCTCTGATGTTCTGACGTTTGAGGTAGCTTTCCATCTCTTCCCATGATCTGTAGCGTTTGAGCTCTTTGCGATGGCGGTCGGTATATTGGTAGGCGAACTGATAGGTATAGGCTCGGTTGACCACGCTCTTGTACCATGCGGTGTAGAGAGAGGTGTCGCGTCCGACGAAGATGTCGGGCATGATACCGCCTCCGCCGTGTACCACACGACCTTTCTTGGTGAAATAGACGGTGGTATCTTTCTCGTGGATACTATCTTTCGAGAAGAACTCGCCGTTCTCGTATCTCTCCACCAGGTCTTTCATGTAGTCGGCTTGTTTGCCCATCTCGTAAGGTTTCTGTATGCATCTGCCGGAGGGTGTGTAGTATCGTGCTATGGTTAGTCGGACGGCACTGCCGTCAGCAAAAGCCAGTTGGTTCTGCACGAGTCCTTTGCCGAAGGAGCGTCTGCCGATGATGGTGGCTCGGTCGTTGTCTTGCATGGCGCCTGCGAAGATCTCGCTGGCGGAGGCCGAGAACTCATCGATAAGAACGACGAGCGGCACCTCTTTGAAGCGCCCTAAGCCGTTGGACCGCGCCTCATAACGCGGATAAGCACGACCTTCGGAATAGACGATCATGTCGCCGCGCTCCAAGAACTCGTTAGCCATCTTGATAGCCTGTTCCATGTAGCCGCCTGAGTTCTCGCGAAGGTCGATGATATAGCGGTCGGCACCTTGCTGCCGCAGTGAGGCAAGGGCTTGGATGAACTCATCGTAGGTGTTCTCGGAGAACTTGCTGACACGGATGAAGCCGATGTTACTGTCGATGATGAACTGCGCATCGACAGCATGAACGGGTATGTCGCCGCGTACCACGGTGAAGCGCAGCAGCTCTTTCTCGCCCTGGCGGCGTACGCCGAGCACCACCTCTGTCCCTTTCTTGCCGCGCAGAGTGCGCATCACACGCTCGTTGTTGAGCGTCTTGCCGGTGAAGGCCGAGTCGTTAACCTCAACCAGCTTGTCGCCGGCTAAGATACCTACACCCTCGCTCGGACCACCACTGATGACGGCCACGATGTTGACCGTGTCGTTCTGGATAGAGAACTGCACACCTATGCCCGAGAAAGAGGCATCTAACTCTGAGTTGACTATCTCTAAGTCTTTCTCGGGGATATAAGCAGAGTGGGGGTCGAGCTGCTGAACGATCTCTGACATGACCTCGTCGGAGAGCGAATCGACATCGATAGAATCGACATAGAGCTGATCTATGTAGTTAATGAGCTGGTCCATCTTGCTCGTTGGAAAACGCAGACGGTTCCAGTTGATGACCTGTGCCTTGGCAGTGTTGGAATAGATGTCGCCTGCCACAAAGCCGACGATGAGTCCAAGGACAACGATAGCGGGAAAAAGATATTTCTTCATAATCAATCTGTTTGTCTAACAATGTAATGGTCTAACCTCTAACTGCGCAGCGTTCTAATCCAACTTCTCCACCTCTACACCGGCGCGGCGCAGCAGCTCTACTCCGTCCATTATCCTATACTCTTCTCCATAGACCACTCGTCTGATGCCGGCTTGTATGATGAGTTTAGAGCACTCCATACAAGGCGATGCTGTGACATACAGCGTGGCACCGTCGGAGGAGTTGTTGGAGCGTGCCACTTTTGAGATGGCGTTGGCTTCGGCATGCAGGACATAAGGCTTAGAGGTGTTGTTCTCGTCCTCGCACTTGTTCTCGAACCCCGAGGGGGTACCGTTGTAGCCGTCGGAGATAATCATCTGGTTCTTGACCAGCAAGGCGCCTACCTTACGACGCTCGCAGTAGGAGTTCTCTGCCCATGTGCGAGCCATGCGCATGTAGAGCCGGTCGATCTTGTTCTGTTTGTCGGGTTGCATAGAGGTATGAGTGGTTATTGGTTGATGAGTTGTTTCTCGAAAGCGGGTATGTCGATACCATCGAAAGTGCCGGACGACATCATCAGTATAACAGCGTTGTCGTAGCTGAGCGAGAGGAGAGCTTGTTGGAGCTCAACGCTATCGGTAAAGACCTCTACATTTTTCGTGCCAAAAGCCTTTTTGACCTCTTCCTTGCTGAGTGCCGGCAGTTTCTTATGCTCAATCACCTTTGGGTTGAAATAGACGAAAGCGATATCTGCTTTAGCCATCGTGTCTTTATACTGGGGCAAGAAGCGGCTGTCGAGTGAGGAGAAAGTGTGGAGCTCCATGCAGGCAATGATGCGGCGTTCGGGGTACTGCTCTTTGACGGCCGAGATGGTGGCTCTGAGCTTCGACGGTGCATGTGCAAAGTCTTTGTATGCAATAGCTTTGTCGCTCTTTCCCACCAGTTCTAAGCGGTTGCTGGCCCCGTGGAAAGAGCTGATAGCATTCACAAATTGCTCATCGGTGACTCCTATCTGCCTCAGAGCCAAGCGGGCTGCGTTCATGTTCTGCAGGTTATGATTGCCGAAGATGAGCAACGGGGTGTCGCCTATATAAGTGATGCCGTTGCGGATGGTATGGTCGAGCGTGTTGTATGGCAGCAGGCGTATGTCTTCGCGGGCCTTGGAGGCTATGGTGCGAAGGTTATCATCGCCCTCGAAGTAGATGAAAGCGCCGTCTCTCTCGATGAGGTTGACGAACGTTTGGAAAGTGTTGACATACTGCTCGAAGGTGGGGAAGACATTGATATGATCCCACTCGATGCCGGTGAGGATGGCGATGTTCGGCTTGTACAGATGGAACTTTGAGCGTCGGTCGAGGGCTGAGGTGAGATACTCATCGCCTTCGAAAACGGCATACTCTGCGTCGGGACTGAGACTCACCATGTTCTCAAACCCGTCGATCTGTGCGCCTACCATATAGTCGGCTTTCAGTCCTAACTGGCGCATGACATGCAGGATCATGGCAGTGGTAGTGGTCTTGCCGTGCGACCCGCCGACCACGATACGCGTCTTGTGCTTGGTCTGCTCGTAGAGGTATTCAGGGAAAGAGTAGATCTTGAGTCCGAGTTGGCGTGCTTTGATCAGCTCAGGGTTGTCCTCGCGGGCATGCATGCCGAGGATGATAGCGTCGATGTCGGGCGTTATACGCTCTTCGTGCCAACCCATCTGCTCCGGCAGCAGACCCTTGGCAGCAAGACGAGAGCGGGCAGGATCGAAGATCTCGTCGTCAGAACCGGTAACCTTATAATCGGGCTTAGATGCCACCGCTAAGGCAAGGTTGTGCATGGCGGCTCCACCGATAGCAATAAAATGTATATGTTTCATTTTCCTTTGTTTGGTTATGTTCGTATTTTATGCGCAAAGGTACAAAGAAAAGTTGAAATAGCAAAAAAGGTATGCCCTGAGGCATACCTTTTTTGATTATTGTCAGCTTTTTGTTTTAGAACAGCTTGAGAGCAGGAGCATTCTGAGGAGCTCCGGCTTCTGCTTCGTACTTGAAGTAAGTAGCACGAGCAGCACCTGAAGAGTACATAGCTGTAGCGACATAAGTAGCTTTCTCAAGCTTGGTTGCATCAGCATAGATTTTTCCTGACTGAGTGGTGCGAATCAGGTAATAGTACTCTTCCAGGAAGTTGAAGAAGTTGTCGAGAGCTTCCTGCGAATTAACACCCATAGCTACTTGGATGTAAGCAACAACGCCGTCTTCGAAGCCGAAGAAAGTGTAAACACCATTCTCATCAGCATAGCCGATAGCTACACCGTTTTCGTTGTCCTGGTCAACAAGGGGTTCTCCAAAAACGGCGATAACATCAGCTCTGGTCTTGCCGATAAGGCTCAGGTCAGGCTGTTTGAAAAGGTTATATTTCGACTCAACGGTTACAACCAAAGTAGCTTTAGCACCCTTCGAATCGGTTATGGTAACAGCGGTCTCACCTACGTGAACGGCTGTAACTTCGTTCTTCAAACCATTGTCTTGCTTGATGGTGGCAACATTAACATCACCGGTGGTCCAAGTGCAAGGATTGGTTGAGTTCATAACAGCTACGGTCTGGGTGTCACCATGGTTCATCTTCAGATTTGTGTAGTCAAGAACAAGTTCTTTCGTACCACATGCCGACATTAGTGCCACTAATGCAACAGCTGATAAAACTTTTAATGCTTTCATTGTTTAATAGTGTTTAAAGGGTTAATAATTATGTTATTTTTGTTCTGCTTTCTTTGCTTTACGCTTGGCCTGTGCCATCTGGATGTCGTAGGCGATAGGAGTAGCGATGAAGAGCGATGAGTAAGTACCGATGATCACACCGAGGAGCAGTGCGAAGACGAAACCGCGGATAGAGCTGCCACCGAAGAGGAAGATAGCGAACAGTACCACGAAGGTTGACATAGAGGTCGAGAACGTACGTGAGAGAGTCACGTTCAACGCCTCGTTCATGTTCTGTACTTTCTCACGCTTAGGATAGAGCGTGTTGTACTCACGGATACGGTCGAAGATGACCACGGTATCGTTGATAGAGTAACCGATGACGGTAAGGATAGCGGCGATGAAAGCTTGGTCGATCTCCATAGAGAAAGGCATCACTTTCCACAGCAGAGCGTACGAACCGAGGATGATGATAGAGTCGTGCATAAGGGCAACGATACCACCGGTAGAGAACGCTACATTGCGGAAGCGGAGCAAGATATAGAGGAAGATGACGATGAGTGCGATAACGATAGCCCATACGGCAGCCACCTTGATATCGTCAGCAATCGACGGTCCCACTTTCTGGCTCTGCATGATACCAACGGGGTTGTCGGCAGTGCCGGCTGCACCGGTGGTGAACTGCTCAAGGGTAACACCCTCACCCAGCTTCTCTTTCAGGCCGTTGTACATACGAGCTTCGATCTGCTCATCGATAGTGTTGTCTTGCGAGGTGATACCATACTTGGTGGAGACGCGTACCTGGTTCTGGTTGCCGATAGTGATGACGGTAACACCCTCACCATCGAACTCGTCCTCAAGAAGCGAGCGGATCTCTTCGGGCTGAACAGGCTCAGCAAAACGGATGACGTAGTTGCGACCACCCGAGAAGTCGATACCAAGGTTGAGCTTACCAAACAAGTGGGGCTCCAGACCGAGCAAACCTACTACAACCAACACACCTGATACTATATATGTCACTTTGCGTGCGCCGATGAAGTTGAAGCTCATGTTCTGGAACCAGCTCTCTGTTACTTTCGAGGTGAAGGCAAGAGGCTTGGCTGTGGGACGCTTGGCATAATCTTCGAGCAACAGACGAGTGATGAACACTGCGGTGAAGAACGACGAGATGATACCAATGATGAAGGTAACGGCGAAGCCGCGGATAGGACCTGTACCGAAGACAGCGAGCACTATACCTGTCAGCAACGAGGTGACGTTAGAGTCAACGATAGCCGAGATGGCACCCTTGAAACCGTCTTGGATAGCCTTGCTCAGGTTCTTACCCGACTTCATCTCCTCGCGGATACGCTCGTAGATAAGCACGTTAGCATCGACTGCCATACCCAGCGTGAGCACTATACCGGCTATACCCGGAAGGGTCAGGACTGCCGAGAATGAGCAGAGGATACCGATGAGCAGGAACACGTTGCACAGCAGTGCGGCGTCGGCGATGAGTCCGGGGATGACACCGTAGTAGAAGATCATGTAGAGCAGCACGAGGCAGAAAGCGATGATGAAGCTTATCAGACCATCATGTATAGCCTCTTGACCGAGCGACGGACCAACCACATCTTCTTGAACGATATGAGCGGGAGCGGGCATCTTACCCGACTTGAGAGTGTTAGCTAAGTCCTTAGCCTCTTCAACGGTGAAATGACCGGTGATCTGCGAGTTACCACCATCGATCTTGGACTGTACGGTGGGGAAAGAGTAAACAAAGCCGTCGAGCACGATAGCCACCGACTTGCCAATGTTCTGGCCTGTCAGACGCGACCATTGCTCAGCTCCTTCTTTGTTCATCGACATGCTTACGTAAGCCTCACCTGTGGTCTGCTGGAAGTCTGAACGAGCGTCGGTGATGACATCACCTGCGAGGCTCGGACGACCGTCGCGCTGACTCTTGAGGGCGATGAGCTGATAGTAGCTGCCGGCTTCGTCAATAGCTTTGACGGTCCAGCACAGACGAAGGGTGCGAGGCAGAACGGCCTGAGCGCTCTTCGAGGTGAGCATAGCGTTGATAGCTGCTGTGTCAGCCCAGTGTGCGGTACCTACAACAGGACCTTGATAAGGCTGACCTGCTTGGTTGACCGACGGTTGAAGGATAGCGAACAGAGGGTTCTGCTTCTTCCATGTCTCCAGTTGAGCGGCCTGGTTAGCCTCCTCTGCCGACTCATCTTGAGCCTCAAGAGCGAGCTTGAGAGAGTCAACCTCTCCGGACTCTTCCTGAGCCTTAGGAGCCTCCTGCTGCAACGACTGAGTGGCTGCCTCGGTGGCTGCCTCGTTCTGAGCTAACTCAGAGTTGATCTGAGCCAGACGAGGATAGATCTCGTCTAAGTTGTAGGTCTCCCAGAACTCCAGATTGGCTGTTCCTTGCAGGAGCTTACGAACACGCTCGGGCTCCTTAACACCGGGGAGCTCAATCAAGATACGACCGGCTTGCTCAAGCTTCTGGATGTTGGGTTGAACAACACCAAAACGGTCGATACGAGTACGGAGCACATTGAAAGAGTTGTCAATAGCACCCTGAGTCTCCTCACGAAGAACACGGATAACCTCTTCGTTGCTCGAAGAAGACGAAATCTTGTCCTTCAATTCGTATTTAGCGAAGATGGTTGATAACTGAGCGTTGGGGTCAACTTCTTGGAAAGCTTTCTGGAACAGAGTGATGAAGTCGTCCTGAGAAGCCGTCTGGCGAGAGATAGCCAGATCCATGGCTGCCTTGAAGTTCTCCGACTGATCGTAGCCCGACAAAGCGCGAACAATGTCAGGTACGCTCACCTCCATAATAACGTTCATACCACCCTTGAGGTCAAGACCCAAGTTAATCTCTTTCTCTCTACACTCTTTCAAAGTGTAGCCGAACCACACTTTCTCTTTAGCCATGTTGTCAAGATAAACCATCTCTCCCTCAGGAGCGTCCTTGGCTTTCTTTTCATAATGACGGACAACAAAACTAAATGAAAGATAGAAGGCGCATACTAATGCTAATAGTACCGCCAATGTTCTAACAAGTCCTTTGTTTTGCATCTTATTTTAGTTATTAGTTTATATTTTTCGTCTGTCATAGTCCCTGCTTTTTCTACACCGATAACGATAAGAAAAGCGTATAACTACACAAATTAGCGTGCAAAGATACGCTAATTTTCTGATACGAGCAAATATTTGCTTATTTTTCTACACGGATTGCTTTATTTTAACGTACACGGACTGCTTTTTTTAACGAACACGGATGTTCTTTTAACGAACACGGATGGACACGGAGGTTCACGGAGGCTCTTTTGTACACTGATTATTTCTTTTAACGAACACGGATGGACACGGAGGTTCACGGAGGCTTATTATGCAACGTTTATTGCGTTCGGATATTATCCGAACAACACAGAACAACACGGAACGATTTTTCTGTACGAATCTGACGAATCTCACGAATGGTTTTTATGTACGGAGGGACACAGAGGGTACACGGATTGGGGTAGGTGATTGGGGGGGGGGAGGCTCCCCTCCTTGATAAGGAGGGGTTGGGGTGGTAGATATTTAGACCGCTTCGCTGTAGATATCCTATGTAGAGACGCATGTGAATGCGTCTCTACACAACGTGGATGCAGTTCTTCATTCCTCAGTTTTATACCCCCCCTTATGTTAAGAGAGAGACTATGCAACGATGGAAATTCAACTGATTCAGCCTATTTGGTGTTTTCGAAAGTTTTTTTCTCTGCCGATTCACTTATTTAGCGTTTTCAGACTATAGCCTTAGTTTACGAAAAGGTCGTTTAGAATTCATATCCTATACTTACTGTTAATTCTCTGGAATAGATTGGGTTAATATGATTGATGAGATTAATGAAAGCTTCTGAGTTTCGGTTGAATAGTCCTATGTCAAAAACGGTCTGAAGGAAGAGGCGCTTATATTTGACTATTAAACCTGCTCCCCATGTGCAATCAGCAGGAATGATATCGTACGGTGAAAATAATCCTCCTTCGAAAGTTGTTTTTGTTGTTGGAGTCGTTTGCACATTTTGGTGTATTAGGTTTTCCCACTTGAAAGATAACTGTGGACCTGTGAGTAATGATATGGTCCATAAGGTGTTGAGCGGAAAATCTAAGTTTATTCTTAGAGGTATGAACACTGCATGAGAGCTGATATATTCGGAGTAGGTGTAACCCGGATAAGTGGTATGGTCAGGGAATATTGAGTTGTCGTTTTGATGGTATCCTGCATATCGATACACAATACCGGTTGACAATTTTAACTGAGGTTGTTTGTTGATTGAGAAGGAGAATAATAGTCCTGCATGTGCCCCGTATTGTGGATGAGTTGCAGGGGGCATGTTAGATATGTTAAAAACCTGGCTGTATCCTGCTATCAGGCTATATTTAACTTGTGCGTTTGCGCTTATAGCGCTTATAGCGCACAAAGCGATGATTAAAAAAACTGACTTTTTCATAATAGTAACAATTAAGTTAATTAAATATCTTCAAGTTATTTATTGTGATTCTATTGAATTTGAACATTATCTCTAATAATCAGATGTGCCCTATCATTATTTATAGGGTTAAGGTTACAGGACTAAGGTTGCTAATAGTTGCTGTCTCCGTGCAACTATATAGAAACAATGATAAGATGACAAAGATGCTTGTCTTAAAATAATTTGTCTTCATAAGCATAGTTTTTTAGGGGTTAATTTTTTTTTGCAAAAGTACTGCAAAAATCCGAAATGCCGGTTGTTATTAAATAGACAAATGCTATTTATAACGACCAGCAATAGAGGGTGTTAGTGAAAATTGGATAGACAAATAACTTATGAAGCAGACAAATTGAGCAATGTTTGTCTAAGATTAGCACTCGTAGTATGCAGTTTCTTGGCTATTCTTCGTTTAAGAGTACCTATTGTTTTGGGAGATAAGAATAGCCATTCAGCCATTTCTTTTTGGCTTAGATTTAATAAGATTAGAGAACAACAACGGATCTCTTTTTCATTTAAATTTTCGGATAGTTTGAATGCGAGATTGTAGTATGATATGTTTATGTAGTTGTACAATTTGTTAAAGTCTTTCCAGTAATTTTTTCGAAAAGATTCGATATCTGATACTTGTTCATTTAGTCGTTCTTCAATCGCGCAAATTTGTAGCTTTTTATTTTCACTTTGAATTCTACTCAATTCATCTAATTTTAACATACTTTCTTTTCTTCGTTTTCTTATTATGTAGAGTCCAATAGATAGGAAAATGATTATGAGAGTTGAAATTAATATGCTTATAGTATAAATGATTCGCTTTCTTTTTTCAGAGACAGATTGCTTGGTTAATTCTTTTAATAACATATATGCTTGAGCTTCATCTCGCTGATTATCACCGATATCTCTTAAGTTTTGGTAGTTATTAATCAATTGCTGAAAAATAATAATGTTTGGATACTTATATGATAAATTAACGATACTATCATACGCTTCTGCTTGTAATAGACAATGATAAGGAGACTCTAAAGCTTTAGAATAGAAAATGAAAGCAGAGTCGATGTTGTTTATTAGTTGAAAATATTTGGCATTTGTAAAAGCTCTTAGAATATAGTTGAAAGAACTATCAGGTATGTCAATATTATTAGCGCAGTTAAGATTTGCTTTTGCAATAGAAACACTATTTTCATCTAAATCTATATTTGCCAATAGGAGTAAATAACGTAGATAGTGATTTTTAATCATTTTATGCGTTGAGATATCTCTGACGATTTCATCCCTGTTGTTTTTTTCTCCGCAATAGTGTAATATTTGTGCAAGCGTAATTTGGGAGAAAGTATATAATTCGTTATTGTGAGAATCTTTTGCAAAATGATTAAATAATTTGGCATAATGTAAGGCCAATTCGTAATCGTAATTATGGAGGCAAATCTCTTTTATATATTGACATAATGAAGCCTGTATATATTTATCACCACCTTTTAACTTAAGACATTTTAAAACAGGCTCAATTTCATTAATGTTTCTCTTGTTAACATCTTCATTATAAACATAATAAAGATATAATGCGGATAGTTCTTTTTCGTGGAAAAGCTTATGTTTTTCAAAAAATTGGATGGCGTTTAATAATTATGTGGTGTCATTAAGCGGCTGACCTAATGAGAATAAACTGTCGGCTGTCACAAGAGTGCTAAGATGAAGAGTCTTTTCGGTTTGATATTGATGAGTGCATGCGATATTGATGCATGCAATGAGATAAAGAAATATTAGGCTTTTTTGTGGCATTCTGTTCATTTTTTTGCAAAGATACACGTTTATGTTCAAATTTCCAAACTAAAGTTTCCTAAATATTACAATTATTATTTTGCCGCTGAGTGTTTGCTAATCCTGTCATCTTGTTTACACGGATTGCTTTATTTTAACGAACACGGAGGGACACGGATGCTCTTTTGTACACGGAATGCTTTTTTAACGAACACGGAAAAGCACGGAGGTTCACGGAGGCTTATTATGCAACGTTTATTGCGTTCGGATATTATCC
>CAMHOK010000054.1 GCA_946186735.1 uncultured Bacteroidales bacterium
TGCATGTGTTAGGCCTGTCGCTAGCGTTCATCCTGAGCCAGGATCAAACTCTTCATTGTACATTCGATTATTTCCTAGTTCAAGATTAAAGATTTATTTAGTGTACTGGAATCTTCGGGAACTTTACATATCACCATCTCTGGTGATACCCTTTTCGGTATCTCTACCGAACAGTTCTTGTACTACATCTTTATTTGTTGCTTCAATAACTCAAAGATCATTGCTCTTGTCTCGCTCATTTTTTCAAGTCGCGAAATCGGCTGCAAAATTACTGCTTTCCGATGACATGACCAAATTTTTTACAAACTTTTTTCAAATTTTTTTTGGTCAATCATGCTAAACAGTTTTTATTCACAATCTTAACAGCTCTAAGACCTCCTCCAAAACCCATTTCAATTAGGGCGAAAAAGAAGAATTACTACTTCATTCGGCTGTGTGTGCTATCCTAATCAATCCTAATAATTAGAACCTCATGGAACGCATACCGGACGGTGTCGTAATTCATTTTAAACTGCCGCATTGCTGCGGTGGAAAAGGTGAAGCGCCACTCGCTTCCCAAAAGCGATTGCAAAAGTACAGCTTTCCCACAATATACGCAAATATATCAACAACTTTCTTGCAAACTTTTTTCGCAACTTTTTTATGACCGCATCGTCAAATAGTTGCAAATCACACATATACACAAAACAACAAAATCAAAAATCTCACAAACAGGCATCTACACCTTATTATAATATATATATAGCTGCTCTACACCACTTTCATCTCTTCTGCCAAAAAAAGCAACTACACTTGCTCATTACCGAGTTTTTATGTACTTTTGCAGAGTTAAACAACAAACGAACGACTAATCAATGATACATCTTCTAACCATCGTTGGAGCCAGACCGCAGATCATCAAGGCTGCCGCTACCTCCCGCAGCATACTCACCGACCTTAGCTCCGACGCTACACCTTTCTCTGAGCTCGTCAGCGAGGATATCTTGCACACCGGTCAGCACTACGACAGCAATATGTCCGCTAACTTCTTCAGCGAGCTGAACATACAACCTGAGACCTACAACTTGCATGTGGGATCGGCAACACACGGGCAACAGACCGCCAAAATGATAACGGGCATCGAACAAGTCCTCGAAAGCAAGCACTACGATGGCGTGCTCCTCTTCGGCGACACCAACAGCACCATGGCAGGAGCAATAGCAGCGGGGAAGATGGGCATACCCGTATATCATGTCGAAGCCGGACTGCGCTCCTTCGATATGCTCATGCCCGAAGAACAGAATCGCATAGTGTGCGACCACCTCTCACAACTACTTTTCGCACCTACACAGACAGCCGTCAACAACCTAAGGAAAGAAGGACTCACCGACAGCCCCGCTCTGTTCAACCATTCTAAACAAAGACAGGTCTTCCTTACAGGCGACGTGATGTACGACAACGCGATCTTCTTCTCATCGATGGCAGAGAAGAAAAGCACCATCCTCACTGACCTTAAGCTCGCTCATCGACCGTTCATCCTCTCTACCATACACCGCAATGCCAACACCGATGACCCTCAGCGACTCCTATCAATCATGCAAGCCATCATCCGACTATCAGAAGAAGGCATTGACATTGTACTGCCATTGCACCCGCGCACAACAAAGATGCTCAAAGAGCAAGGCAACATACTCAACCAACTCAGCGACCTCAAGAACATACACCTGCTCGAACCCCTCTCTTTCTTCGACATCCTCATGCTCGAGAAGCATGCAGCACTCGTCATCACCGACTCAGGAGGAGTGCAGAAAGAGTCGTTCTTCTTCTCCACTCCTTCAGTCATCCTTCGACGAGAGACCGAATGGACCGAGATAATAGAAGCCGGAGCAGGCGAACTTGCTGATGCCGACACCAACCTCATCATCAACGCGGCACACTCTTTGCTCAACAAGAAAGTGGTGTTCCCGCCACTCTTCGGCGACTCACATGCTGCAAAAAAAATCATCCAACACATCATTGATAACCAATAAACAAATAACAGCTTATCATGAAACGACTTACTATCCTCCTCGCTTTTTGCCTCACCCTTCTTCCCATCCGAGCACAACTGCTCGACGACATCATAAGCGGAAAATATAGAGCCAAAACACTACCATCGTATGTGTCAACAGCCGATGGCGAATACATGGTGCGCTTGCAGAACGGAATAATCACAAAGACTCCATACAAGCCCCAAAAGAACCAGGTCATCGACACTATCTTCAACATCGCCGACACCAAGCTGCTCAAGCTTGACAAGGTTGAGGGCTTCATCATGCCTGATAACGGCAAGTACTTGCTCGTATATAATAATGCCGAGAGGATATATCGACGCAGCTTCAAAGCCGATTGGTATATCTACAACACCGAGCGCAAAGAGCTCAAACCTCTTAGCGACAACATGCCCGTATCTTCACCCGTCTTCTCGCCCAACGGCAGGTATATAGCCTTCTCACGAGACAACAACCTCTATATCCACAAACTTGACTTCTCCACAGAGGTAGCAGTTACCACCGATGGCGCCGTCGGCAAGATCATCAACGGCACTCCCGACTGGCTCTACGAAGAAGAGTTCTCCACTACATGCCTCTTTGCCTTCTCTCCCGACAGCAAACAGCTGGCTTTCGTGCGTTTAGACGAGAGCCAAGTAAAAGAGTTCTGCTGGCAAGAGTTCCTCTCCGATAATTATCCGACCAACTACTCGCTCAAATATCCTAAGGCAGGCGAGGAAAACGCCAAAGCTGCCGTCGTCATCTACGACACACAATATAAGACTCTCAAAACCATCAACCTTGAAGAAAACCAAACAGGATACATCCCTCGTCTTCGCTTTGTCGCTGACGAGAGACTCGCCATCTTCACCCTCAACCGCAACCAGAACAAGCTCAAGATGTATGCCGTCAACCCTAAATCAACCGTCACAGAGCTTATCTACGAAGAACAGTCATCCGACTCCTTCATCGATTTTGAGCTCATCGACCAATGGCAGTTCCTTGAGAACGGCAACATCATCGTTGTTAACAACATCAACGACTATCAGCAGGCTTACCTCTATTCACAACACGGACAGCTAATCCGCCAACTCACCAAAGGGCAGTTCGACATAACACGAGTTTATGGCTACGACCCGACTACCCTCACACTCTTCTATCAGGCAGCCTACCCCGACCCCATGTCCCGACAACTCTTTGCCCTTAACACAAAAAACAACAAGACCATACAACTCAGTCGTGAAGAAGGTACACACAACGCCACCTTCTCAAAAAGCATGGCATACTACATCGACAACTATCAGTCGCTCACACATGCCAACTCCTACACTATCTGTAACAACAAAGGAACAGCATTAAAACAACTGCTCTCCAACCAAACAGTCGAAGAAGCCTTCCTCAGCCTCAACCTCCCCAAGAAACAGTTCATCAAGATACCCACACCGCGCGGCGACACCCTCAACGCTTGGCTCCTACTGCCTTCCGACTTCAATCCGCAAAACAAATACCCCGTCCTGCAAGTGCAATACTCAGGTCCGCAATCGCAGCAAGTGCTCAACACATGGCGAATCGACTGGGAGTATTTCCTTGCTTCACAAGGCATCATCGTCGTCTGCGCTGATGGTCGAGGCACAGGAGCAAGAGGCAAACAATGGTGTAACTCCACATACATGAACTTAGGTCAGAAAGAGGCTGAAGATCAAGTGGCTGTAGCACAATATATGCAGAGTCTGAGTTATGTCAAACCTGACAAGATTGGTATCTGGGGATGGTCGTTCGGCGGATACATGACCCTCAGAGCCATGTCCGAGCCACAGGCTGTCTTCTGCTGCGGCATAGCCGTGGCTCCTGTTACCGATTGGAGACTCTATGACTCTTCATATACCGAACGGTTCATGAGAAGACCACAAGAGAACGAAAGCGGATACGACAATGCTTCAGTCATCACCAGAGCCAAAGACCTCAACGGACGACTGCTCATCTGCCACGGACTCGCCGATGACAATGTGCACTGCCAACAGACATGGAAATATATCGAAGCTCTCGTTCAAGCCGGAGTGCAGTTTGATATGCAGATCTACCCCGACGATAATCACTTCTTACGAAAACGAAAGAACTACCAACACCTCTATCACCGCAAATGGGAGTTCTTGAAAACTAACCTGCTTGAGTAATGTCTCTTGCTTATCTGCCTCGTGCATAAAGAAGGGCTATCTGAGCACCATCTTCTTGCTCCCGTTAGCACTCCGGCTTATATATATTCCGGAACGTATATCATTGGGCAACTCAGTGAAACAACCTATATAGTTGCCTAATATATCATACAACTCAAAGCGTTTATCGTCTTCAATCAGCTCAACAGAGACCTCCTCAGGACATACACCCGCAGCCACAGCCTCCTCCCAAGTGGTGGCTATGCGTATGCCGTCATATACGAACCAACCGGTATCCAAACCGCGAAGCATAACAACACCGGGATTCATATCAGGTTTTGAAGAGTCAGACAACGGACCTATCAGCGGCTCCGACGGCTCGGCAGAAGTAAATGAATCAAGGACATACAAGGAAGCACGGTCGTTATTGCTCCCCTCCACTATCTCATACTTAAGCACTACCAGATAAACCTTCTGAGGGTCAATCTTCTTGGACGACACCTTGATCTCAGAGGCTTTCGAAAAACGCAAACCGAAATAAGCATCATAATCATCGTCCACATCAATCCATATTCGACCATTCATCGTATAGTCGTTGTTCTGCATACTCTGACGCAAAGAGAACACAAAACCCGATTTGTAGCACTGCAAAGCCTGAAACATAAAAGCGGTATAGATCGTTCCTTCCGTCTGCTGAGTAAACTCTAAAGACGGGTGATAACTCCCCGTCTCTCCCTCGACGACCACTGCATTGCCCACTCCGCAACCGGCATACGACGAGAAACTCAGGCCGCCGGTAATATATGCATTGGCTGAAGCTGATGTGGCATAATCATTCGTCCATGCCGACTGATTGACCAAAGGAGTCGTAAAATCGTCATACTCAAAATTTTCAACAACGATAATCTCGGCACCGGCAAGGCTGCTCAAGAGTGCCGATAATACAAGTAACATAAATTTCTTCATCGTGATTCTGATTTTTCGGCAAAGATACAATTTTTTTTTCGTATATTTGCACCCAAAACGACATAAGAACTTCTTAAAGAAACATCATCATGCATAAAAGCGGATTCGTAAATATCGTAGGCAATCCCAATGTGGGCAAGTCAACCCTGATGAACGCTCTCGTGGGCGAGCGTATCAGCATCATCACCAGCAAAGCACAGACCACCCGACACCGCATCCTCGGTATAGTCAATGGGGAGGACTTTCAGATAGTCTATTCCGACACCCCCGGCGTGCTCAAGCCCAACTATAAACTGCAAGAAAGCATGCTTGAGTTCTCACGCTCAGCTCTGGTAGATGCCGACATACTCATCTATGTTACCGATGTACAAGATAATATAGAGAAGAATGCTGACTTCCTTGATAAGGTCAAACACAACAAGGCTCACCTTATCCTCGTCATCAACAAGATCGACCTCACCACGCAAGACACCCTCACTCGACTCGTCGAGTTCTGGCAGAAACAGCTGCCCGCTGCCGAGATCTTCCCCATCTCCGCTAAAGAGCGCTTCGGCGTGGACCAACTGTTCCGACGCATAGTTGAGCTCCTGCCACCCTCACCACCTTTCTTCGACAAAGACCAACTGACCGACAAACCCGAGAAATTCTTCGTTACCGAGATCATACGCGAGAAGATCCTGCTCAATTATGACAAAGAGATACCCTACTCCGTAGAAGTAGAGGTGGAGAGTTTCAAAGAGGAAGAAGGCACAGATGGTAAGGGAGGCTTGATACGAATAAGTGCTATCATCTTTGTCGAGAGAGACTCGCAAAAAGGTATCATCATCGGCAAACAAGGGCAAGCCCTCAAAAAAGTAGGCACTCAAGCAAGAAAAGACATTGAAGACTTCTTCCAGAAGAAAGTCTTCCTCGAACTGTTTGTCAAGGTCGATAAAGACTGGCGACAGAAATCCGCCCGTCTCAGGCACTACGGCTACGAACTTGAATAATAATCTCTTGAAATATTTTTTACCATTATGTCAACACCATTATCACGCATCGCTGCTCTGCGCGAAGAAATGAAGCAGCATAACCTGTCTGCCTATATCATCCCCGGCACCGACCCACACGCCTCCGAATATATGGCAGACCATTGGAAAGAGACCACCTGGATCTCCGGTTTCAAAGGGGAGACCGGCACCGTTCTCATCACCACCGACAGAGCCTTCCTCTGGACCGACTCACGCTATTACCTCCAAGCCGATAAAGAACTTGAAGGAAGCGGAGTAGAGCTGATGAAAGAAAGTGAGATAGACACACCTACCATCCCCCAATGGCTCTGCGAGAACTTAGCACAAGGTCAGGTCGTCGGACTCAACCCCGAGATGTTCACCGTCAAAGGTTATGCCGCTTTGTCCGAACAGTTGGCTCAGAAAGAACTCACTATCAAGAGCGTTGATCTTATCCGTCCTCTCTGGACCGAGAACCGACCACCCATACCGCAATCAACTCTGTATGAGTATGATGTGAAGTATGCAGGAGAGACCACTCAGAGCAAGGTCGATCGTATCAGACAAGAACTGAAGAAAAAATCGGCAGACACAATGGTCATCTCTGCCCTCGACGAGATAGCATGGCTCTTTAATATCCGCGGCTTCGATGTGGACTTCAATCCCGTTGTCATCAGTTATGCTCTTATTCAACCCGATAGCTGCACACTCTTTGTTGACCCGCAAAAGATCGACCACAAAGCTCAAGCATATCTTAATGCCACCGGCATCACAGCCCGCCCCTACGAAGACATCTTCGCCGCTCTGAGCGAGTTACCCGACACTGCTCGCGTTCTCTTCGACGGCTCGCGACTCAATCGTGCTCTATGGGAAGCTCTGCCTGTTAACTGCAAGAAGATAGACACACAGTCACCCGTCTTGCTGCTGAAAAGCATGAAGAACGAGGTGGAGATTGAAGGAGAGAAGAAAGCTATGATACAAGATGCTGTCGCCCTCACACGTTTCTTCCGCTGGCTCGACACCGAAGCTTTTGCCAATAACCGGACACAGACAGAATACTCGCTCATGGATAAGCTTCATGAACTGCGAGCTCAAGGCAATAACTTCGTAGAAGAAAGTTTCGGCACTATCGCAGGCTATCAAGGCAACGGAGCTATCGTTCATTACGAAGCTACCAAAGACGACTGTGCCGTTGTCAAACCCTATGGCGTACTGCTGCTCGACTCCGGAGGACAATATCTTGACGGCACCACCGACATCACCCGTACTGTCTGGTTAGGCGACATCCCCGAAGAGGGCACCGAACAGAGAAAGTTCTTCAACAAAGTGCAGCACGACAACACCCTCGTCATGAAAGGACATATAGCTCTCGCCTGCGCTAAGTTCCCAAGAGGCACCAGAGGCAACCAACTCGATGTGCTCGCACACCAATATATGTGGAAAGAAGGGATCACTTACGGACACGGAACAGGACACGGAGTCGGACATTTCCTCGGATGCCACGAGGGACCGCAAAATATCCGCACCGACAACAACCCCGCTCCGCTATACCCGGGGAACATCTGTTCCGATGAACCCGGCATCTACCGTGCAGGCGAATATGGAATAAGAATAGAGAACCTCATAACCGTCGTCGAAGACTCAACAACCGAGTTCGGCACCTACTACCGCTTCGACACACTCACTCTCTGCTTCTACGACCTCCGACTGCTCGACATGAACATGCTCACTGAGCAAGAGAAAGAGTGGATCAGACAATATCACCAAAACATGTTCCTTACCATCGAGCCTCTGCTTAGCAAAGACGAGGCAGCATGGCTCAAAGCACGACTCTAATCCTCTGTCTGACCAACGGAGAGTATGTCACTCCAACGAGTGGTATAATTAGGAGAACGAAGGTCATGACGAATAGCGTCCTTAAAAGTCAGAGTCTTTATCGGCTCTGACTTTTTTGTGCCCGCCGTGTTTGCAGAACGATCCGACTCGCTCTCCGAGCGAAGCTGTTCCGAAGCAAGCACAACAGTCTCGGCTCCGTTAATCTTGTTGATCTTATCTATCACAGCATCAAGCTCACTGCGCTTCCGATAGACCTCACTGTCGTAATCAAAAAGGTCGGTCTGAATAGAGTCGGCCGAAGAGATATCATACACTATCACTCCCGCACGCTTATACTCATAACCCTCTCGCCACACCGCTCGAAGACAATCAATAGCAGCACTCACTATCGCCTGCGTCGAGTTGGTAGGAGTGAGTAAAAGCTTCTTACTGCTATTATCATACTGCGCTAAGTCTTCTCTGAAATGATTGGTTGACAAGAAGATTGACACCGTTGCCGCCACTGACCCCTGCTTCCTTAACTTCTCAGAACAACGGGCAGCGAACTTACTCACAAGAGTGCGGACCTCATCAAAGTGTTTGATGTTGTGTGCGAAAGAACGAGAGGTACATATCGACTTCTTGGGTGCATATTCCTCGTTGGGAACACAATCAATACCATTCAACTCACACCATGTACGCTCCAGAGGTAAGGCGAAATGCCGTTTGACCCAATCGCGCGAACGGCAACTCAGGTCGTAAGCCGTATGCACACCTTGCTGATGAAGCTGCGGAGCCACCCTGCGACCAACACCCCATACCTCATCTATCTCATACAACTCTAAAGCACGATGACGCTTCTGCTCATCGTCAATAACGCAACAATGCTTATAACCCTTGTATTTCTTTGCATAATGCGAAGCCATCTTCGCCAGAGTCTTCGTCGGAGCTATACCTATACTCACCGGCATCCCGGTCGAACGCATCACCTTCTCATGCAACTGCTCTCCCCATGACTTCAAGTCTGTATAGTCCATACCCGACAGATCACAAAAAGCTTCGTCTATACTATAACGATAGAAAGTGGGAGCCGATGACTTCACAATCGACATCACCCGCTGTGTGATGTCGGCATACAACTCATAGTTAGACGAGAAAGCTACAACCTGCGACTCAGAGAACTGCTCGCGCAACTTAAAATAAGGCATGCCCGCTTTGATGCCTAACTTCTTCGCCTCATTGCTACGAGCAACAACACAACCATCGTTGTTAGACAGAACAACAACGGGAGTCGTTCGTAGGTCGGGGCGAAAGACACGCTCACAACTCACATAACAATTATCACAGTCAACAATAGCGTACATCTTATATCTTTTGTCTCCAAGGTTTGATAGTAAACACCACCACTCCCCAGATGACAAAATCGTCATTAACATCAATATGAATCTTCCGATACTTGTCGTTGGCAGGAACAAGCTCCATATAGCCGTCAACGGCATGAGTGGTGTCTAAGAACTTGATGGTGAACTCACGATTGAAATAAGCCACCACTACATCACCATGCTCCGGCTCAAGCGATTTGTCAACCACCAAGATATCACCCTCGGTTATGCCGGCATCCTTCATACTATCACCCCGCACACGACCATAGAAAGTTGAGTCGGGATGTTGTATGAAATCACGATTAAAATCAAGAGTGTCGTTCTCATAATCGGCTGCCGGCGAAGGGAAACCCGCCCTCAGACCTTCGAAGATAGGCAAAGAGACCTGCTCTTCAAACGACGGGCTGACTATCTCTATCTCGTTCATATCTGCGGTACCTTATATTTTTTCTTCCTTAGATACTTATATGTCTTCTCATCGACGAAGAACGCCTTGTTGGCCTTCGTGGGCTCAGGGAAATAAAGCACACTGCGCGGCGGACGATGGCGCTGAGGTGAGGCGGGTTGGACATCCGTGGGGAAACGCCTCACATAATGCATCGACGAGTCAGGCAATGCATAGACAAGCGACACCTCATCCGCCACCCTGCGACGCAGAGGATTGACCGAACCCTTGTCTTTCGGATGAACACGATTAGTCAGAAGAATAACCGCCACATCACGCACCGGATCGATGGCTATCGAAGTGCCGGTATAGCCCGAATGTGAATACGACTGCTCCGTGAAGAACGAACCAAGAGGGGCGTTATAATCGCTCTGCGAATCCCAACCGTAAGTCCTGCCCGACTCCTTATACTCTTCCGGAACAGTGGTCATCAACTTCACCGTCTTGGCACTGAACGGACCACTGTGCTTCTCCGGATGCATAAGGAACATACACACTTTGGCCAAGTCGTTGGCATTAGAGAAGAGTCCGGCATTGCCTGAGTTGCCCGCATTCATCACCCTGGCAAGCGGGTCGTGCACCTCGCCGTGAAGCAGACGATACTCACGACGGCCCACCTTGATGTTCTCTGTAGGAGCAATACGACTAAGCCATTCCTTCGGAGGACAATAACACGTGTTGTACAATCCCATCGGTTGTGCTATGTTAACCTCGTAAAACTCCTTGAGCGACATACCGGAGACAACCTCCACTATATGCTGAAGAGTGATGAAGTTAAGACACGAATAGCGGAACTCACCCTGCGCTCTGCCATGAGAAAGCATCGATATATGCGCCATGAGCGAATCAGGTGCAGGCGAACCGTATTTCTCCTCAAGCATCGAAGCATTGGCATAAGCAGGCAGACCTGAGATATGAGTGAGCAGATGAGCCACCTTGACCGAGTCGTTGAAACCCGGGATATACTTGCTCACACTGTCCTCTAACGACAGACGACCATCGTCTATAAGCTTCATCACTGCCATGGCCGTTCCCACAGGCTTCGACAAAGACGCCAAATCAAAAATAGTGTTGCTCTCCATCGATTTTTTTACCGGATAAACCTGACGATAACCAAAAGCACGCAGATGTACAATCTCATCTGAGTGAACAACACAAAGGACCGCACCAGGAACGACACCCGCATCCACCGCCGACTCTACCACCGAGTCAACACGCTGCCATAACGACTGAGAATACAAGACTCTAAGTGAGAGAACACAACAAAAAACAAAGAAGACAAATCTTCGACTATTAAACATGTTATAAACTTTATTAAGGTTGGTTTTTCAATGTGCAAAGGTAGTAAAATTAACCGAAACAACAACAGAAAAACTACTACACATCATATATTTTTCTTTCACTCTCCGCTAATGTTCAACGACTCCTTCACGGCAACCGCATCAAATTATTTTTTGTTTTATAAGTGATTTTATTGCGAATGACGGCAAATTGTATTATCAAAACATAGTCGCACTAAACAATAAAAATAATATCATATTTTATTGATATATTGCATTAACGCTTGTGTATTTCAATAACTTTTAGTAAATTTGTAGCATAATTAACTACTAAAATTTATAGATTATGCTACCTCCTATTTTTGATAGTATTGCCGACCATCGCGTTACAGGTCGCTGCCCTCTACACCCGATATCTCCAACGCTACAAGAAGCAACTACCTAACACTCGTGGTACACGCCCCGCCCCGCAAGCCCCCGATAGACAAGACAACAAGAGCAAAAAAAACGCTACTATCGTCTTGATAACTTTATTCGCGCTATGGTCTATCAACAACTCAACACAAAACAAGCATAAGAATATTCTCCCATCATGAACAACATTCGTATTACCATATTACTCTTGTCTGCCTGCATGTTATTTTCATGCAGTACAAAGAGCAACATAGAGGAAGCACAACGCACGCTGGCGATCGCTGATAGTCTGCACATGGAAGGCATCGCATATAACGATAGTGCCAAACTATTCAAAGCCGTAGAGACATTAAAACACCATCGCTTGCTCCACCCTAACGACTACGCTCGCGCCTGTTATTACTATGGCAGGCTGCTGCGTGGCTGCGGCAACCAAACAGCAGCGATGCAGGCGTTTATTGACGGCACACAAGCCGAGTATCTATTTCGCCCCATACCTCATCCTTCTTTCTCAGACCATGCTATCATGGGACGTATATATAGCAACATGGGCACTCTCTGCCATCTTGCGGACTCGTTCCAACTGTCATATCAGATGTATGAGCAATGTGCCACACGATTCGCCAGAACTAATGATACAACAATGTATTATTACGCACTTAACGCTATGGCTCTTGAACTTGCAGAACAACGCATGCAAGCAGAAACATTACACCTCCTAACTACTATAAGAAACGAATGTGCAGACACCTCTGTTATTGCCAAGACATGGGAGACAGAGGGCATACTATATCGCAATATAGAGAAATATGATTTTGCTATATACGCTATCAATATGTCACAGAAATTTGGCAACTATGAGCCTACATGTTATGTTACCAAAGCACGAGCATTCTGGGCGATGGAAAAATATGACTCCGCTGTGTATTACGCAAACTATACAATTGAGAATCTTCATTTAGACGAAGAATATAAATATGATATGCTATATATACTCGCATACAACGACACCACCGCAACAGAAGAAACTATAAAACAATTGATAGAAGAAAGAGATGATATTTATACGGAAAATGTTGCGCCGGAAAAACAACAATTAGCATTAGCCATAAACCTGCTTAAAAATAGTTTCAACCGCACAA
>CAMHOK010000055.1 GCA_946186735.1 uncultured Bacteroidales bacterium
TTTTCTGAAAAAAATGCTTATTTTTCCGCTTTCAACGGCTATTTCTTGTCGGTTAATACTCAAAAAAGTTATTTGTTGATGCTTATTGAAGAATAATTTGTATCTTTGTCAGAAATTCGGAGTAGTGTTCCGGAAGTGTAATTTTTACTGAGCTATAAAAGACCTCTTATTTAATAAAAATCGTAATATGCAGAAGACTTTTTACATTGAGACCTATGGTTGTCAGATGAATGTGGCAGACTCGGAGGTGGTGGCTTCGGTGATGCAGACCACCGATTATAGTCCTATCGACAGTGCCGACCTGGCTGATGTTATTATTCTCAACACTTGTTCTGTTCGCGACAATGCGGAGCAGAAGATCTTCTCTCGTCTTAGGGAGCTGAGTAGTCAGGAAAAGAAGCGCAGGTCAAAAGAGCGTGCCTCAGGCATTGAACCTAAGCGTGTGCTGATAGGTGTGATAGGTTGTATGGCTGAGCGCGTAGGCGAGGAGTTGATAAGAGACTACAAGGTTGATTTTGTGGCAGGTCCGGATGCTTATTTAGACATACCTAATCTGCTGGCACAAGCTGAGCAGGGCCTGCATGCCATCAATGTGGAGTTGAGCACGACGGAGACCTATTCGTCTGTCTTACCTTCGCGATTAGGTAAGACTATCTCAGGTTTTGTGAGTATAATGCGTGGCTGCAACAATTTCTGCACTTATTGTGTGGTACCTTATACGCGTGGTCGAGAGCGTTCGCGTGATGTGGAGAGTATATTGGCAGAAGTGAGAGACCTTTATGAGAGGGGTTATAAGGAAGTGACGCTGTTGGGTCAGAACGTCAACTCTTATCGTTACGAGCAGAAGTCGGGTGATGAGGTAAGGGTGGTTGATTTTCCTGCTCTGTTGGAGTTGGTGGCTCAGTCGGTACCCGGGATGCGTGTTCGCTTCACCACCTCTCATCCGAAGGATATGTCGGATAAGACCTTGGAGGTGATAAGTCGCTACGCAAACCTGTGCAAGTTCATCCATCTGCCTGTTCAGAGCGGCAGCAACAAGATACTCAAACTGATGAACCGCAAATATACTCGTGAGTGGTATTTAGACCGCATAGCGGCTATCCGTCGTATCTTGCCGGATGCAGCCATCTCGACCGATGTCTTTTGTGGTTTTCATGACGAGACGGAGGAGGATCATGAACTCACCTTGTCGTTGATGCGCGAGGTGGGTTACGACTCGGCTTTCATGTTCCGTTATTCGGAGCGTGGCGGCACCTACGCGAGCAAGCATCTTGAAGATAATGTGCCTGAGGAGACTAAGATAAGGCGTCTGAACGAGATCATCGCTTTGCAGAACGAGTTGTCGTTGGCGAGCAACAATCGTGAGATAGGTCAGGTGCGTGAGGTGCTTGTTGAAGGTTATGCCAAGCGTAGTCATGAGCAGATGTTCGGTAGGACCTCGCAGTATAAGACAGTAGTCTTTTCTCGCGCAGGCAGACATATAGGTGAGCTGGTGAAGATGCGCATAGTGTCAGCCACGGCAGCCACGCTCATGGGCGAGGTGGTAGAAGACTGACCTACTCAGAGCGGGTGACGGTGCAGTCGAGAGGGTTCTTCTCTCCGTCAACGATGCCGAAGGCATTGATATAGTTCCCTATGTTACCGGTAAAACTGACTGTCGATTGGTTGAGGTAGTCTTGTAGCAAGGCCCTGTTGCCGTCGTGGTAATAGGTCCATATCTCAAAAGTGAGCCCGTCGGCATACTGTTCGCGACAATATCTGAGCACTTCGGGTTGGATATTGTTGATGCTGATGCGTATGCCATCTTCTTCGAAGCCCACATTCATGCTCACACGTTGTCCTGCAATATCCATGTCAACCGTCTCCACGAAGATGTTGTATTGCATCTGTCCTGACTGATGGGAGAGCACTATCTGCATGTCGTCTTTTTCGAGATAATACTCCATAGGCACAGGCAGGAAGATGACGAGGTCGGAGGTGTCTCTGATATGCACTGACAGTTTGGAGGCTATGTAGTCGCCTTCTTCTTTCTCGGCGTTGAGTGAGAGGTTGATCTCCACTTCGCCGTTCATGGGTGTTGTGGTGACGGGTTCGGTGGCAGGGGTGTGGGTGTAGCCGTCGGCGGGTGTGAGTTTGATGACCCAGTCGTTATATACTCCATCGCCGTTATAATACTCACCGCTGTTCTTGGCTGTTCTGTAGTCGAAGCACAGGTAGCAGCCATAGCCGTTGATATAATAGAAGCAGAAAGCATTGGTTTTGGTCTGGTCTTTATCTCCCCAGCTATCGTGGTAGGTGGGGTTGATGAGTGGCAGGTTGCGGCAGAGGGCATCGGGTCCCCAACTGCTGTTATAGTCGTTGATATGGTTGCCGTTGATCTGCAGATAATCCATGTGGTTACCTCCAGTCACACCATGTGAGGCTCCGTTATGGTCAACGAGAGTGTTGCCGGTGTAGTAGGCGTAAGAAGAGCCTATGTTCTGCACGAAGTAAGTGGTGCTGCCGAACTCGTCGGTTCCCTCATCAGGATGGTTCTTGATATAGTTGAGCACATACTGTTTCTCTTCGTTTGTGACGGCAGGAGGGATGAGACTCTTATATTCGTTAGGGAAGTCGCCGTCCCATATCTTGTGGTAGGTGAAAGCGAGGGTGGCCTTAGGTGCTTTTTGGCTCTGTGGCAAAGAGCTCTGCAGGGTCTGCTTGCCTGAGTAGATGTTGTAGCCCATCTGTTTGGCGGGTTGTAGGACGAGTGATGATATGGCAGTGCGGTCCTTACAAGAGAACAGGAGGCATGCTAAGATGAGTAAGACGGAATAATGTGGTTTCATAATTTAATGTCGTTTAAGATCGGTTATTATGGTTGAAGCCTCAGGTCAGTAGCCTAATATCTGGTCGGCACTGACAGAGTCGGTGAAGTACAGGTGTGTATGTGTCTCGGCGTCGGTGGCACCGGCGAGGTTGAGTCGGTGGAAATATTTCTCTTCGTAGTCCGATTGGTCAACAGAGGGCGGTACGATATGTACATCAAAGCTGAGTTCGACCTCCCCTTCGGGTTCGATATTGCCAAAGATGCGTATGCTGTGTTGTGCATAATTGAGGTTGCTTTGTGTGTCGAAGTTGAAGACCATCACGACAGAGTCGCCTTCGGGTATGACTTTTGCGACAGTCGTTTGCAGTGTGATGGCACTGCAGGCGGGCTGTATATCTTCGATGACAAGCGGTTCGGGTCCGTCGTTGTATAGTTTCCACAACATCTTTAGTTGTGTGCCGCAGAGCACGGGCAGGTAGTGTCTTGTGGGATCTTTCACTCTCACATTGGTAGGTCCGACGCTCATACGGCAAGAAGCGAGCAGTGCGACAAGGATGAGGAGTAATATGAAGTGTCGTTTGGTCATGTGGTTAGTTTGGTCATGTGGTGTCAGAAATTGATGTTTAGTCCGGCATTGAGGTATAGGTAGTTACGTGTGGTGTTGGCGTTGTTGGAGATGACATACCACGAGGCGCTTGCTGCGATGGAGAGGTGCCCGTTGATGACATAGTTACCGCCTACCGACACGTTGGTGTTGAGGTCGGCGAAGCGTAGTGGGAGGTTGTTGTCGAGGATACTTATCTCTGGTGCGTTACCTATGCCGAAGGAGGTGAACACATTGCTCCTATCGCCTTCTAACGGGAAGTATTGCATCTTAGCATTGCCGTTGGCATACACTCTGTTGTTGACGATAAAGATGTCGATGGCTGGTGAGAGCAAGAATCCGTTGAGCTG
The DNA here is from genome assembly GCA_946186735.1 of uncultured Bacteroidales bacterium. Taxonomy (GTDB): domain Bacteria; phylum Bacteroidota; class Bacteroidia; order Bacteroidales; family Paludibacteraceae; genus Colicola. Next base: position 3,764 of record CAMHOK010000055.1, read on the forward strand.
TTTGGTTGCCATCAGTCCTGCGGAGAAGAGGTGGTAGAGACTTTCGTCGGTCTCGCGTATGTACCTCCAAGCGGCACGCTCAGTAAGAGTCCATTCTTTAGGCAGGTTCTCGGTGACGGCTATTTTTGCTGAAGCCACGGGGAAGAAGAGGCTTGCCCAAGTGGCATGCAGGTCGATGTCTCCCCAGTCGAAGTAATGCATATATCCGGCTCCCAGCTGTACGCCAGATCCTCCTTTGGTGGTGATGGTGGTGTCGTTACCCTCGTCGGTTGTCTCTGTCCACGAGGCACTCTCTCTTCCTGCGTATGCCACAGCCACCTCCATGGCGTCGTGCGTCCAGCTGTGAGTATAGTTGACGGAGGCGTTATGGCTCCACTCGTCCACGCTGCTGCGTCTGGCGTACTGATAGTCGAAAGAGAGGCTGTTGTGCATGGTCCGGGCATGGAGGGTGTAGCCGTGGCGTCTGACATACACATATTCGTTGGGCGCGGGCACGTACCTGAGGATGTTGACATAGGCGGAGTCGTAGTTGTGTGCTTTCTCGAAGCGAAGTGCCCGTGAGAGGTAGTCGTCGTCGATGAGTGAGTCGGTGCGGGTGGTGTCGGGTATCATGCTCAGGCATGTGGATATACGATGACTGATGACCAGTCGTGTGAGCGAGTCGGTGGTGAGTGTGTCCGCCTGATAGAGCGGGAGCAGAGCATCTTTGTAGTTCTCGTCGCGCATGAGGTCGGTGGCGGTGATGAGTCGTTGTTGTGCTATTGTCTGACGGATGTCGGCGTCGTGAGGGTCGGTGAGGAAGAGTTGTTCGGCTATGCGGTCGGCTGCTTTTTGGTTGCCTAACCTTTGCTGCACGAGGTAGGCTTGTGCGAGTCGTTGTTTGTTCTGTCCGTTGCGCAGCATATCTTCGCGTATGTATTGTTCGGCATCGTCCCAATAGCCTCTTTGCATAGCTTTTCTTATGAGCCAGTCGAGTGCTTCCTGACTGCCGGTCTTGCCATAGAGGTGTTGGTAACGGGTGTATGCTTCGTTGTTGTCGGCAGCCTCGGCAGCTTCAGCCTGAAGGTTGGTCAGGTCGTTGTCCATGGAGCGTAAGCCATAGAGTCGGATGCAGTCTTTGAGATAGAACTCAGCCTCCTGATATCGGCTCTCTTCGGTGAGGATAGCCACTCGTCGTCGTATGAGTCGGGTGTTGCCGTGAGTGAGTAGTACACCTTTGGCACACACCTCTTCGGCTTGTTGACGTTTGCCTTCTTTGAGCAGTGAGGATGAGAGTTCGAGGTAATAGTCTGCGTCTCGCGGGTTGGTGTCGATGAGCTCGACGAGAGCTTTCTGTACATTACTCTCTTTGCCTGACTTGCGTTGCTCGTTGATCTCCTGCTGTTTGAGATAGATAACGTCTTGCCGTATCTGTTCGTCTTCGGGATAGATCTGTTGTAGTCGATAGAGTAGTCGGTTAGCTTCCGAGTCGTTACCGAGTAGTCGGTATAGCTCTATCTTCTTGCGCCATAGTCGCGGGTTGTATGGACTGAAGCGTAGCAGCTCGTTGACATGTACGATAGCGGTAGAGTAGTTCTTTTGCTCTTCTTCTAACTTGACGAGCAGTTCGAGGGCTTCGGTGTTGCTCTCGTCGTCGTTGACAGCGGTGAGTAGATATCGTCGTGCTGTTTTTGTATCGCCTGCATGCATGTAGTATCGTCCGTGTAACATGTAGAGCATAGACACCACTCCCCATTCTCTCTCGGAGGCTTCAAGATAATACTTACCCAGTTCCCATCGTTGTTCGCGGAAGAGAGCTCGTACGGTATCTTCATATTCATCAGGCGCCATACTGACGAGCTCGGGCAGCACTTCGCTCGACGCTTGCCGTCCGGCACTGATAGTGTCGGCGACGGGCTCTGAGGTCTGGGCATTGATGGTGCTCAGTGACAGTGTCAGAGCGGCAAGCAAGGATATGAAGAGTGGTCGTGTCATGTGGTCAGGATGTTTTCTTGGTTGTGCCTGTACGAGTCATCTCTCCCCAGACGGCGGCACGCTTGGTGAGGTGGTTGTAGTAGCCTATGAGAGAGAAGACGACGAGCAGTGGGTGGTAGAAGATAGGCTCAAGGATTGAGGCGATGAGCAGTTTGAGGTAGCTCCATGTGTTCTTATATGACCCGCCTGCGGTATAATCGTAGAAGATGACAAAGCTGGAGAGCAAGAAAGAGAAGAGGTAGATAGCGGCGAAGAGTATCCAGAACGAGTTCCAGTTGATGCCATGAGAGAAGAGCAGGTAGATGAGCATAAGGAGTCCGGTGGACTCTATGACGGGAGCGAGGAACTCGAAGATAAAAGTGTAGGGCAGTGTGACTAATCCGAGTGTCTTATACTTGGGGTTGAAGAGCATGTATCGATGTTTGATCATGTGTTGCATGAGTCCTCTTCCCCATCTCACTCTCTGTCTCTTGAGCACTTTCATGGTTGAAGGTCCTTCGGTCCAGCAGCAGGTATGTGGTATCTGCACGACGCGATATGGTCGTTTCTGCTCGCAGCAGTAACCGATCATGCGTGTTATCATGTCCATATCTTCGGCGAAGGAGTCGCTTGCATAGCCACCGGCAGAGAGTACCACTTCGGTACTGAACAGTCCGTATCCGCCGGACACATTGTTCATGGCGTTGATCTGGCTCCATCCCATCTTGCCGACGAGGAAGCTGCGTTTATACTCGAGGTCTTGGAAGAGCGGCAGCGGTTTGTTGGATGGTCGGATGTCCACGAGTTGTCCGTTCTCTGATATGCTACCATTACTCATTGACATGGTTCCGCTGACAGCGATGATGGAGCTGTCTTGGAGGATGGGGAAGATACATTGTTTGATAGCGTCGCGCGAGAGGATACAGTCAACATCGGTGTTGATGAAATATGGGGTCTGTACTACGTTCAGTCCGGCGTTGACAGCATCGGCTTTCGTTCCGCCGTTCACTTTGTCAACGACGGTGAGTCGTTTGTATTTGGGATTGGTAGAATGGAAGAGTCGTCTGAAGGGTTTGCAGTGGATACGTTGCACATACTCGTAGGGTGTCTCTTCCAACTCGAACTGTTCGATGAGTATTTGCAATGTTCGGTCTTTGCTGCCGTCGTTGACGATGATAACCTCGAAATTAGGATAGTCGAGTTGTAGCAGCGAGCTCACATTCTCCACTATCGTTTTCTCCTCGTTGTAGGCGGGAGCTACTATGCTCACGCCCGGTGCGAACGGACTGTTCTCGACGGCATAGCAGATATGGTCGTCGGTCCATTTGAGATACTTACGGCTATGAATGAAAGAGAGCACCAGGAGGAGCACATACGACACTATCAGGCCCAGTGAGTAGAAGAAGACCAGATAGCCATAGAAATATAGTATTGTTTCCCACATGACGGTGCTGTTTTGTTACTGTTCGTTAGACGATATTATCTGCATGAAGAATCGGTTGTCGTCGAGTCCGGCTTGTGCGAGCTCATGGAAGATACGCCTTCCTTCTTCTCCGTAGTTGAAGAGGCAAGAGAGAGCTACGGCTCTTGTCTTATGTGAGGAGGAGTAGAGGTATGCTTGTCGGAAGAACTCGGTCTGTTTGCCTGTGTTGATCTTGGCGATAGCGAGTAGTGTCTCTCGTTTTGCTTGGGGGAATTGTCGGTTGTAGTTGTCGATGAGCATCTGTTCTGACCGTGGGTCAGCGATGATAGAGAGGGCATGAATGGCAGCGAGGCAACATTTCTGATTTTGTGAGGCGAGGTAGCGCTCTACTCCTCTTTTTTCTTTCTCGGTGCCCCAATAAGGTATTTCTGAGATGAAGAGTGCTTTCTTATCTTCGTTTTGTGAGTTGTCTGCCAAGGAGAGCAGTTGTGGTGTGGGATGTCCTTGTGTGCGATGCCAACTGCATAGTCGGTGGAAGGTGGTAGGATACCATAGGTTGAAGGGTTCGTTGATGTCTTGCATGACGAAGCTGAACGGTTCGGCTTTGCTGCAGAAGCCGTAGTAGGAGCGTGCTAACTCTCGTATCTGCGTGTTCTTGTTGCTGGTATAGATGGCGAGAGCTCCTTCTCCAATGCGTATGGGCAGTGTGATGAGGATCTGCAGAGTGCGTTCCACATCGTTTCCTTTGACCAGTTTATGTTCTAAGGCGTCGCGTACGCCGGTCATCCCGCATAGGTGTTGCATGTTTGGGATATATACTTTGTCGCTCTGCTCCATACGCAGGCTGAGGATGAGTCGTGTGAGCACGGTGCTGCTGAACTCTTGTATCTCTGTCCGGTCGGCACAGCAGATATACTCCATCTCTTCCCATGTCATCTTCCTATTGTCGGTGAGGATGGTTCTAAAGGGCTTTTCGAGCAGCGCTTTGCATCGTTCCAGCTCGCGTTGTTCGTTAGAACGCTGAACCATACGTCTGGCGAAAGCTATAGAGAGGAAGATTTCATGAGTGAGCTGACGGCAAGGAGGACGAACGACACTTGTACTTGCCACGGGAACTGCTTGAGATAGGCGTCGGCAAGGTATCTGAAATATCGGACGGTATCCCACCCGTAGAAATAAGAGGATGGTGCTGACGACACTGCCGATAGAACAATATAAGAAGCGATAGACAACAAAAGTAAATAAGTGTTAACACAAAAACACCGCAAAAATAGATATATTTTTCTTAAAAAGCAAGAAAAAGGTGTTTGTTGTGATTTTTTTGTGTAAGAATGTAAATTTTGCGTTCTAAGATTTGGCTGTTTTAGCGTAAAATAGTACTTTTGCACGAGAGTTGTTTGATTATGAGCACCACTTTAGAAGTTTTTTTGTGTAACACGCCTGCTTACCTCATGGGAGCGGTAGCGTTGTGGAAGAAGTTCAGCAAGCGTCAATGGACTTTTGCCATTATCTTGCTTCTTATCTTGCTTGTGACGGCAGCTGATGCTTATTTTGCGAGTAAGGTGTTTGACCCTGCTACCGACAGCAATTTTTTCCGTCTGTGCCATTCTCGTACAGTTACTTTGTTTGTACCGCTTCTTTATATGTTGCATAGTCCGGAGGAGGACTCTCGGTTGTTTACTCCCACCACTCTTGGTCTATGGGCATTGACCTTGTTGTTCTTCTTGCCGAAGATGTCGATAGAGTTGGTTCCTTCTTATGCTTTTGCACATGATATGGCAGAGCCTGTGAGCATAGAGGGTGTTTCTATTTTCTACAAGGGTAAGTTCGTCTATCATCTGTATTGGGTAGCGTTCATAGTCTTCACTCAGTCGATGATAGCCTTGTCGCAACTGCTCAAACTATACAAAAGAGTAACGCTGCAGGGTGCGCATTACTCTTCTAAATCGAAGGCTATTTATTTCTGGAACATGAGTTGCGGCTTGTATCTTGCCGTCTCTTTCTTCTTGCCCCTTGAGATGATGCAGACGCCTACGGGCAGATGGATCTTTTTTGTTGCGGCCTCGCTTATCATAGGCATAGGCTCGTTCCTTATCTTTCTTGGTTTTGATCTCAACCCCATCATTCCTTACAATCAGTCGGCGTTTACGATGCAAGAGTTCTTGGATGATAACGAGGAATTGGTAAAGGGCGTGAGGCACTTGATTGAGGATGAGAAGGTATATCTTGAGGCGGGTCTGCACTCCGACTATCTTATTCACGCCTTAGGCACCACCCGTGTTTATTTCAACAGGGTGATGCAGGTGCAATATGGCTGTTCGTATGTTGAATATGCCAACAGGAAGAAAGTGGAGCATGCCAAGTTGCTGCTGGAGGATACAGACCTGTCGCTTGAACAGATAGCTTTTGATAGCGGTTTCTCCACTTACATAGCATTCTATTATATCTTCCTTCATGAGACGGGTAAGAGTCCTGTGGCATGGCGTAATGGCACGGAGGACACGGCTTATCTGCCTCAGATAGTGGAGGACGACTGATTGCTGTCGGAGTCGTCCCAGAGCACTATCTTAGAGAGTCTGAGACTTTGTTTTACATCTATCATTCGTTGGTTGTTGGAGCCGCGGAAGCGCAGGCTTATGTTGCGTTGTGCTTGGATGAAGGGTCCGTCAACGAGCACGTCTATTTGTTCGAGCAGTTGTCGTTGTGCGGGCATGTCGAGCAGTTGCTCATAGAGGAAACCAGTATAGCACCAGATGTTTTTCTTTGTTTGTTGGTGTATAGCTTTAGCCAACTCAGTGAACCCTTCGGCTTGGAACATGGGGTCTCCTCCTGAGAAGGTTACATCGTCGAAGGGGTTGAGCATGATGCGTTCCATGATCTGTGCGACAGACATGGGTGTGCCGCCGTTGAAGTCCCATGATTGCGGGTTATGACATCCGGGACAGTGGTGCCGACAGCCGGCTGCATAGATAGATGTTCTCAGTCCCGGTCCGTCAACCCAGGTGTCTTCTACTATATCGAGTATGCGTAAGTCCATAAGAGTGGATGAAGAGAGCAGAGTGAGATAGAGACATATTCCGGAGAATATGTCTCTATGCTTATACTCTGTTGAGTGGTTATTGATTGTCGTTATCAGGTATGTACGACGCGGTCTTTGAGTTCCATGAGCTTGCCATGGTTCCAGCGGTCGGTTGTGCCGACGAGGTAGCCTGTGATGCGCTGCAGTCGGTCGATGTTATGTGAGTGGCACTCGGGGCACTCTTGTAGGTTGTCTTGTGCATCTTCGTATCCGCAGTCCATGCAACGGTTGCGGTTGTGGTTGACCGAGCCATAGCCTATGTCGTATTGGTCCATCATATCCACTATGCGCATGATAGCCTCAGGGTTGTGTGTAGCATCGCCGTCGATCTCGACATAGAAGATGTGTCCTGCACGTGTGAGCGGGTGGTAAGGAGCTTCCACCTCAGCCTTGTGTCGTGCGGTGCAGTGGTAATAGACGGGCACATGGTTGGAGTTGGTGTAGTAGTCGCGGTCGGTAACACCGGGTATCTTTCCGAAAGTCTTCTGATCGACCTTGGTGAACTTGCCTGCCAATCCTTCGGCGGGAGTGGCGAGGATGGAGTAGTTGTGTTGGTACTTCTCTGAGAACTCGTTGGCTCGGTCGCGCATGTAAGTGACTATCTTAAGTCCGAGAGCCTGACTCTCCTCGCTCTCTCCGTGGTGTTTGCCGGTGAGTGCCACCAGACATTCGGCAAGTCCGATGAAGCCTATGCCGAGTGTACCTTGGTTGATGACGGATGCGATAGTGTCGTTGGGTTGCAGTTTCTCGCAGTCGATCCACAGCTTGGACATGAGCAGGGGGAACTGCTTTGCGAAAGCTGTGCGTTGGAACTCGAAGCGTTCGTGGAGCTGTTTGGCGGTGATCTCTAAGATGTTGTCGAGCTTAGCGAAGAAAGCTTGTATGCGGTCTTCTTGGTTCTCTATTGACATACACTCGATAGCCAGCTTGACGATGTTGATGGTTGAGAAAGAGAGGTTGCCTCGTCCGATGGATGTCTTAGGTCCGAAGCGGTTCTCGAAGACGCGAGTGCGGCATCCCATGGTAGCCACCTCATACTTATATCTCTCGGGGTCGTCGGCTCGCCATAGCTCGTGGTGGTTGTAAGAAGCGTCGAGGTTGAGGTAGTTGGGGAAGAAGCGTCGTGCCGTCACCTTGCAAGCGAACTTATAGAGGTCGTAGTTGGGGTCTTCGGGCAGGTAGCTCACACCGCGTTTTTTCTTCCATATCTGAATAGGGAAGATAGCGGTCTCTCCGTGTCCTACGCCCTCGTAGGTTGACTGTAGCAGTTCGCGGATGATACAGCGTCCTTCGGCAGAGGTGTCGGTACCATAATTGATAGAAGAGAAGACCACCTGGTTGCCACCGCGCGAGTGGATGGTGTTCATGTTGTGGATGAAAGCTTCCATGGCCTGGTGCACTCTGCCCACGGTCTTGTTGATAGCTTGTTGGAGCACTCTCTGTTCGCCTTCGAGGCGTGAGAGGGGTCTGACGGCATAGTCTTTGAACTGAGCGTTGTACAGATGTGAGTAGTTCTCGCCGGTGAACTCTTCAATCTTCTTCACCTCTTCGATGAACGACATGCGCACGTATGGAGCGAGGTAGAAGTCGAAAGCGGGTATGGCCTGTCCACCGTGCATCTCGTTCTGTGCTGTCTCCATAGATATACAAGCGATGACAGAGGCTGTCTCGATACGTTTGGTGGGTCTTGAAGACGAGTGTCCTGCTTGGAAGCCATGCTTGAGGATGTTGTCGAGCGGGTGTTGAACGCAGGTGAGTGACTTGGTGGGGTAGTAGTCTTTGTCGTGTATGTGCAGGTAGTTGCCTTGTACGGCTTCGAGCACATCTTCTGAGAGCAGATAGTCGTCAACAAAAGGTTTGGTGGTCTCAGAGGCGAACTTCATCATCATGCCCGCCGGAGTATCGGCGTTCATGTTGGCGTTCTCGCGGGTAACATCGTTGTTCTTGATGTTGATGATCTCCTCGAACAGGTCTCTGGTCTTTGCCTTACGAGCGATCGAACGCTTGTTACGATAAGCGATATAGACCTTGGCCACATCTTTGCGTGATGACTTCATCAACTCATATTCAACCATATCTTGTATGGCTTCCACGGTCATCTGGCTCTGCCCGTTGTAGGCTACACGGTCGGTTATCTGACGAATGAGAGTGATGTCCTCTCCTTTCTCGGTGTGCAACATGGCCTTGCGTATGGCTGTTGCGATTTTCTCTTCGTTGAATCCAACGACGCGCCCGTCGCGCTTGAGTACAGTTAGAATCATGATTAGGTTATTAGGTTATGGGTTTATTATTTTTAATACTTTCCTTTCTTTGTTTACTAATGTTAGGCGGTGCTCTCTTGCGTCA